>DASUPK010000089.1:0-2982 GCA_036276255.1 Solirubrobacterales bacterium
TCGACTCACCAGCTCGTCGTGCCGCACGGCAACGGCCTCAGGTGGGCCTGCTGGCCCTGATGAGCGACGCCTATACCGACACGGCGCCGTACCCGCTCGACGTGCTCGGCTCGGAGGCCGAGGGCCAGATCGGTCCGGAACTGGATTACGGAGCAAGGAGCAAGAGCCATGAGTCAGCAGCTTGAGAGCACCGTGTCGTTGCGAGTGGACTCGGAGGTGGGAACGCTGCGCAAGGTGCTCGTCCACAGGCCGGGGCTCGAGCACACGCGGCTGACGCCGTCCAACGCCGAGGAGCTGCTGTTCGACGACGTCATCTGGGTCAAGCGCGCCCAGGAGGAGCACGACGCGTTCTGCTCGGTGATGCGCGATCGCGGCGTCGAGGTCTACGACGCGGAGTCACTGCTCGTCGAGGTGCTCGAGATCTCCGAGGCGCGTGAGTGGGTCCTCGACCACGTGCTCGACGAGCGACATGTGGGTGTCTATCTGGCTCGCAGCCGCCGGGAGTGGGCCGACACCGTGGGACCCACGGATGTCGCGGACTTCCTGATCGGCGGCATCACGAAGGCCGATCTCGTCGAGGGCGAGGGACTGACCTATGACTCGAGCACTGACGCCGACATGCTGCTGCCCCCGCTGCCCAACTTCATCTTCCAGCGTGACCCGTCCTGCTGGATCTACGACGGCGTCACGCTGAACCCGATGACCAAGCCGGCGCGGCGGCCGGAGACGGTGTTCATGCAGGCGATCTACCGCTTCCATCCGATGTTCGCGCAGAACGGCGGGGTCAAGGTCTGGCATGGCGACGTCGAGCAGGACTGGGGGCGCGCGACCGTCGAGGGCGGAGACGTGATGCCGGTCGGCAACGGCGCGGTCCTGATCGGCATGGGCGAGCGCACGGCGCCGCAGGCGGTGACGATGATCGCGCGCGAGCTCTTCAAGGCCGGCTCGGCGCGTGTCGTCATGGCGGTCAAGCTGCCGCAATCGCGCCACTACATGCACCTCGACACCGTGATGACGATGGTCGACCGCGACGCGGTCACGCTGTTCCCGGAGGTCGTCGACGGCGCCCGCGTCTGGTCGATCCGGCCGGGCGACGACCCGGAGCTGCCGATCGTGGAGCCCTTCGACGGCGGGGTGATCGATGCCCTCGAGCAGTCGCTCGCGATCCCCGAGATCCGGGTCATCGCTACGGGTGGCGACCCGTTCGAGAGTGAGCGCGAGCAGTGGGATGACGGCAACAACGTGCTCTGCCTGGAGCCGGGCGTCGTGATCGGCTATGACCGCAACGTCGACACCAACACGCGCCTGCGCAAGGAGGGCATCGAGGTGATCACCGTCTCGGGCTCCGAGCTGGGCCGCGGACGCGGCGGGTCGCACTGCATGACCTGCCCCGTGCAGCGAGATCCCGCGTATTAGGAAAGGGCGCCGTGTACAACCTGCGCAACCGCAGCTTCCTCAAGGAGATCGACTTCAGCGCGGGCGAGCTGGAGTTCCTCCTCCGGCTGTCCGAATCGATGAAGACGGTGAAGTACGCGGGCACCGAGGTGCCACGGCTGACGGGCAAGGAGATCGCCCTGATCTTCGAGAAGACCTCCACTCGCACGCGCTCGGCGTTCGAGGTGGCGGCCTACGACCAGGGTGCTCACGTGACCTACCTGGACCCGACGGGCTCGCAGATGGGACACAAGGAGTCGATCGCCGACACCGCGCGCGTGCTGGGCCGGATGTACGACGGGATCGAGTTCCGCGGCGCCGCGCACAGTGAGGCCGAGGAGCTGGCCGCGAATGCCGGCGTGCCCGTCTACAACGGCCTCACCGACGATTGGCACCCGACACAGATGCTGGCCGACTTCCTCACGATGGGCCAGTCGAGCCGCAAGCCCTACCACGGGATCTCGTACTGCTACATGGGCGACGCGCGCAGCAACATGGGCCGTTCGTTACTCGTCATGGGCGCCATCATGGGCTCCGACGTCCGCATCTGCGCCCCGCGGGATCTGTGGCCGCCGGAGGAGGTGCGGGAGATCGCTCATGAAAGCGCGAGGGCCAGCGGCGCGCGGATCACGTTGACCGACGACCCCGATCAGGCGCTGCCGGGTGCGGACTTCGTCTCCACCGACGTCTGGGTCTCGATGGGGGAGCCCAAGGACGTCTGGCACGAGCGCGTACGCCTGCTCTCGCCGTACCAGGTCAACCGCGCGGCGATGGAGAAGACCGGAAACCCGCGCGCGAAGTTCATGCACTGCCTGCCCGCCTTCCACGACAAGAGCACCGTTGTCGGGGGCCAGATCATCGAGGAGACCGGCATGGAGGACGGGCTCGAGGTGACGAACGAGGTCTTCGAGTCCCCGAGCAGCATCGTCTTCGACCAGGCGGAGAACCGCCTCCACACGATCAAGGCGATCCTTGTGGCGACGCTCGGGTCTTGACCAACCATCCTGGTCGACAGGATCCTGAGCATGCTGCACATCGATCCAGCCGAACACGGACACGCGGTCCGTTTGGCGACGTGGAAGGACGGTCCTACGGGGTAGAGGAGGTCTTCGCCGAGGCTCGCTTGGCCTTGGCCTTCGTGTTGGTGTTGGTGTAGATGTAGCTGACCAGCGCGTCGAGCTCCTGCTTTGTCAGTGCGGTCCCGTAGTTGGTCGGCATCACGTTGGCGCTGTAGCCGGTGATGATCTCCTTGTTGGGGTCGACGATCGACTCGCGCGTGGCCGAGGCTGGATCGGCTCCCAGTTCCTTGTCGAGGTTGGGGCCGATGGTCCCGCTGGCGCCCGCGGCCTTCATCGTGTGGCACGACCCGCAGCCGATCGCGCCAGTCTCGGGCTTCCCCGAGACGAAGAGCTGCGCGCCGAGCGCGTCGCCCGTGAGCTGGGCAGGCTGCTCGCCGCCGGCGGTCTGCCCGGCGGCCGGCGCAGCTGAGACCGTGACCGTCGTGGTCTTCGCGCCCGTGCTGTTCACGAGCGCGATCGTGGACATCAC
>DASUPK010000090.1:0-3391 GCA_036276255.1 Solirubrobacterales bacterium
GGCGACGTCAGGGGATTGCGGTCGAACATCGTCAGACCGCAGCTGGGACATCTCAGATAGGCCATCTTGCGCGCTCTCCTCAGGGCTTGGTTCGCTGGGGCGGACCGGATCCGTCCGGTCTGCCTGCCCTGTCCCCCCACCCGGCGCGCTGTGCAAGAGCCTTCGCCGACAAGTGCGAGGTTACCCGCGTAAATGCGATGTGAAACGACGGCCGCCCGCTACGGCTCAGCTCGCCACTGAGAGCGCCATTCCGGCGCCTCGAAGGCCTCGGTGACGTAGATCGACTCGCGGGCGATCCGCCCGTCGCGGAGCTCCAGGATGCTGACCCCGAAGTTCGGCGGCCCGCCGTCGTAGGTGACCGTCAGCTCGGCGACCCAGAAGTCACCTCGGCCCCTCACGCGCTGGAACTCGAACAACGTGTTCGCCGGGTAGTTGCTTCGCCATTCGCGGAAGTTCTCGACTCCGGTGAACCGCTCGCCCGACTGCGGGAACTCGAGAACGGCGTCCTCCGTGTACATGGCGTGAGCGTTCTCGGGATCGGTGCGCGAGTTGTCGAAGTGCTGCCGCAGCATCCCTTCGACCGTCGCCGCGTCCATGGCGAAGCCCTATCCGAAGATGGTCTCGCGCGTGCCCAGGGCTGCGAGCACCCGCTCGGCGACCGCCTCGCCAGTGAAGCCGACCTCCTCGCGGAGCAGCGCCGGCTTGCCGTGCGTCACGTAGCGGTCCGGCAGACCGACCCGAAGGACGCGCGCGCGCTCCGAGCCATCGGTGAAGGCGTCCTCCACGTGCTCCAGCACTCCGGAGCCAAAGCCGCCCGCAAGAACGTTCTCCTCGATGGTGACCAGCAGATCGTGGTCGGCTGCGAGCTTCTCGATCAGGTCCCCGTCCAGCGGCTTGGCGAAGCGTGCGTCGGCGACCGTCGGCTCGAGGCCCTTGCCGCGGAGGATCTCCGCGGCACGGAGCCCGACCTGGACGCCGTAGCCGTAGCCGAGCAGCGCGACGCGCTCTCCGGGCAACAGCATCTCGCCCCTGCCGATCTCGATCTCCTTCGGCGCGTCGGGCATTGGAGCACCCTCGGCCGCGCCGCGCGGGTAGCGGAACGCGATCGGGCCGTCGTCGTAGGCGAGTGAGGTACGCAGCATGTGGACGAGCATCGCTTCGTCGCGAGGCGCCATGACCACCACGTTCGGCAACGGGCGGAAGTAGGAGACGTCGATGAACCCGTGGTGGGTGGGGCCGTCGTCGCCGACCAGGCCCGCCCGGTCCATCGCGAAGACGACGTTCAGCTTCTGCAGGCAGACGTCGTGGACGAGCTGATCGAAGGCGCGCTGCAGGAAGGTGGAGTAGATCGCGCAAACGGGCTTCGCGCCCTGGATGGCGAGACCGGAGGCGAAGAGGACGGCGTCCTGCTCGGCGATGCCGACGTCGTAGTACTGCTCCGGGAGCTCCTCCTGGAGCTTGTTGAGGCCGGTGCCGCCGGCCATCGCGGCGGTGATGCCGATCACGCGCGGATCCCGCTTTGCCTCCTCGACGAGCGCGTCCGCGAAGACGGCTGTGTACTGCGGTGGCGCCTTGGGCGGAGGCTTCTCCAGCTTCTCGATCTTCTCCGGAGAGTCGGATTCAGAGACCGGGACGACGGGCTTCTTCTCGGCAGGCTTGCCGTCGACGATCGAGCCCGGCTTGGCGGCGTGCCACTTCTCCATCCCCTCGAGGCCACCCTCCTCGGCGGGCTCGAAGCCCTTGCCCTTGACGGTGTGGATGTGGACGACCACCGGCCGGTCGGCCTCCAGCGCCTGGGCAAGCGCCTGCCGCAGCGCCGCGACGTCGTGGCCGTCGATCACTCCCATGTAGGCGAGGTCGAGTTCCTCGAAGAAAAGGCCGGGCGCCCAGTAGGCCTTGATCGCCGCCTTCACCTCGGGCCCGAGGCGCTCGATCCGCCGGCCGAGGCCGAGCGGCAGCTGGGTCAGCCGCTCCTCGGTCGTGGATCGGGCCTGATAGAGCCCCGGCTTCAGGCGCACGCGCTGGAAGTGACGGGAGAGGGCGCCGACGTTGGGTGAGATCGACATGCCGTTGTCGTTGAGGACGATCACCATCGGCGTCTGCAGGCCACCCGCTTGATGGAGCGCCTCGTACGCGACACCACCCGTGAGCGCGCCGTCGCCGATCACCGCGACGACCTTGCCGTCCTCGCCGATGCCCTTGCGCATCGCCTCCTTCAGCCCAACCCCGTAGCCGATCGAGGTCGAGGCGTGGCCGGCGCCCATGATGTCGTGCTCGGACTCGAAGACCGAGCAGAACGGGGCGAGGCCGTCGTACTGGCGGATCGTGTCGAGCCGCTCCTTGCGGCCCGTGAGGATCTTGTGCGGATAGGCCTGATGCCCGACATCCCAGAGGATCTTGTCCGTCGGCGAGTCGAGCAGGCTGTGCAGGGCGACGGTCAGCTCGCAGGTGCCGAGGTTGGCGCCGAAGTGGCCGCCGATCTCGCCGATCGTGTCGATGATCAGCTCGCGCACCTCCTGCGCCACCTGCTGGAGCTCCTCGTCGGAGAGCTCCTTCAGGTCCTCGGGAGAGTCGATCGAGTCGAGCAACCGCCGCTCGGGCTGGTGGTCGTCTGTGTCCTTTGCCATCAGGTGTGTCGGGTGTGGATGAAGTCGGTTATCCGAGCCAGATCGTCGGTCTGGGCGTCCGTCCCGGCGAGCGCTTCCCGTGCCTTGCGGTGCGATTGAGAGGCTAGCTCGCGCGCTCGGTCGAGGCCGAACGCGCTGACGTATGTGAGCTTTCCGTGTCTCGCGTCGCTTCCGCTCGGCTTGCCCAGCTCTTCGTCCGATCCGGTCACGTCGAGAATGTCGTCGACGATCTGGAACAGCACGCCGAGCTCATCGGCGAAACGGCGGTACGGAATTGTCTCACCTTCTGGCGTCTCACCCAAGGTCAATACGACGCCCACGCTGGATGCGATCAATCGCCCAGTCTTGAGGAAATGCATCTCACGCAGGAGTTCGGCGTCCACCGAGCCTCCAGCGCCCGGGCCGCCCGCTTCGAACTCGGTGACGTCCACGAACTGGCCGCCCACCATGCCGGCGACGCCGGTGGCGGAGACGAGCTCGCCGAGCGCCGCGAGGACGGCGGCGGGCTTCCCCTCCTGCTTCCGGCTGAACAGCCGCATCGCCTCGGCGAAGAGGCCATCGCCGGCGAGGATCGCGACGTTCTCGCCGAACTTGACGTGCGAGGTCGGCATTCCGCGGCGGAGCTCGTCGTCGTCCATGGCGGGCAGGTCGTCGTGAATCAGCGAGTAGGTGTGGATCAGCTCGATCGTGGCCGCCGCCGGCAGCACGCTCTCGGGGTCGATGCCGATCGCACGCGCAGTCGCCAGCGCCAGCACCGGCCGGAT
>DASUPK010000091.1:0-2977 GCA_036276255.1 Solirubrobacterales bacterium
GCGGTGGAGGACGCCCTGCAGCGAAAGGCGTTGCTCTACGACCGCGAGGGCGACAAGCACTACGACTACATCTCGGCCTGGATCAAGGCGACCCGCGGCTCCGACGTCGACGCGTCGATCTACTACCTCGCGGTCATGCTCGAGGGCGGCGAGGACCCACGCTTCATCGCTCGGCGGATGGTGATCTTCGCCTCCGAGGACATCGGCAATGCCGATCCCCAGGCGCTCGTGATCGCCAACGCCGCAGGCCAGGCGGTGGACCGCGTCGGCCTTCCCGAGTGCGCGCTCAACCTCGCCCAGGCCGCCGCGTATCTCGCGCTCGCGCCGAAGTCGAACGCCTCGACCCGGGCGATCTCGAAGGCGACCGCCCACGTCCGCGAGCACGGCGCCGCGGAGCCCCCTCCCCACCTTCAGGACGCGCACTACCCGGGCGCCAAGGAGCTCGGCCGGGGCGAGGGCTACCGCTACCCGCACGACGAACCCGGAGCCGTCACCGACCAGCCCCTGGCGCCGGAGGCGGTGCGCGGCGAGCGCTTCTATGAGCCGACCGTCCGGGGTGCGGAGGCCGAGCTCCGCGAGCGGCTGGAGCGGCTGCGGGAGCAACTCGGGCAGTAGGCCGCCCCCGGCCTGCGTTAGCGCCGCGTTAAGTCGATTCGCAAGAGCTACCAGCCGCAACTTTCTTCGGCGGTCGCTGTTTTGGGCCATGTCTGACGCTCTGGCAGCTACGTGTCCGCGGCACGAGTCATCGCCGCCGGACGAGCCGGAGCCGGCACGTAAGTAGCCGGGGAGTGGACAACGAAGGCCGGGAGTTCGGGGATTGCTCCCGGCCTTCAAGTTTCCATCAGACGCGGTGGGGAAAACTGGGAGGGAGCGACCTCGGCGGGAGGTCGCTTGCCCGAAACGCTGCGCTGACAGGCTCGCGCGTAGAATCGCCTCAGACGAGCGCAAGCGACGAGAGGACGCAGTGATGGAGGCGAGCCGCACCCGCAAGACCCGCACGAGCCGGAAGTCCAGCACCAACGGCGGCAAGAGCTCCAGCTCCTCTTCGGCGAAGCGCACCAAGTCGAAGGCAAGGGCCAAGCCAAAGCCCGCGCTGGAGTCGTTCAACCCGGCGACCGGAGAGCTGGTCGGCACCGTCGAGACCATCACGCCGGCGAAGGTGCAGGGCGTCGTCGACGATGTGGCCGAGGTGCAGCCGTTCTGGGCGGCCCTGTCGCTCGAGGATCGCGCTCGCTACATGCGCCGCGGGATCGACGTGCTGATCGCCGAGCTCGACGAGATCGCGGAGCTGCTCACCAGCGAGCAGGGGAAGCCCCGTGTCGAGAGCTACACGATGGAGCTCCTCCCCACCGTCGACTCGCTCAAGTGGATCGCCGACAACGGCCCGCAGATCCTCTCCGACGAGAAGCTCTCGATGCCCATGTTCCTGAAGTCGAAGAGCGCGAAGTTCACCTACGAGCCGATCGGAGTGGTCGGGGTGATCGCGCCGTGGAACTACCCCTGGTCGATCCCGTTCGGCGAGGTGGCGATCGCCCTGATGTGCGGCAACGGCGTCGTGCTGAAGCCGGCGAGCCTGACGCCGGTGATCGGCGAGCGCATCCGTCAGACCTTCGAGAAGGCGGGGCTGCCCGAGGGCCTGATCCGCACGGTTCACGGCGGAGGCCGGATCGGCGACGCCCTCGCCAAGTCCACCGCGGGCAAGATCTTCTTCACCGGCTCCGTCGAGGTCGGGCGCAAGGTCGGAGTCGAGTGCGCCAAGCGGATGAAGGGGTCGGTTCTCGAGCTGGGTGGCAAGGACCCGCAGATCGTGTGCGTCGACGCCGATCTCGCCAACGCGATCTCGGGCGCCGTCTGGGGCGGCTTCGCCAACGCCGGCCAGACCTGCTCCGGGATCGAGCGCGTCTACGTCGTCGACGAGGTGGCGGACCGCTTCCTGGAGGGGGTCGTCCGCGAGACCCAGCGGCTCACCGTCGGCGACCCGCGCGAATGGACGACCGAGATCGGCCCGATGGTCTCCGACGAGCAGGCGGCGATCGTCACCGACCTAATAAATGACGCGGTCAAGAACGGGGCCAAGAAGCTCACCGGCGGCCCGACGAAGGTCAAAGGGATGAAGGGCAGCTTCATCGCGCCCGTAGTGCTCACCGACGTCACGCACGACATGCGGATCATGAACGAGGAGATCTTCGGCCCGGTGCTCCCGGTCATGAGGGTGCGCTCCGAGGAGGAGGCGCTCTCCCTCGCCAACGACTCGCAGTTCGGGCTCGGCGCGTCGGTCTGGACCAAGGACCGCGCCAAGGGCGAGCGGATGGCTCACCAGATCGAGTCCGGGATGGTCTGGGTGAACGACCACTCGTTCTCGCATGGGGCCTGCCAGTGCGCCTGGGGCGGCGTCAAGGACTCCGGCCTGGGCCGGACCCACTCCAAGTTCGGCTTCTACGAGTGCGTGAACATCAAGCAGCTTGCCTGGGAGCCGGGCTGGACCCGGGACATGTGGTGGCAGCCGTACGACCGCAAGCTCGCGGACGCGCTTCGCTCCTCGGCGAAGCTGCTCTACAGCCGTAACGGCGACAGGCTGACGGCGCTGAGGGAGGGCTTCCGGCCGCTGGTGGAGGTCACCCGCCGAACGATGCGGAAGGGCCAGTAGCCCTATCCGCTTCCTCGGCGAGGGCTTCAATCCTGACGGCTGCGCTTCGGCGACCGGCTACAACACCGGCGGGCCGGCGACCCTCACGGCTTACAGCTACTGCCTCAGGGTCTAGACATTCCTCTTCCGGACTTGACCGGGACTATCGGTCTGCCGATGGGTTAGGGATGAAGATGACTGCGAACACGGCAGGGGCAAGCGGGCGCCGGCTCGGCATCGCGCTCGCGCTGCTGCTCGCCTGCGGCGCGGTGCTCGCGCAACTGGCCACAGCTACCGGAGCGGATGCGAAGTCCGTGACCTACAGGCACAAGACCTTCACCCTCGACGGGG
>DASUPK010000092.1:0-21605 GCA_036276255.1 Solirubrobacterales bacterium
ATCGGGCGCCAGCGGCACCAGGTCGGGCTCGGGGAAGTACCGGTAGTCGTGGGCCTCCTCCTTGCTGCGCAGGGAGTGGATCTCACCCGTGTCGGGATCGAAGTGGAGGGTCTCCTGGCTCACCGTCCCGCCGCCCTCCAGCAGCGCGATCTGGCGGGCGATCTCCGCGTCGATGCCCCGCTCGAGGAACCGGAAGCTGTTCATGTTCTTCAGCTCGGTCTTGACCCCCAGCTCCCGCGACCCCACCGGGCGCACGGAGACGTTGGCGTCGACGCGCAGGCTCCCCTCCTCCATGTTGACGTCGGAGACGCCGAGTTGGCGCACGGTCTCACGCAACAGCCGGGCCCACTCGGCGGCTTCGGCGGCGCCGCGCAGATCGGGCTCGGTGACGATCTCGACCAGCGGCGTGCCGCCGCGGTTGAAGTCGACCAGCGATGCGCCGGAGCCATGAATCCGGCCGCTCTCGCCGACGTGCGTCAGCTTGGCCGCATCCTCCTCCAGGTGGGCACGGTGGATCCGCACGTCGCCGAGCCCCCCATTGACCGCGATCGGCTGGTCGTACTGGCTGATCTGGTAGCCCTTCGGCAGGTCCGGATAGAAGTAGTTCTTCCGAGCGAACTCCGAGCGCTCCGGGGTCTCACACTCGAGCGCCGCCGCGATCATCAGGGCGTAGCGAATCGCCTGCTCGTTCATCGTCGGCAGGGTCCCCGGGTGCCCCAGGCAGACGGGGCAGGTATGCGAGTTGGGCTCATCCCCGAAGGACAGCGAGCAGCCGCAGAACATCTTGGTCTTGGTGGAGAGCTGGACGTGGATTTCAAGCCCGATCACCGCCTCGTGGTCCGTCAGAGCCCCCACCCCCTGACCGTCGCCTCGTCGGCGCCGAAGTAGTGCCCGATCTCGTGGAGCACCGTCGTCTTGACGCTCTCGGCGTCGGTGTGGTGCTCGCGGTAGATGATGATTCGCTGCAGGCCGCCTCGCGGGTCGAACAGTCCAAGCAGCCGCCCGCTCGGGTGGCGGTCCTCGACGATCACGGCAACGTTGGTGAGCTTTGAGGCGATCTCGGAAGGCAGCGAGTCAAGCGCGCTCTGCACCGCCGCGCGGAACTCCTCATCGCTCATCTGCGCCTGGCCCCTCATTCCTTCCCTCCTCCGTTCGGGCGGAAGCCGATCGCGCCCTCGAGGGCGTGAGCCGCGTCCAGCATCGCGGAATCGCTGAACGCGGGGCCGGCGATCTGGAATCCCACGGGCAGCTCCGGTCCGCCGTCGTCGGGCGCCGCTACCCCCGCGGGAATCGAGATCGCGGGGATGCCCGCCAGCGGCATCGGGACCGTGCAGTAGTCGTTCATGTACATCGCCAGCGGATCGTCGGTCTTCGAGCCCAGCTCGAAGGCCACCGTCGGCGAGGTCGGTGTGACTACGAAGTCGAAGCGCTCGAAGGCCTTCGAGAAGTCCTCGGCGATCTTGGTTCGCACCCGCTGGGCGCGGCCGTAGTAGGCGTCGTAGTAGCCCGAGGAGAGCGCGTAGGTGCCGAGCATGATCCGGCGCTTCACCTCCGCCCCGAACCCCTTGGCCCGGGTCTCCTCGTACATCTCCGTGAGGTCTTCGGCGTCCACCCTCATCCCGTAGCGCACGCCATCGAAACGGGCCAGGTTCGCGGACGCCTCCGCCGGGGCGAGCACGTAGTAGGCCGAGATGCCGTGTGGGGCATGCGGAAGCTCGGTCTCGGAGACCTCTCCGCCCAAATCCTCGATCAGGCCGACGGTGCGCTCGAAGACTTCCTTGACGCCGGCCTCGATCCCCTCGGCCTCGGAGGCGAGCTCCCTGGGGATGCCGAAGCGGAGGCCCTTGAGGTCCTCCCGGCTCGGCAGCTCGACCCCTCCCTCGATCCCGATCGAGGTGGAGTCGCACGGGTCGCGGCCCTCCACCGCCTGCAGGACCAGCGCGGCATCGGTGACGTCCCTGGTCAGGGGGCCGCACTGGTCGAGCGAGGACGCGAAGGCGATCATCCCGTACCGCGAGACGGCTCCGTAGGTGGGCTTCATGCCGACGATCCCGCAGAGGGCCGCCGGCTGGCGGATCGAGCCGCCGGTGTCGGTCCCGATCGCACAGGGCGCCAGGCGCCCCGCCACCGCTGCGGCGCTGCCGCCGGAGGAGCCACCTGGGACGCGGCTCGAGTCCCATGGGTTGAGGACCGGGCCGTAGCCCGAGTTCTCGTTCGACGAGCCCATCGCGAACTCGTCCATGTTCGCCTTGCCGAGCACCCGTGCGCCGGCCTCGCGAAGCTTGCGGACCGCCGTCGCCGTGTAGGGCGGACGGTAGCCCTCGAGGATCCGCGAGCCGGCCGTGGTCGGGATGCCCTCGGTGCAGAAGATGTCCTTGACAGCGACGGGAATCCCGCCCAGCGGGCCGGCGCCCGCCTCCTCCGGCTCCTCGGCGGTCCAGAGGAACGCGTTCAGCGAGTCCCCCGCCGCCGCCTCGCGGTAGGCGTCGAAGTACTCGTCCGCCGAGAGCTCGCCGGAGCGGATCCGCTCGGCCGCCTCGGCGACCGTGAGATCGATCTCCTCGCCCGCCATCTACGCCTGGGGCGAGGGGACGCGGTAGGCGCCGGAGGCAGGGTCGGGCGCGCTCTCGAGCACCTCGTCGCGATCCCAGCTCGGCCGAGGCTCGTCGGGCCTGAAGACGTTCTCGAGCGCGATCACGTGCGCCGTCGGCTCAACCCCGTCGAGGTCAAGCTCGGAGATCCGCTGGACGTGCTCGAGGATGCCGGAGAGCTCAGCAGCCATCCGCTCGACCTCGGGCTCGGTCAGCTTGAGCCGAGCGAGCCTGGCGACGTACAGCACCTCATCCTTCTCGATCATGGCCGGATCATAGGTACCGCCTCTCGCGCGGGTGGCGCCGGATCCCATCCCCGGTGAGATGCCTCGATCCGGGGTGGGATTCGGCGACAGGACCCGCGCGCCAGGCGATCAATAGGATCTCGTCCCGCGATGACCGGGGAGAAAGTCGAGCGCTTCGTCGTTCTCAGCCTGCGCCTGATGGCGATCGGGTTCGCCATCACCGGCTTCTTCTTCATCGCCTGGCCGGACGGAACGCTCGACCGCATCACGGAGCTCGGCCACCACTTCGGCTTCCACACGCCCGCGCCGAAGACCGACGAGCGTCTCTGGCTCTCCCTCGGATTTGCCTACATGGTCGTGATCACGTTCCTCGCCTGGATCGCCTCGACCGACGTCGTCCGCTACCGGCCGATGATCCTCGCCCTCGCCGCCGGCAAGGCCGCCTCGTCGATCACCTCGCTGATCTTCTTCATCGAGGACGACGTCTTCGCCTATCTGCTGAACGGGATCGTCGATGGCTCGCTCGTCTTCATATCGCTCCTGCTTTGGTCGCTGGCCGGCCGGATCAGTTCCCCCGCCGCCCCTCCCTGAAGGCGCCCGCCGGGGCTCCGGGCCGCCGAGCTCAGGACTCTGCGAGCGATCGCGGAGGCGATCGCCCCTGGTGAGGACGGTCTGCCGGCAGCCGGGGCCGAGGTCCCGGTGGCCGAGCCGCTCGCGCGCTTCCTCTCGCGCATGCCGGCCCGAACGGTACAGGTGGTCCGCCTCGCTCTTCGGGTGATCGAGTTCCTCCCCTTCCCCTGGCGCTTCAGCCGGATGAGCGTCGAGGCGCGCTCCCAATACATGGCGAAGATGGAGAGCTCGCGCCTCTCGCTCTACCGCGATCTCCTCCTGCTGGCGAAGCTGCTCGCGATGGTCGGCTGGGCACGGGATGAGCGCGTGCGACGCGCAGTCGGATTCGAGTCCCGTTGCGCAGTGGCCGAGGGTGCCCCGCAGCCATCCTCGACGGGCGTCGGGGATCTCGAGCCACGCGGCGCCGGAGAGGACTGCGACGTTGCGATCGTGGGCTCCGGCGCGGGCGGCGCCGCCGCCGCGGCGATCCTGGCCGAGGCAGGCCTGGATGTGATGGTGCTCGAGTCCGGACCGTACGTCGACAAGACGACGTATCCAACCGACACGCTGGAGGGCCTGCCCCTGCTCTACCGCGACGGCGGGATGACGATCGCCATGGGCAAGCCCGCCATCCCCATCCCCGTCGGCCGCACCGTCGGTGGGACCACGGTGATCAACTCCGGAACCTGCTTCCGTGCTCCGGCCGAGGTGATCGAGGAATGGCGCGAGGGCGAGGGCATCGAGTGGGCCGGCGACCTCGACCCGCTCTATGCGGCCGCCGAGGAGACGCTGGCCGTGACGCCGCTCGACCTCGAGACGCTGGGGCGAAATGGCCAGCTCTGCGCCGAGGGCGCCGCCGCCCTCGGGGCAAGCGGCGGGCCGATCAGCCGCAACGCCGGACGCTGCGTCCAGTGCAGCTCCTGCCCGCTCGGCTGCCAGATCGACGCCAAGCGGGCCGCACACGTCTCCTACCTGCCTCGCGCCGTCGCCGCGGGAGCGCGCGTCCGGGCGGGGGTGCAGGTGCAGCGCGTCCTCACCGAGGACGGGCGCGCAACCGGACTGGCCTGCCGAGCCGGCCTTCCCACCACCGGCCCGCAGGAGCTCTCGGCCTCATATTCGGCCGCCACAAACACCGCAGCCGGATCAACACCCGCCGGCCGGGACTGGCAGGTCCGCGCCAAGGCCGTGATCAGCGCCGGGGGCGCCTTCGGCACTCCGGAGCTGCTGCTCCGCTCGGGGGTCAGCCATCCCGCCCTCGGCCGGCACCTCCACATCCACCCGGCCGCCTGGATCGGCGCCCGCTACGAGGAGGAGGTCCGCGGCTGGGAGGGCGTGATGCAGAGCTACTACGTCGACCAGTGGCAGCCGCAGGGGATCCTCCTCGAGGCCACCTTCACCCCTCTTTCCTTCGGCGCCCAGTGGCTGCCTGGCGTGGGCGCCGCCTTCTCTGACCGGGTCGCCCACTTCGGCAACATCGCCTCGATCGGCGTCCACCTGCACGATCGCTCGGAGGGCCGGGTCGGGCTCACCAGCAACGGGTCGCTGAAGCTCTCGTACCGCCTGCTCGAGGAGGAGGCACGAGCGATCCAGTTCGGGATCGCCCGGGCGGCGGAGGTTCACTTCGCGGCCGGTGCGACCGAGGTCTATCCGAACGTCGGTCCGATCTCGGTCATCAAGCGGGGACAGCTGGCCGAATTCGAGTCGATGCGCCTCCGGCCCTCGGACCTGCGGCTCGAGGCCTTCCACCCGATGAGCAGCGCGCGCATGGGGACGAACCCCGACACCAGCGTCTGCGACCCGCGCGGGGCGGTCCGCGGACTCGAGAGCCTCTACATCGCCGACGGGAGCCTGCTTCCCACCTCCGTCGGGGTAAACCCGATGATGACCATCATCGCCTGCGCCACCCGCGTGGCGGGCGACGTCGGGGCGGCTCTAGGCGGCTGAGGCGGCCTTCGGGGCCTTCAGCGGCTGCATCCCGAGATAGCCGCCCACCGTGATCGCGACCGCCGAGGCGAGGCCGAGCCAGGCCCCGTACTCCACGCTCGGGTCGCCGGGTCCCGGCGGGTTGATCATTCGGATCACGATCAGGACGACCGCCACGAAGCCGAATCCGGTGGCCACCGATGACCCGGCCACCGGGTAGCTGACGGAGATGCGGAACAGGACGCAGATCGCGACCGAGAGGGCCACGGCGGCCGCGGCGGCGAGCAGGATGTCGGTGACGCTGAACGCCTGCCACCCGGTCGCGTCCACCCCTCCGGCGGAGTACCAGGGCAGAAAGCCCGCCACGAGCAGGCCGAGGCCACCGATGGCCCCGACCAGCTCGCCTGCGCGCAAACCGCGGTTCAGTACCGCTCGCCCCCCGATGTCTCCTGCATCGTCAGGTACCCGCCCACGGCGACGCCGGCGCATGCGATCAGCCCGAGGAACAGGCCGATCTTGCGGTCCGCGTCGCCAGGGGTGTCGAACACCTGGTACAGGATGAGGAACGTGCCGACCCCGCCGAGGAGGGCCGTCGCCATCGCGGCCATCGGCGCGTCCGCGCCATCTCCCATCAGCGCCAGGACGGCGGGCACAAGCGCCACCAGAATCACGATCAACAGGTAGATGTCGAGTGGATTCTCAGCCTCCCAGAGGCTGAAGTTCTTCGACCCGCCGATCGTGGTCCCGCCGACGGTCACGGCTCCTGAAACGCCGAACCAGGGCAGGAAGCTGATGATGAAAAGGGCAATTGCCGCAATTGCGGCGACGAGCTGCCCTTGAGACAACCTGTTCGCGTCCAATGCTCCTCCTCTATCCGTTCTATCCGTTGGCCGTAAACGAGCCTATATCTCCCCGGCGACCTCTTCCTGCATCGCCCTGAATCCTCCGAACGCGACGACCATCGCGGCCGCCAGGCCGATGAAGGCGCCGATCTTCCGATCGGCTCCGTCCGGGAAGTCGACGGTCAGGAAGGCGGCGATCAGGATCACCGCGACGACTCCGAGCAGGAACGTCGCGGCCGAGACGAACGAGAACTCCTCGGAGCTGTCGGTGAGCGCGAGAAGGGCGGGCAGCGCGGCGACGATCACCGTGATGAGCAGGTAGATGTCAAGCGTCGAGCCCTTCCAGACGTTTTCCGAGGTGCTGCCGGCGGCGCTGGCGGCGCCGGGCGGCAGCTGAATCCCTGAAGGGAGCGAAGGGCCGCTCACCCCGATCCAGGGCAGGAACATCGCGACCAACAGCACGACGGCTCCGACCGCCGCGATGATCTGCCCCTGAGAAAGCCTTCCAGTCATTTTCAGTCCTCCGTCGAGTTCACTGAGCGCGCTGACCCTACACAGGCCGGCGCATGTAAAACGGCCGCCGCGCCGAAGCTCCCCGAGCGCAACGGCCGAGTGGCCGGATATCCGGCCGGCTACTTCTTCGCGCTCGAGCGCTTGGTGGTGCTGGAGCGAGACGCGCTCGGCTTCTTCTTCGTTGAGCTCGACGACTTCGCCTTGGACCCGGAGCGCGCGGCCGGCTTCTTCGCGGCCGGGGCGCTCGCCGAGGCGGCTCGAGTGCGCCCGCCCGCGACAGCGACCAGCGGCGCGAAACCGTCCTCGCCCAGCGCCATCAGGGCACCGGCGGTGATGGCGATCGCCGCGGCCAGGCCGAGGAACACACCGATCTTGAGCGTCGGCGAGCCGGCGACCATCCGCCAGAGGATCAGCAAGATGGCCAGCGTGCCCAGCAGAGCCGTGACCACACCGCGCCGCACCGGGATGTTGACGCGCTGCCCGGCCATCGCCAGATACGCGAGCGCGATCCCCGAGACCCCCGACAGGATGATCAGAAACCCCGGCAGGTCGATGAGCGCATCCCAGCCGCTGATGCCCGGGTGCGAGAGGACCGCGGTGCCGTTGACCAGGCTGCCGCTCACCTCCGCGCCGCCGCCGAACCAGTCGAAAAACAGGAACACGAACAGCGCGACGCCGCCGATTCCGGCAACGATCTCCCCCGTGCGCAGCCTTGACGAGTCCAAGTCAGCCTCCATCGATGGTTTGAGGAGGGGATTCAACCAGGCGTAGCGGCCACCGTCAGGCGCCCTCGGGCTGCCTGGACGGTGTTGGACAAGAGCATCGCGATCGTCATCGGGCCGACGCCCCCGGGCACGGGCGTGATCGTTCCGGCGACCTCGACAACCGCGTCGAAGTCGACGTCCCCGACCAGCCCGTCGTCGGTGCGGTTGGTCCCGACGTCGATCACGGTGGCGCCGGGGCGGACCATGTCGCCGCCGATCAGCTTGGGCCGACCGGCGGCCGCCACCAGGATCTCGGCGCGCCGGCACACCTCTCCGAGGTCGTGGGTGCGGCTGTGGCAGATCGTCACCGTGGCGTTGGCGCCGAGCAGCAGTGAGAACACCGGCCTGCCGACCAGGTTCGACCGCCCGACGATCACCGCCTCCTTGCCGGCCGGATCCACCCCCGCGGAGGCGAGGAGCTCCATGATGCCCTGCGGCGTGCAGGGCACCAGGCCCGGCTCGTCGCGCGCCAGACGGCCGGCGCTGATCGGGGTGAGGCCGTCGACGTCCTTGCCGGGGTCGAGGGCGTTGACGATCGCGTCGGCATCGGCCTGGTCCGGCAGCGGCAGCTGAACCAGGATCCCGTCGACCTCCTCCGACTCGTTGAGCTCGTGGACCAGGTCGAGTAGATCCTCCTGGGAGACCGATCCGTCCGGCTCGTGGTGGAACGAGCTGATCCCCACCTCCTCGCACGCCTCCCTCTTGCGGCGGACGTAGATCGCCGAGGCGGGATCGTCGCCGACGAGCACGGTGGCCAGCCCCGGTGGCCGCCCGAGCTCCGCCGACAGCTCCACCACGTCGCCGCGGACCCGCTCGCGCACCGACGCGGCCACGGCCTTGCCGTCGATCACGGTGGCGGGCATCTCAGCTCGCCTTTCTCAGGGGTGCGTAGTCGGCCATCAGCTTGCGCTCGGCACCATCGCTGGCGAAGCGGACGACAATCACGCCGCCCGGCTCGACTGCGGTGACGACACCGTCGCCGAAGCTCGCGTGAACGATGTCGTCGCCTGTGACGAAGGAGAGCGACGGGTCGGCCTTCGGCGTGGGCCCGGTGCTGCCGCCCAGAGACCAGCCGGTGATCGCCTGCTCCTGGGTCCCCTCGCGTTCGACCAGCTGATCGGGGAGCTCCGAGAGGAACCGGGACGGGAATCCGGTCTCCCGGCCGCCGAACAGCCGTCGGCTGCGGGCATGGGTCATCCAGAGCCGCTTGCGCGCCCGGGTGATGCCGACGTAGGCGAGGCGGCGCTCCTCCTCCTCGTTGCCCTCCTCCAGCGAGCGCGAGTGCGGGAAGACTCCCTCCTCGCAGCCGATGATGAAGACGGCGTCGTACTCGAGGCCCTTCGCGTTGTGCAGGGTCATCAGCGTCACCTTGGACTCGTCGCGGCTCATGTCGTCCTGGTCGGTGTAGAGCGAGATCGCCTGGAGGAACTCGTCGAGAGGGGCGATGTCCGACGGTCCCTCGACCGCTCGGTTCGCGTCGAACTCCGCCGCGACCCCGACCAGCTCCTCGAGGTTCTCGATGCGGCCCTCGGCCTCGATCGTCCGCTCGGCGCGCAGCGCGTCGAGGTACCCGGAGCGTTCGAGCAGGGCCCTGAGCAGGTCCGCGACGGGTCCGTTCTCGAACTCGGCCCGAAGCTCCTCGATCAACTCGGTGAAGCGCCCGATCGACTTGATCGCGGCCCCGGACAGCCCCGGGACCGCCTCAGGCTCCTGGGCGATCTCCCAGATCGTGCGGCCCGTGGTGTTCGCGTGTGCGAGCAGACGGCCCTGGCTCGTGTTCCCGATCCCGCGCCGCGGTGAGTTGATCACCCGGGAGAAGCTCACCTCGTCCGCCGGGTTGACGAGCAGCTGCAGGTAGGCGACCGCATCCTTGATCTCGGCGCGCTCGTAGAACTTGGTGCCGCCGATCACCTGGTAGGGCATCTCGTAGCGGACCAGGACGTCCTCCAGGACCCGGCTGTGCGCGTTGGTCCGGTAGAAGACCGCGATCTGATCCCGGGTCAGGCCGTGCTGGTCGATCAGCTCCTCGATCTCCCCGGCGACGAAGCGGGCCTCGGCGTGCTCGTCCTCGAGCTCGGCTACGTGGATCTTCTCTCCCTTTCCGAGGTCGGTCCAGAGGTGCTTCTCCAGCGCCCCGGCGTTGTGGGAGATGACGGCGTTCGCGGCCTCGAGGATCGTCTCGGTCGAGCGGTAGTTCTGCTCGAGCTTCACAACGTGCGCGTCCGGGAAATCCTTCTCGAACTCCAGGATGTTCCGGACGTCCGCCCCTCTGAAGCCGTAGATCGACTGCGAGTCGTCGCCGACGACGGAGAGGTTCCCGTCCTCGCCGGCGAGCAGCTGCAGCAGCCGGTACTGGGCCGGGTTCGTGTCCTGGTACTCGTCCACCAGGATCCAGCGGAAGCGCTCCCGGTAGCGGCGGCGAACATCCTCGAAGAGCTCCAGTACGTTCACCGTCCGCATCAGCAGATCGTCGAAGTCCATCGAGTTCGCATCGAGCATCCGGCGCTCGTAGAGGCGATAGGCCTGCCCGACCATGTCCTCGAACGGGCCCCCGACCTGCTCCTGGTAGGTCTCGGCGTCGATCAGCTGGTTCTTCGCATCGGAGATCCGGGCGCGGATGGCGCGTGGCGGGTAGCGCTTGGTGTCGACCTCCAGCTCCTCCAGGCAGCGCTTCAGCATGCGCAGCGAGTCGGCCTCGTCGTAGATCGTGAACTTGCTCGTGTAGCCGAGGCGCTCCGCCTCGATGCGCAGCAGGCGCGCGCAGGCCGCGTGGAAGGTCATCACCCACATTCGTCGCGACACGCCGCCGACCAACGTTGAGACGCGCTCCCGCATCTCGTCAGCCGCCTTGTTGGTGAAGGTGATCGCGAGGATCTGGTTTGGATGAGCGCGTCCGGTGGCTAGCAGCCATGCGATCCGGTGGGTCAGGGCTCGCGTCTTGCCTGAGCCCGCGCCGGCCAGGATCAGCAGCGGCCCCTCGCCGAAGGTGACGGCCTCCCGCTGCGGGCCGTTCAGCCCCGCGAGGAGGCGCTCGACGTGGTCGGCACCCACCTCGACCGGCGCAAGCTTCAATTCCTCTCTTCCGGGGCTCACGAGCCAAGCATAGGCCCGGGTCCCGCTGGCTAACCGCCGGCGGAGCTCGGGCCCTTCTTCGGCCGGAGCTCGGTGACGTCGGCCTCCGCGGCGGCCTCTCCGGTGGCGTCCGCGAGGCGCCTCTCGAGCTCCGCGATCCGCTCCGACATCTCCTTGATCGCCTCCGCAATCGGGTCGGGCAGGTGAATCCAGTCGGTGTCGGGCCCCTCGACCGGGCGTCCCTCGACGCGCACCGGATGACCTGGATTGCCCACGACCGTCGTCTGCGGCGGGACGTCCTCGATCACCACCGTGTTGGCGCCGACCTTCGCGTTCTGTCCCACGGTCACCGGACCGAGAAGCTTGGCGCCGGAGCCGACCGTGACGTCGTCGTCGAGCGTCGGGTGGCGCTTGCCCCGTGCGAAGCCCGTGCCGCCCAGGGTCACCCCCTGGTAGAGAGTCACCCGGTCGCCGATCTCGGCGGTCTCCCCGATCACGACGCCGGAGCCGTGATCGATGAAGAAGTCCGAGCCGATGCTCGCCGCCGGGTGGATCTCGACGCCGGTGATCGCCCGACTGGTGTAGGCGATCGCCCGCGGCACCAGCGGGACGTCGGACTCCCAGAGGGCGTGCGCGAGCCTGTGCGCGAGCAGCGCCTGCACGCCGGCCCATCCGGTCAGGATCTCGGCGGTCCCGATCCCGCGGGCTGCGGGGTCGCGCTCCCGCGCAGAGGCGACGTCAGCCGACACCTCCCGCAGGACGCGCTTCGTGGTTCCCAGGCCGAACACGCCCAGAAGCTTAGGGTGACGGGGCCGCCTCTACGGGGCGAAAAACGGCAGTGACATGTACCGCTCACCGGAGTCGGGCACGATCACCACGATCCGCTTGCCCGCCATCTCCTCGCGCGCGGCCAGATCGAGGGCTGCCCGTACGGCGGCGCCGGCGGAGATGCCGATCAGCAGGCCCTCGCGCTGGGCGGACGCCCGAGCAGTGTCGAGCGCGTCCTCGTCGCTGATTCCGACGATCTCGTCGATCACGTCGCGATCGAGCACCTCCGGCACGAAGCCGGCGCCGATCCCCTGGATCTTGTGCGCACCCGGACCTCCGCCCGAGAGGACCGGCGATGAGGCCGGTTCCACCCCGACGATCCGGATGTCGGGGCGACGCTCCTTGAGCACCTGCCCGACGCCGGTGATCGTGCCGCCGGTGCCCACCCCGGCGACGAACGCATCGAGGCCGCCGTCGAGATCGCGCCAGATCTCCTCGGCCGTCGTGCGCCGGTGGATCTCGGGGTTCGCAGGGTTGGAGAACTGCTGCGGGATGAAGCCGTCGTGCTCCTTGGCGAGCCTGTTCGCGAGTTCGACCGCTTCGTTCATCCCGCCCAGGGACGGTGTCTCGTGCACCTCGGCGCCGTAGGTCCGCAGGAGCGCCGTGCGCTCCCGGCTCATGCCCTCCGGCAGGGTCAGGATCAGCCGGTAATCACGGGCCGCCGCGACAAGTGCCAGGGCAATGCCCGTGTTCCCGCTGGTCGGCTCGACGATCACCGAGCGGCCCCGCTCGATCAGGCCGTCGCGCTCCGCCGCGTCGATCATGGCGACGCCGATGCGGTCCTTGACCGAGCCGCCCGGATTGAGGAACTCGAGCTTGGCGACTACCTGGCCGGGCAGATCCGCGCCGAGGCGGGGCAGCGCCACCAGAGGCGTGTTGCCGACGAGGGCGGAGCTCTCCGCTCCGACCCGCAGCGTCGTGGTGGTCCCGTTCGACCCGGCCATTGAACAAAACTACCGGAACCGGGTCGGGTTTCGGGTGATTGCGCCCGGGTCGCCGCCGAGGTCAGATGTGGTACATCCCCGCGCCGGACTCCTCGGCCTCGCGGCGGGCGATGTCGGCGATCGTGGCACCCCGGAAGGTGGCGCGCAGGGCCTCCACCCCCTCCTCCCAGATGCCGCCCGCTTCCTTGCCCTCCTGCCCGACGACTCCGTCGAGCGCCTGGACGACCTCGAGGACGTTGATCTGGTCCGCGGGCCGCGCGAGCGTGTAGCCGCCCTTGGCGCCGCGGTGGCTGATCAGGATCCCGGCGCGGCGGAGCGTCGAGAAGAGCTGCTCCAGGAACTGAACCGGGATGCCGCGCCGCTCGGCCACCTGGCCGATCGGCATGGGGCTGTCTGTGGCGCGCGCCAGCTCAGCCAGCGCGACCACCGCGTAACGTGACTTCGAGGTGACCGAGATCACGCCATCCCTTTTACCGGGCCGGGCGGCGCAGCGTTGAATCCACTCAACCGCACGCTGCTCCGGATCCTGGCGCCGCTCGCCCTGATGGGTGTGATCTTCTGGTTCTCCTCGCAGCCTGCCGCAGCCCACCACGCCTGGTGGGTGATCGTCGGGCGCAAGCTCGGGCACGTCACCGGCTACGCGCTGCTGACCGGGCTCTGGGCTTGGGCGCTGTGGGGCGCGGCCAGACGGCCGCTCCTCTGGGCGGTGCTGATCTCGCTGGCATACGCCTGCACCGATGAGTTCCACCAGACCTTCGTGCGCGGCCGCACGGGCACGCCGCGCGACGTGCTGATCGACGCGATCGGGATGGGGATCGCCGCCCTGCTGATCGGAATGCGTCGGTCCGCCCCCACCGGCTGGGGGCGGACCCACGCAAGAGGCGAAGCCTCTAGATCCAGCCCTGCTCGGTCGCCATGAGGACCGCCTGCGCGCGGTCCAGGGCTCCGAGCTTGCCGTACACGTTGTGCAGGTGGCTGCGGACCGTGCTCGCCGAGAGATCGAGCTCGACGGCGATCTGCTTGTAGACCTTGCCTTCGGCGAGACGCCGGAGGACGTCCAGCTCTCGTGAGGAGAGCGGACACGGGCCGGTGGCCCGGCGACGTGATCCCTTGCCCTGGGGAAGCTCGTAGAGGACCATCCGCACCGCGTGCTCGTCCATGCCGCAACTCTCGGCGGCCTCGACCAGGTCGTGGGTGCTGACCGGGCAGTCCTCGACGTGGGCCGCGACCATGTCCGCCACGCGGATCACCGCGGCCAAGCCCTCGGCCTGGTGGGTGTGGTGACGCTCGATCGCCTCGGCCACGCGCGCGTGGACGCCCCAACGGCGGGTGAGAACCCCGCCGACGAGAGCGTGGTCGATGCCCAACTCGCGACGCTCCTCGGCGATGCGGTCATCGGGGGTGGCGCCGCGGCGGTCGAACCGCTCGGCGTAGCCCGGGTGCAGCCGCGCCAGAACGGGGCGGCCGATGTCGTGCAGGATCGCGGCCAGGGCGAGCTCGTCGCGGTCCCCGATCCCGCTCACCTCGGCGATCCGGTCGGCTGCGCGCTGGACCGCGAGGGCGTGCAGCCGGAAGCGGTCGGGCGCGAGAGCCAGGCGGCCATCGCCATTGAAGATGTCGTAGGAGGGTGCAGACCGGAGGATCGCCTCGACCGCACCGGGGCCGAGCCGCTCGACGGCGTCCGTGACGCTCGGAATGCGCCCGGCGCCCTGGATCTGGCCGGCGGCGCGAATGGTCGCGCAGGTGAGGCCGACGTCCGCCTCGACGACCGCGGCGACCTCGTGCGGCGGAGCACCTCGGTTGACCAGCTCGATGGCCTGCTCGCGTCCCTCCTGCAGCGCGGGCTGGCGCTCGGCCTCGTCGAAGGCGGCCGCCAGCACGCGCCCACGGCCCTTCGCGCGGATGCCGTTCTGTGCTTTCTGTCTGGGAGCGGCAGCTGTTGTCGCCATACCCATCTAATCGGCATGGGCGTGTCGATTACTTAGCCCGTGCGTCGATTACCTAGAAGTGGGGCCACCCCGATCAGTGGAAAGCCGCTGAACGGCCCGCTCGATGCGCTCCAGTGAGCGCTCCCGGCCGAGCACCGCCAGCGACTCGAAGATGCCCGGCGAGACGGAGGTGCCCGTGATCGCGACCCTGATCGGCTGGTAGAGCTTGCCGGGCTTCACGTCGCGCTCGGCGAGGATCCGGCCGAGTGACGCCTCGAGCACCGCCGGCTCGAACACCTCGACGCCGCGCAGCGCCTCGAGCGCGTCGCCGAGGAGCGGCAGCGCACCGTCCTTCATCACCTTCCGCCAGGCCTTCTCGTCGGTCTCGGGTTCCTCGAACAGGAAGCCGATCAGAGGCCACACCTCCTCCAGGGTCTGCGCCTTCTCCTGGGCGATCTCGCAGGCCGCCCGCAGCCGCTCGTCGGGCTCGCGGCCGAGGTGGCGGGCGACGACCTCCGTGTAGGCGTCGAGGTCCATCTCGCGCATGAAGCGGCCGTTCAGCCAGCGGAGCTTCTGCTCGTCGAAGATCGCGCTGGCGCGGCCGACGTCGGCGATGTCGAAGCGCTCGATCAGCTCATCGGTGCTCATGATCGTGGTGTCGTCCTGGGTGCCCCAGCCGAGCAGCGCGAGGTAGTTGCGGACCGCCGCCGGCAGGTAGCCGGCCTCACGGAGCTCCTGCACGCTGGCCGCGCCATGTCGTTTGGAGAGCTTCTTGCCGTCCGGGCCGTGGAGCAGTGGCAGGTGCGCGAAGCGGGGCGGCTCCTCTCCCAGGGCCTGCATCACCAGCAGCTGCTTGGGCGTGTTGGAGAGGTGGTCGTCGCCCCGGATCACGTGGGTGATACCCATGTCCGCGTCATCGACCGCGACCGCGAAGTTGTAGAGGATCGATCCATCGCCCCTCGCGATCACGAAGTCGTCGGAGGCGGCGTTCGGAAACCGCACCTCACCGCGGATCTCGTCGGCGACCAGCGTGTCCCCCTCGTCAGGAACCTTGAGGCGAACAGCCGCGCCCGCATCGTCGGTGGGCGTGCCCCGGTAGCCGCGGTTGCCGTGCTCCTCCTTCCAGGCCGCGACGTCCTCGGCCGTCGCCGAGTCCCGGTACGCGACACCGGCATCGACGAGCTTCTGGAGCGCCTCCTCGTGCCGATCGGCCCGGTCGGCCTGGCTGATCGGCCCCTCGTCCCAGTCGAGCTCGAGCCAGCCGAGCGCATCGAGGATCTGCTCAACGTTCACGGGCGTCGAGCGCTCGCGGTCGGTGTCCTCGATCCGCAGAACCAGCTGACCGCCCCGGCCGCGTGCGTAGAGCCAGTTGTACAGTGCCGTCCTCGCTCCACCGATGTGGAGGGCGCCCGTCGGTGACGGGGCGAAGCGGACTCGAACGGGATTTGACGGATCGGAGCTCATCGTGCTGATCGGCGCCCATGTTTCCACAGGGGGTGGCCTCACCAGGGCCATCGAGCGCGCCCAGGATCTCCGCTGCGAGGCGATCCAGATCTTCAACCAGAGCCCGCGGATGTGGCGCCCGACCCGCTACTCGGATGAGGACTTCACGGCCTTCCGGGAGACCATGAAGGCCTCGAAGGTCGAGGTCGTCGCCATCCACGCGATCTACCTGATCAACCCGGCGACCAACGACCGGGAGATGCGCCGCAAGTCGCTCGACTCGCTGATGCACGCGCTACGGGTCGGTGACGCCATCGGGGCCATGGGGGTCGTCATCCATCCCGGTGCCCTCAAGGACGACACCCGCACAAATGCTCGCAAGCGTGCCGTGAAGCTGATCAGGGAGGCGCTGGCCGAGACGGACCGCTGCCCGATCGTCTACGAGAACACCGCGGGCTCACCCCAGCTCCTCGGCCGCGACTTCGATGAGACCGCGGAGCTGATCGAGAAGACCGGCGGGCCCAAGCGCCTCGGCCTCTGCATCGACTCCTGCCACCTGCACGCCACCGGCTATGACGTCCGCACTCCAGAGGGGATGAAGGACCTCGTCGACGAGATCGACTCGAAGATCGGCCTGAAGCAGCTCAAGCTGCTCCATGTGAACGACTCGCGCGATCCCCGCGGCTCGAACCGCGACCGGCACGCCCCGATCCCCAACGGCGAGATCGGCCGAAAGGGCATGCACGCCTTCCTCGGCGAGCCGCGCCTCCAGGGGCTTCCCGCGGTTCTCGAGGGGCCGGGCATCGACGGCAAGGCGGTCGTGCGCAAGGACTTGCAGATCGTCAGGCGGCTGCACCGTGAGGCCATTCGAAAGCGGTGATTCGATCTCCAACTGCCCTATAGGGTGGCTGCGGTGAGTCCCGGAGCAGCCATCGGCGTGGGCGCCGTCGTCGGACTGGTGATCGGCATCCTGGTCAGCATCGCCACAGACGTCCCACTGGCCCCCGAGGGCGGGCTGCTGCTCGGCGGGCTCACGGGCTGGGCCTGGAAGCGCAACCGGTCCGTAGACGGAGGCGCCGGGTGAGCGAGAAGGCCGCCGGGACCTCATCTGAGGGACGCTACGGCTGCCAGCAGTAGAGGTAGTAGAGCCCGTAGGGATTCGCGGCGATCTCGCGCGCGTAGCTGATCACGGCGTCGACGTAGAGGCCGGAGTCGTTGTACGCGCGCAGGGCGCGCGCGTAGCTCCGCGGCGCGCCGTTGGCGCGGAGCAACCTGGCCGCTGCGAGAATCGCGTCGTGCGGGTCGTGGATGTCGCCTCCGGCGCCGTAGATCCGCCAGGTGGACGGGATGAACTGCATCGGGCCCTTCGCGCCGGCGACGCTGTCGCTCTTCACCCGGCCGAACTTGGTCTCGACGAGGTGGATTGCCGCCAGGTAGTTCGAGCCGATCGCGTAACGGCTCTGCGCCTCGCGGTAGAAGGAGACGAGCTCGGAGAGCGGCGGGGGCGCGCCGACCCTGAACTTCCTGTGGCGCGCACCGTGCGAGAGCCGCAGTAGGTCCCGCTCCGCTCTGGTCAGGCGCCGCACCTGCCCGGCGAGCCGGCCCGGCAGAAGCGGCAGGACCTGCGCCGTCAGGTTCGGGTGCTCGGCGAGATAGCGCGCATCCAGCTGCACGGCAGCCGCCTGATCGAGGACCGTCTGCGGCGGCATGCTCGAGGGCGGGTCTCCCCCTGCGCGCCAGTCGTCGATCGCCGCCCGCAGAGCATCGTCGGTCTGGCTCAGCCGGTTGGCGACGGTCTGCGGTGAGGACGCCGACGCTCCGGAGGCTCCGCCGCATCCGGCGAGGCCCAGCGAGAGGCCGGCGAGCAGCACGCAGATTCCGCCCCTGGCGGACCGGCCCACCATGGCGGGCTCAGGAAAGGGTGTTGCGCAGGTCGAACGCCCGGATCGACTCGGGCGTGTCGTCGGGCGCATCGAAGAAGCGGCGGTTGACGCATTCGTGCCCCGGCCCCTCTCCTTCGTAGGCGCGCTCGACGCTGAACTGGCAATGAGGGAGCGGGGTGCCCGTCATCTTGATCCCGCCGAAGCCCTCCCGGGCCCGCTCCGCCAGCAGGAAGAGGTCGAAGTCGATCTCCGCGCTGAACACCTTGTTCATGCATCCCATGAACCGGCCGCCGGTGCGCACGTCCTCGTAGGTGTAGAGGAACTTGCAACCCATCTCGAGGCAGCCCGCGGGGTTGACGAGCTTGTCGCAGAAGGTGCGGCACTGGCGGCACTCGCCGGCGCTGCTCCTCTGGGTCTGTGTCTGCCTCGGCACGGCGTTCAGTCTAGGCGCCGTCGAGGCGGGGATGGCCATCTTCGCGACGAGCCGCCTCTTGCGAACCAGGCGGTCGATCTGATAGGGCGCGAGGCTCAGGCGGCGCGCGTCGCGGCACCGAAGAGCGCGTCGAGCTCGGCGTCCAGCCCCGCGGACCGGCGCACCTTGTATTCGCTGCCGAAGCGAAGCTCCCTGGGACCCTCCCGGGTCTCCATGACCAGGACAACCTCCGAGTCGCCCGGGAAGTGCCCGAGGATCAACTTGAGCTCCTCGATCAGCGAGGCGCCGAAGTCCGCCGCTGTGATGCCGATTCGCAGCGGACCGGTGTTCCTGGCGGCCCTCGCCTTGGCGACCTCGTCCTCGGTGGGCTCGAAGAGCTCGACCTCCTGCGCGACGAGCTTGGTTTCCCCGCGGCCCTTGTGGTCGAGCCTGCCGCGGACCACCACGATGGCGTCGGCCGCGAGGAACTCCTGGGACGCCTCGTAGGCCTTGCCCATGACCAGCATCTCGAGCTGGCCCTCGACGTCGTCGAGGGTGGCGAACGACATCAGCGAACCGTTCTTCGACTTGTGCCGCTTGAACTCGGTGACGATGCCGCCCACCGTTACCCAGGCCCCATCCTGCTTGTCGGCGAGGCTCGAGAGCGAGCAGTCGACCCGGGCCCGCAGCGCGTCCTTCACCTCGGCCAGCGGGTGCGAAGAGAGGAAGGTGCCGAGGGTCTCCTTCTCCAGGCGGAGCAGCTCGTTCTGGTCGAACTCCCCGGCGCGGATCGGAGCGTGGTGCTGGCGCGAGGGGCCGGCCTCCTCCGCCGCGCCGCCGAGGTCGAAGATCGAGGACTGGCCGAGGCGCGAGTCCTCCTGGGCCTTCTGGCCGAAGGCCGTCGCGGCAGGAAGCGCCTCGAGCATGCCCTTGCGGGACGCGCCCGTGGAGTCGAATGCCCCGCATTTGACGAGACACTCGATCGCTCGCTTGTTCACGGTCCGACTGTCGACGCGCTCGCAGAAGTCCCACAGCGAGGTGAAGTCCCCGTCCTTCGAATGCGCATCCAGGATGGCCTGCACGGCGATGTGGCCGACGTTCTTC
The DNA here is from genome assembly GCA_036276255.1 of Solirubrobacterales bacterium. Lineage (GTDB taxonomy): Bacteria > Actinomycetota > Thermoleophilia > Solirubrobacterales > 70-9 > DASUPK01. The sequence goes on from DASUPK010000092.1 coordinate 19,102, forward strand.
ACCGCGTCGAGCCCGAAGCGGATGCTGTTGCCGGAGACGACGAAGCCGTGGTCGGAGCTGTTCACGTCGGGCGGAAGGACCTCGATGTCCATCTCGGCGCAGCGGTTGACGAAGAAGGGGACCTTGTCCTTCGTCGACATCACGGTCGAGATCAGGGCCGCCATGTACTCGGCGGGGTAATTCGCCCGCAGCCAGGCGGTCCGGTAGGAGATCAGCGCGTAGCAGGCGGCATGGGAGCGGTTGAAGGAATAGTCCGCCGCCGCCTCCATCAGCGACCAGAGGTCCTTGGCGACCTTGGGGTCGGTCTTCGAGGCCGCCATGCCCTCGAGGAACATCTCCTTCATGGTCGCCATCAGATCCCTCTTCTTCTTGCCGACCGCCTTGCGCAGGTCATCCGCCTCGGAGGGGCTGAAGCCGGCCATCTGCTTGGCGATCTCCATGAGCTGCTCCTGGTAGATCACGCAGCCGTAGGTCGTCTCGGTGATCGGTCGCAGGCGCGGGTCGGGGTAGCGGATCGACTCCGGGTCGCGCTTCCCCTTGGCGTAGTCGGGGATGAAGCGCATGGCGCCGGGGCGGTAGAGCGCCCCGATGGCGACCAGGTCTTGGAACTCGGTCGGCTTGATCGTCTTGAGCGCATCGCGCATGCCATCGGACTCGAACTGGAAGACGCCGACCGAGTCGCCCTTGGCGAGCATCGCGTACGTCTTCGGATCATCCAGCGGGATGTCCTTGATGTCGATCGTCTCGACGCGCGAGCGCTCGATGATGGCCGTGGCGTCCTCGATCACGTCGAGGTTCCGCAGGCCGAGGAAATCCATCTTGAGCAGGCCGATCTCCTCGATCGGGCCCATCGAGTACTGCGTGACCGTCTTGTAGGCGCGCTCGGTCTTGCCGTTCCCGTTCCCATTGCCGTTGCCGCCTCCGCCGCCCCGATCCTCGGCGAGTTGCAGCGGGACGATCTCCTGGAGAGGCCGGTCCGCGATCACCACGGCGGCCGCGTGGATCGAGTGATTGCGGACGATGCCCTCGAGGCCCTGCGCCGTGTCGATGATGCGCTGGGCGTCCGGGTCGGAGTCGTAGGTGCGCTTCAGCTCCTCGCCCGGCTTCAGGCACTCCGCGAAGCTCGGGCTGCGCCCCATGATCGGTTCGGGGATCTGCTTCGCGAGCCGGTCACCCGTGCCGTAGTCGTAGCCGAGCACCCGGGCGGCGTCGCGGGTGGCCGCGCGGGGGGCCATCTTGCCGAAGGTGATGATCTGCGCGACGCACTCGCGCCCATACTTGTCGGCCACGTAGCGAATCACGCGCTCGCGACCGCGCACCGAGAAGTCGATGTCGATGTCAGGCATCGACTTGCGGCTGGGGTTCAGAAAGCGCTCGAAGAGGAGACCGTTCGCAAGCGGGTCGAGATCGGTGATCTCGAGCGCGTACGCCACGATCGACCCGGCGGCCGAGCCTCTCCCCGGGCCAACCGCGACCCCATTCTCCTTCGCGTAGTTGACGAAGTCCCAGACGATCAGGAAGTAGGACTGGAAGCCCATGTCGTCGATCACGCCGAGCTCGAACTCGAGGCGCTTCATCGCGTTGGCGGGGATCGGATCGCCGTAGCGCTTGCGCAGGCCGTCGAGGGCGAGGTCGCGGAGCATCTCCCCCGGCTCCGCGCCGTCCGGCGTCGGGAAGCGCGGGAGCAGGAGCTGGCCGAGCTTCATCTCGACGTCGCAGCGCTCGGCGATCTCGAGTGTGCTGGCCATCGACTCGGGCATGTCCGAGAAGGACTCGGCCATCTCGTCGGAGCTCTTCAAGTAGAACTCGTTGGTGTCGAAGCGGAGCTTCGGCTGCTCGATCGTCGACTTGGTCTGAACGCAGAGCAGCGCCGCATGGCTGTCGTAGTCCTCGCGGCGCAGGTAGTGGACGTCTGCGGTCGCGACCAGCGGCCGACCGAGCTCGCGCGCCACCTTGACGATGCCCTCATTGGCCTTCTCCTGCTCCGGGATGCCGTTGCGCTGGACCTCGAAGTAGACCTGGTCGGGACCGAAGGCGTTGAGAAGGTCGTCCACGTGGGCCCGGGCGTCGTCGGGGCGGTCCTCGACCAGCCGGCGGCAGAACCGCGACTGCAGGCAGCCGGTGAGCGCGATCACGCCCTCCGAGTGAGCGGAGAGCAGCTCCAGGTCTACGTTCGCCTTGCCCCGCGAGAAGCCCTCGAGGAAACCGGCGGAGCTGAGCTTCACCAGGTTGCGGAACCCGGCGTCGTCGGAGGCGAGCAGGGTGAGGTGGTTGCGCTCATAGCGCGCGGCCTGCGGCGTGGTCACCCGGTCATCGACGAAGTAGGCCTCGAGGCCGATGATCGGCTTGATCCCCGCGTCCCCACACGCCTTGTAGTGCTCGACCGAGCCGTTCATCACGCCGTGGTCGGTGAGCCCAAGCGCCGGCATGTCGAGCTCGGCCGCCCGCGCCGCGAGCTTGTCGATCTTGCAGGCCCCGTCGAGCAGCGAGTACTCGCTGTGGAC
>DASUPK010000093.1:0-17016 GCA_036276255.1 Solirubrobacterales bacterium
AGGTGAAGCCCTTGCCGCGGAGCTGGACCGGCTGCGCGAGGCCGGATTCGAGCCGACAGAGGATGAGGGCGGGGTGCGCGTCGCCGACCCCTCAGGTAATCGCGTCGTGCTGAGCGCCTCAGGCTGAGGGCGTCGAGGTGCTCTGTCCGACCTCGATCAGGTGGCCGTCCGGGTCGCGCATGTAGCAGCGGATCTCGGTCTGGCGCTGCTGCGGCGGGGTGAGGAACTCGGCCCCCTTGGACGTCCAGTCCTCGTAGCAGGCCTGAATGTCGGCGACCCGGATGTTGAGAAAGGCACTCACCCGGTTCGGATCGTCGGGCACGTCGAGCACGACCTCGGGCTTGTCTTCCGTCGGGCCGCCGCCGACGTTGATGATCACCCAGGAGTTGGCGAGCTGGACGATCGTCGGCTCGCCCTCCATCACCACCTCGCCGCCCAGCACGCCTGCGTAGAAGGCCGCCGAGCGGGTCACGTCGGCGCTGACAATGAAGTGCGTCAGCGCGATTCCCTCGGCTGGAGCGGGCATCTCGGCCATGCAATGGCCACCCTAGCGCGGCCCTACCTCCTGTCGAACCGCGTATTGCGATTTTTATACGCGCGGACAATGCCGCGACCGGCCGCGCGCCTCTAATCTCCGACTCGTTCCGTGTGACCAACTTCGGCGCGCCCGCAGGCGCGCCGCGCCTGCGAGGAGGCTGCCCCAACGATGTTGAAGACGACCCGCGCCCAGAACGTTGCATCTGCCACCTGGAGCCCCAATGGCGGCGCTCTCGGCACCGTCGACCTGACCAAGGCCGACAACAACCCGTTCGGCATCGACGTCTTCTCGCCCGTCGTGCAGGAGGAGGTCCTGCCGAAGGACGTCTACGAGAAGCTGCAGGCAACGCTCGAGCGCGGCGAGGCGCTCGACATCTCGCTCGCGGACGCCGTCGCGGAGGCGATGAAGGAGTGGGCGCTCGCGCGGGGCGCGACGCACTTCACGCATGTCTTCCAGCCCCTCACCGGGCTCACGGCCGAGAAGCACGACTCCTTCTTCGAGCCCAACCGCGAGGGAAAGTGGATCGCCGGGTTCTCGGGCAAGGAGCTGATCCAGGGCGAGCCCGATGCCTCGTCATTCCCAACCGGCGGCATCCGCGACACGTTCGAGGCTCGCGGCTACACGGCCTGGGATCCGACCAGCCCGGCGTTCATCCTCGAGAACCCGAACGGCGCGCTGCTCTGCATTCCGACTGCGTTCGTCTCCTGGACCGGCGAGGCGCTCGATGCGAAGACGCCGCTGCTGCGCTCGATGGACGCCCTGTCGAAGTCGGCGATCCGCGCGCTCAAGCTGCTCGGCGACGACGAGACCCAGCGGGTCTTCACCACGGTCGGGCCTGAGCAGGAGTACTTCCTGATCGATGAGAACTACTACTTCAACCGGCCCGACCTGGTGCTCACCGGCCGGACCATGTTCGGCGCCAAGCCGGCCAAGGGCCACGAGCTCGACGATCACTACTTCGGCGTGATCCCCGAGCGCGTTCTCGCCTGCATCATGGATTTCGAGAACGAGCTCGCGAAGCTCGGCGTGCCGATCAAGACCCGGCACAACGAGGTCGCCCCGGCGCAGCATGAGATCGCGCCGATCTTCGAGAACTCGAACGTCGGCTCCGACCACCAGCAGCTGACCATGCAGATCATGCAGAAGGTCGCTCGCAAGTACGGCCTGGTCTGCCTGCTGCACGAGAAGCCCTTCGCCGGCGTCAACGGCTCGGGCAAGCACAACAACTGGTCGATGGGCACGGACACGGGCAGCAACCTGCTCGAGCCGGGCGACACCCCCGCGGACAACATGAACTTCCTGTTCTTCTGCGCCGCGGTCATCCAGGCCGTCAACAAGCACCAGGGCCTGCTGCGGGCCTCCGTGGCCGGCATCGGCCAGGACCACCGCCTCGGCGCGAATGAGGCGCCCCCGGCGATCATCTCCATCTTCCTCGGCGCCGAGCTGACGAAGGTCTTCGAGGCGATCTCCTCGGGCTCAGGGGACCCGCACACCCCCGGCTCGTTCCTGGAGCTGGGCGCGGAGGTCCTGCCCCCGCTGCCGATGCACGGCGGCGACCGCAACCGGACCTCGCCCTTCGCCTTCACCGGCAACAAGTTCGAGTTCCGCGCCCTGGGGTCGAGCCAGTCGCTGGCGTTCCCGAACACAGTGCTCAACACCATCGTCGCCGAGGCGATGGACGACCTCTCCGACAAGCTCGAGGCCAAGGACACGAGCGATCTGCCCGCCGCGGTCACCGAGGTGGTCAAGGAGGCCTATGACGGCAACAAGCAGATCGTCTTCGACGGCGACAACTACGACGAGGCGTGGCACAAGGAGGCCGAGGAGGAGCGCGGCCTGAAGAACCTGCGGACCACGCCCGATGCGCTGCCCGAGGTGCTCGCGGACGCGACCAAGTCGATGATGAACAAGTACAGCGTCCTCAACGAGCGGGAGCTCGAGTCCCGCTACGAGGTCTGGCTCGAGCAGTACATCATCCGCGCCAACATCGAAGCCGAGACGGCCGACACGATGGCCCGGACGCTGATCCTGCCGGCCGCCCTCCGCTATCTGGCCCTCGGCGATAACGCCGGCATCGGCGCGGTCACCGAGGAGGCGACTCCGCTGGTCGACCAGCTGGTGGCGGCGATCAAGGAGCTCGACGACGCCAACCAGTACCCGGACGGCCTCGAGGGAATGGACCTGGCGATCCACGCCCGCGACAAGCAGGTCGCGGGGATCGAGCGCGTCCGCGATGCGGCTGACAAGCTGGAGAAGATCGTCGCCGACGACCTCTGGCCGCTGCCGAAGTACGCGGAGATGCTGTTCATCCGCTAGCCGCCGCTAGTGGCCGCGATCTGATGGCGAAGCCGTGACAGAAAGGCCGATTGCAGCCTTTCGGGGGCTATAGGCCCCTCAAGGCTGCAAACGGCGCTGGCATCGGCCTACGTCTGGGTGATCTCCACGCTCCCCCCGGCCTCCTGCAGGTCCGGGACGCGGGTCATGTACGCGTCGCGGCCGGCGACCTGATCGACGCCGCCCTCGGCGTTGGTGACATAGGCGATCACGTTCTCGGCCAGGAGCGACGCCACCTTGTCCCTATCGCCGTCCGCGTACGCCTGGAGAAGGTGCGCGATACCTCACCTGGGTCGGACCCGGCCATCGGCCGGACCCTACTCGCGAATCAGGCTCAACCCAGAGCCCCCCGAACCCCACGGGGCTCGGTTCGATCAAACGTCCAATCCGCTTGTTTGACTAAGTAATCAGTAGCCGCCTGGCCGATTAGTCAGTCCATGGATGCTCAGGCGGATCGTCTGCGGGCGATCATCAAGGCTCAGAGCGAGATCGCGGCGGCGCACCTGGATTCCGGCGAGGTCATGCAGCTGGTGGCTCGGCGCGCCCAGGAGCTCACGGGCGCGAGCGCCGGCGTGATCGAGGTTCCGGACCGGGACGAGATGGTTTACACGGTCACCACCGGCGACGCCACGCCCTACCTCGGCATCAGGCTCGACCGCGACAGCAGCCTCTCCGGCATGGCGCTCGACCTCGATCAGGTTCTCCACTGCAACGACACCGAGGTCGACCCGCGGATGGACCGCGCAGCCTCGCGCAGGGTGAACGCCCGCTCGATGATCGCCGTGCCCCTGCAGCACGGTGGCGAGGCCGTCGGGGTGCTCAAGGTCTACTCATCAACTCCGGGCGCCTTCGGGCCCGAGGAGGTCGAGACGCTGCAGCTGCTCACCGAGTCGATCTCGGCGCAGATGGCGCATGCCTCCCTCTTCGAGGTCAAGGAGAAGGAGAGCAGGACGGACGCGCTCACCGGCCTGCTGAACCGCCGAGCCTACGAGGAGCGGCTGGCGATCGAGGCGGCGAGGAGCATTCGCTACGGCCGTCCCCTGGGGCTCGGCCTCTTCGACCTCGACGGGTTCAAGGGCGTCAACGACCGTCACGGCCATCCCGCCGGGGACCTGGTTCTCAAGGGAGTCGCCGAGGCGATCGATTCGTCCCGGCTGACCGAGGATGCGTTCCGAATCGGCGGCGACGAGTTCGCGCTGCTCATGCCGGAGACCAACCTCGAGGGTGCCAAGATCGCCGCGACGCGGGTGCTCGACGCGATCGAGGCGGCGGAGCTCAGCGACGGGACGGTCACCGCCTGCTTCGGGGTCGCGTCTTTGGTCAGCGGCGACGCGCTCACCCTTCACGACGCCGCCGATCGCGCGCTCCTTGCCGCGAAGCGGCGCTCGCCGTTCAGAACCCGGGCTGTGCCGAGATTCGCTCACTGACCCGCCCGACGCGCAAACCTCAATAGGCTCCCGCCATCGACTTTCAGGTCCGCAAGGAAGATTTGCAGGAAACGCGCTTCGCCGAGGCCGGGAAGCCCGAGATCGGCGACGGCCAGGTGCTGCTCGGCGTCGACAGCTTCGGCCTCACCACCAACAACATCACCTACGCCGTGATGGGCGAGGCGATGAACTACTGGGACTTCTTCCCGGCCGAGGATGGCTGGGCGAGGATGCCTGTCTGGGGCTACGCGGACGTGGTCGAGTCCAGGGCCGAGGGCGTGCCCGAGGGGACGCGCGTCTACGGCTACCTACCGCCCGCCAGCCACCTCGTCGTCCGGCCGGATCGGGCCAGCAGCACCGACTTCGTCGACGTCTCGCCGCACCGCGTCGACCTCCCGGCCGCCTACAACCGCTACCTGCGCACCGACGGCAACGAGATGTACGAGAAGGAGAACGAGGACTACGAGATCCTGCTCTGGCCCCTCTACTTCACCTCGTTCCTGATCGACGACTTCCTCGACGACGAGGACATGTTCGGCGCCAAGCTCACGGTGCTCTCCTCCGCCTCGAGCCGCACGACCTCCGCGCTCGCCCAGCTGCTGGACAAGCGCGATGGGATCGAGGTCGTCGGGCTGACCTCCCCGCGCAACGTCGAGTTCACCGAGTCGCTGGGCGTCTACGAGCGCGTCGTCCCCTACGAGGAGCTGGACTCGATCGAGGCCGAGCCCGCCGTCTACGTGGACGTCGCCGGCGACGCGAAGATCCGCGGCGCGGTCCACGGCCACTGGGGGGATCAGCTCAAGCACAGCGCCGCCGTCGGGATCACTCACAAGGAGGACCTCGGAGGCTCCGGCGAGCTCGCCGGCCCCGAGCCGACCTTCTTCTTCGCTCCGACGCGCCTGGGGAAGCGCTCCGAGGACTGGGGGCCGGAGGGGTTGAACGAGCGCCTTGCGGATGCCTGGCGCCCCTACGTGGAGTGGGCGCGCGGCTGGCTGCGGGTCGAGCACGGCTCGGGCCCGGAGGACGTCGAGCGCATCTACCGTGAGCTCCTCGACGGCAAGTCCGACCCGGCGGTCGGTCACGTACTCTCTCCTTAGTGCCGTTTCTCATCGCGCTCGCCCTGATGTTCCTGGGCGGCCACCAGGGTGGTCCCACGGGGCGGCTCGTGCCGCGCCCCACCCGATCACAAGCCTCGGGCTGGGAGGCCGCCTATTTCGCGGAAATCTTCGTACCGCTCTCGCGGTCACGCAGAACGCGGCGCAGGATCTTGCCGGACGCCGACTTCGGGATCTCGTCCACGAACTCGATCTCCCGGACCTTCTTGTACGGCGCGACGTGCTTCGCGACGTAGGCCATCAGCTCCTCGGCGTCGACGCCATCGGCGACGACGAAAGCCTTGGGCGCCTCTCCCCCGTCGTCCATCCTCACGCCGATCACGCCGGCGTCCCTGACCTTCGGATGTGAGACCAGCACGGCCTCGATCTCGGCCGGCGGCACCTGGTAGCCCTTGTACTTGATCAGCTCCTTGATGCGGTCGACGATGAAGGTGAAGCCGTTCTCGTCGATCCGGGCGATGTCGCCGGTGCGCAGCCAGCCGTCCGCGAGCAGCGTCTCTGCGGTCGCTCCGGGGTTGTTGAGGTAGCCCTTCATCACCTGCGGACCGCGGATCCAGATCTCGCCCTGCTCACCCTCGGCGACGTCCTCCTCGGTCGCCGGATCGATCAGGCGCGCCTCGGTGTTCGGGATCAGCGCCCCGACGCTGCCCGGCGGCGTCTCCGCGACCCGGGCCAGGCGGCTCTTGTGACTCACCGGGCTGAGCTCGGTCATCCCGTATCCCTGGCGCACCGGCACACCGGTCTTGGCCTCGGCACGGCCGGCGAGCTCCGCGTCGAGCGGAGCGGCACCCGAGATGATCAGCTTCAGCTTTGAGAAATCTCGGCCCCCGACATCGGCGGTCGTGACCATCGCGAGGATCACCGGCGGCGCGACGTGCAGCCAGGTGACGCCATGCTCCTCCACCAGCTCCATCAGCGTCTGGCAGTCGAAGCGCTGCATCGTGATGATCGTCGAGCCGTAGGCCAGGCCCATGTTGAGGACGACCGTCTGGCCGTAGATGTGGAAGAAGGGCAGCAGGCCGACGAGCGTGTCCTCCTCGGTGAGGGGCATCGAGTTGTGGGCCTGCTCGATGTTGGCGACCAGGTTGTGGTGGGTGAGCATTACGCCCTTCATCAGGCCGGTGGTGCCGCTCGAATAGGGCAGGACGGCGAGCTCCTCGGGATCGATCTCGACCGGCTCGGGCGTGGCGCCGGGCTGGACCCCCGCGACGAAGCCGACGGGATCATCGATGAGCAGCTTCGATCCCGAGTTCTCCTCCTGGCGGCCCATCTCCTCCTGCGTGAGCAGCGGGTTCATCGGCGTGACCACGGCGCCCGCGCGCAGGATCCCGTGGTAAGCGATCCCCCACTCCGCGCTGTTCGGGCCGATCAGGGCGACCACGTCGCCCCTGCCGATCCCGCGCGCCTGGAGCGCCGCGGCGACGGCGTCGACCTTCGCCGCGACCTCCGCGTACGTGGTCGTCTCGCCGCTCATGGTGTCGATGAACGCCGGGCGATCGCCGCGCGCAGCCGCGCCACCCAGCACGTACTCGGGCATGGCGAGATCCGGGATCTCGATGTCCGGCTCGGGGCTTCGGTAGATCAATCTTTCACTCCTCGGCAGCCAGCTTAAGACCTGGGTTTGCGAAGATCATTCGGATGAAGGTGATCATCGCCTACGAGTCCATGTACGGCAACACCAGGGAGATCGCGGAGGCGATCGCCGACGGCACCGGCAAGGCGAAGGTCCTGGCAGTCAACAACGACGACCCGGGCGAGGCGGACGAAGCCGACGTCCTGATCGCCGGCGGCCCGACCCACATGCACGGCATCGCGACCACGATGAGCCGCAAGGGAACCGGCCAGGCGGCCGAGGAGGAGGGCACGAAGCTGGAACCCGGCGCGGTCGATGGCGCGGGCCTGCGCAAGTGGCTCGCGGACCGCAAGGGCGACGGCAGGAAGGCCGCGGCGTTCGACACGCGCATCGAAAAGTCGCCCATGCTCACCGGCGCGGCGTCCCGCGGGATCGCGAAACGCCTCCGTAAGGCCGGCTACGAGATGATCGCCGATCCCGAGAGCTTCTTCGTCGAGGACTCCGAGGGCCCGCTGGCCGAAGGCGAGCTCGAGCGAGCCAAGGCCTGGGGCGCCGAACTCGCGAAGAAAGCTCGGCTAGCTGCTCCCGCGCGGCCGGGCGGCTCCCTCGGAATCGAACTGCTCGATGACTCGTCCCCCGCGGCCGCGGGTGAAGAAGCTGAACGCCCAGCGGATCAGCACCAGCAACCGGTTCTGGAACCCGATCAGGTACCAGAGGTGGACCACGAGCCAGGTGACCCAGGCCGGGAACCCGCTCAGCCGCGCGACGTGGAGGTCCGCCACGGCCCGCGCCCTGCCGATCGTCGCGAGATTCCCCTTGTCGCGGTAGCGGAAGGGCTTGTGGTCCCTGCCCCGCAGCCGAGCCTTGACGAGCTTCGCCGCGTAGCGGCCCTGCTGCATCGCCACCGGGGCGACGCCGGGCAGGTCCTGGAGCGTGCCGTCCTCGTCGTGCACCCGCACCATGTCCCCGAGGGCGATCACCTCGAGATGCCCGGGCAGCGTCAGTTCAGGCCCGACCGAGACCCTTCCCGCCCGATCGACGTCTGCGCCGGTCGCGTCTCCCAGGCGCCTGGCGAGCGAGGCCGCCGTGACCCCGGCGGCCCAGATGACCGTCTTCGCCGGGATGTGCTCGGTGGAGCCGCCGTGCGCCTCGACCGTGACGCTCTCGTCGTCGATGTCGACGACGGTGTGGCTGAGCAACGGCGTGACACCAAGATGCTCGAGCGCGCGCGATGCCTTCTGCGACAGCGACGGCGGGAAGGTCGTGAGCACGCGATCGGCCATCTCGACCAGCAGCACCCGTCCCGCGCTGGGGTCCATCACGCGGAAGTCCCGCCGGAGCGTGTCGCGGGCCAACTCGCCGATCTGGCCGGCCATCTCCACCCCGGTCGGTCCGGCGCCGACCACGACGAAGGTCAGCCAGGCGCGGCGGCGCTCCTCGTCGGTCTCCAGCTCGGCGGCCTCGAAGGCGCTCAGGATCTGCGCGCGGACGGCGAGCGCGCTCTCCAGCGACTTCACCTCGTGGGCGAACTCCTTCCACTCGTCGTGCCCGAAGTAGGAGTAGCGGGAGCCGCCGGCGGCGATCAGCGTGTCGTAGGGCACCGTAAGCGGGCCCTCCTCGCCGACGCCCGGCTGGACCTGGACGGTCCGGCCCTCGAGGTCCAGGTTGCGCACCTCGCCGAGCAGCACCCGCACGTTCCGACGCCGCTTGAAGACGGCGCGCAGCGGATAGGCGACCTCCTCGGCGGAGAGCGCCCCGGTCGCCACCTGGTAGGTGAGGGGCTGGAAGAGGTGGAAGTTGCGGCGGTCGATCAGGGTCACCTCGACCGGCAGGCGAGCGAGCTTCTGGACAGCCTGGAGCCCGCCGAAGCCGCCTCCGATCACGACCACCCTGTGCGGGGAGCCCATGCCGCTCAACTGCCGACCAGGTCGCGTCGCTCGAACATTCGCACGGCCGCGACCATATCGGCGCGGGCAATCCGACTCGGCCGAGGAGGCTTCCTACCTCAATGGCTGCCGGCCCGCGGAAGTCCGCGTGCTCAGGCGGGCCGGGTGGGATAGGCGCCGAGGCGCTCGCGCACCTGGCGCACCACAACGACGTGGGTGCCGCACGCGCGCGCGACCCTCGTGTCGCAACGGTCGGGAGCGCGAGTCAATTCGAGCTCCACCAGCCCCTCCGCGTCGGCCTGCCGGCACCACGCCGGGAAGTCATCGCCGTCGAAGTCCACAACCCGCGCGCCGTCCGCAATCCAGCTGGATGCACTCATTTGTCGCCCCAACTCTCCTCCGGTTAGTGGAGAGCCGCTACCCACTTCCCGGCGCCCTAAACCCGCTCCGGGGTGCGCCGCCGCCTGAACGGCTAGCGCTTCTTCAGCTTGAGCTTCAGCTTCACCGTCTGGGTCCGGGTGAAGCCGGCGTCGGGCTTGAAGCTGATGGCCGCACGGAGCTTGAGCTTGCCCAGGTCACGCAGCGACCCAGGACTTCGCCTCTTCCAGTTCATCCATGCCGTAGACCGCGAGCTCTCCGGGCATCGCCCAGGTGAACATGCGCGTCGACTTCGACACCCAGTCGACGCCACTGACGAAGGCGAGCTTCCTCCAGGCCGAGCGGTTCGTGATCTCGGCCCTGACCCCGGTCTTCACGTCCTCGATCCAGGCCCCGGGCTCCAGCCCGTCGAAGTCCGGGAGCACGAAGAGGACGCGGGCCTCGCCAGAATCGGTCGCCTCCTTCAGCGCCGGTTCGAGGACGTTCCGGTAATCGTCCTTCGTGAGCTTGCCCGAAGCCCGCAAGCCGATGACGCCGGTGGGCATGTCGTCAATCCTCTCGACCATGTCTCCTCCTGGCGGTGGTTGGCAGTCGCTATTAATAGGCAGGATGCCCAACGCCCTTGAGCTGCGCGGACTCACCAAACGATACGACGACGGGACCCTCGCCCTCGACTCCCTCGACCTCGAGGTCCCGTCCGGCAGCTTCTTCGGCCTGCTCGGCCCGAACGGCGCCGGCAAGACCACGCTGATCTCGGCCGTCTGCAACCTGATCCGGCTGACTGAGGGCGAGATCTCGGTCTTCGGCGAGCCGGGCGGCTCGATGGAGGCACGACGGATGATCGGCATCGCCGAGCAGGAGCCCAACCTCGACCGCTTCCTGACCGTCCACGAGACGCTCGTCTACCACGGCGGTTACTACGGGATGAGCGGCGAGGCCGCCGCCGACCGGGCCGAGGAGATGATCGACGTCTTCGACCTGCGCGCCAAGCGCGACACCCGCGCGCCCAAGCTCTCCGGCGGCATGCGTCGCCGCCTGCTTCTCGCCCGCGCGCTGCTCCATGAACCGCGCCTGGTGATCCTCGACGAGCCGACCGCCGGTGTCGACCTCGAGCTCCGCCATGAGCTCTGGCGGTACATCCGCCGCCTCCACGAGCTCGGCACCACGATCCTGCTCACCACCCACTACCTCGAGGAGGCCGAGGCGCTCTGCGAGGAGATCGCGCTGATCGGCAAGGGCCGGATCATGGCCCGCGACACCGCCGCCGGCCTCAAGGAACGCTTCGACGCGGCCACCCTGGAGGACGTCTACATGAAGACCGTGGCCGCCGGGCGGCGCGAGGTCGACGGGTCGAGCGAGGAGCCCGCGGCTACGGGCTCTCCCTCTGCACGAACCACTCGGTGAACTCGCGGCAGCGGCCGTCGGGGTTGAAGCGCATCACGAAACAGTTGTCATAAACCCGTTCGATCGGGCCGCCCGGCCGATCGCGGTAGGTGCTCGTGCCGGTGGCCACGGCGGAGTCGCCATCGATGGCGAAGGCGGTGTAGCCGGCGTCGTAGGTGCCCGGCTCGTCGCGGGCCGAGGCGTCGGGGTGGTCGCCCTCCCCGAGCCACGACTCCACCACCGAGTCGCGGCCCTCGATCGGCACGTCGCCCGGGTGGTAGCGGTAGGAGATCTCCTCGGCGAACAGCGCCTCGACCTGGCTGCGGTCGTAGCTCTTCCAGGCCTCGACGTAAGCGTCCAGCCAGCGATCCACATCCTCCCGGGTCATGGGCCGATCCTAACCAGCAGGAGCCCGCAGCTACCTTGTCTGGCAATGAGCGAACACGTCCAGCCCAACCCCTGGCAGGGTTTCCTGTGGCTCTCGCGCCGCGAATGCCACCGCGTCCTTCGCCTCTGGACCCAGACGACGCTCGCGCCGGTCGTCTCCTCCCTGCTCTTCATCGTCGTCTTCGGACTCAGCCTCGGTGGCCGGATCAAGCAGGTCGACGGATTCGACTACGACCAGTTCATCGTCCCCGGCCTGGTCGCGATGGCGATGGCCCAGGCGGCCTACTCCAACAATGCGAGCACGATCTTCCAAGGCCGCTCTGACCGCTACATCGACGACGTCCTCGCCGCCCCGATGCACAACTGGCAGGTCAACCTCGGCTACCTGGTCGGCGGCGCCTTCCGAGCCCTGATCATCGGCATCGGCCTAGCCGCCTGCGCGATCCCGATCACGGGCGCCCCCGTCATCCACCCCGCTCTCCTGATCGTCGGCGTGCTGCTGCTGGTCGTCGGCTTCGGAGCCCTCGGCACGATCGTCGGCATCTACGCCGAGACCTTCGATCACACGAGCTTCATCAACAACATCGTGATCCTCCCCCTCACCTTCCTCGGCGGGGTCTTCTACTCGGTCAGCCGCCTCGGCTCACCCTGGGAGCAGCTTTCCCACGTGAACCCGCTCTTCTACGTGGTGGAGACGATCCGCTACGGCTTCCTTGGCGTCTCCGACGTGAGCCCCTGGATCGCCTACGCGGTGGTCGCCGGCATGTGCCTGGCGCTGTTGGCGTGGAGCCAGTGGCTGTTTACGAGTGGGCGGAAGTTGAAGCCCTAAGAACTGCGGTTGCAACGCCTCACCAGGTCGGGGGGTTGCAGCTATCCCGGCCCTATGTTCCCTCTATGCCGAAGAACGCCTACGGCGTCGCCGCGGGCTGCGCCGATCGGGTCACGTCGCCTCCCCGCAGCGGGACGCCGGCAACCTCGTAGGCCTCCGGCTGGTCGAGCGTCTCGTGTTCCAGCAGAGCGTTCGCGAGGGACTCGAGCCGGTCACGCTCGCGAGTGAGGAGGTCGACCACATCGCGCTCCGACTCGTCCACGATGCGCCGGACCTCCTGGTCGACCAGCTCCTGGGTCGGCTCCGAGGCGGGAACCGTGCCGGGTAGGAGGGCACCGTCCTGGCGGCCATCGGTGACGGCGATCGGGCCGATTGCGTCGCTCATGCCCCAGCGGCCGACCATGCCGCGGGCCACCTGGGTGAGGTTCTGGATGTCGGACTCGGCGCCCGTGCTCAGGTCGTCGAAGATGACCTTCTCCGCGGCTCGGCCGCCGAGCGCGACCTTGATCTGCGCCAAGAGTTCCTCGCGACGGTAGTTGTAGCGGTCGCTCTCCGGGGTGGAGAGGGTGACGCCGAGGGCCTGGCCTCGCGGGATGATCGAGATCTTCCGCACCGGGTCCGCGCCCGGGGTGAGCATGCCGACAAGCGCGTGGCCCGACTCGTGGTAGGCAGTGCGCTTCCGGTCCTCGTCGGTCATCACGATCTGGCGCTCGGCGCCGAGCAGGATCTTCTCGATCGACTCCGTTAAGTCACTCTGCTCGACCTTGGTGTGGTCGTTGCGGACGGCGGTCAGAGCAGCCTCATTGACCAGCAGGGCGATGTCGGCGCCGGTCGAGCCGGGGATCGAGGCGGCTATGCGCTCCAGGTCGACGTCGTCCGCCAGCGGCACGTCCCGGGTGTGGATCTTGAGGATCTGGACGCGACCGGGCTGGTCGGGCGGGTTGACCGCGATGCGGCGGTCGAAGCGGCCAGGGCGCAGCAGGGCCGGATCAAGAATCTCGGGGCGGTTGGTCGCGCCGAGGACGATCACGTTCGTGCCGGGCTCGAAGCCGTCCATCTCGGTGAGAACCTGGTTGAGCGTCTGCTCACGCTCGTCGTTGCCCCCGCTGAGCCCGGCGACGTTGCCCGAGCGCGAGCGCCCGATCGCATCGAGCTCGTCAATGAAGACGATCGCCGGCGCCGCCTCCTTGGCCTGTTTGAAGAGGTCGCGGACGCGGGAAGCCCCCACTCCCACGATCGCCTCGACGAACTCCGAGGCCGAGAGGTGGAAGAAGGCGGCGTGGGCCTCGCCGGCGACCGCGCGGGCGAGCAGGGTCTTGCCGGTGCCGGGCGGGCCGTAGAGCAGGACCCCGTGCGGGACGCGAGCTCCCAGCTTCGTGTAGCGCTGCGGGTTCTTCAGGAAGTCGACGATCTCGACCAGCTCGTCCTCCGCCTCGTCGATGCCGGCCACGTCCTTGAAGGTGACGCGCTGCTGCTCATCGGGATTGACGCGCCGCGCGGTTGCGCGGCCGAAGCCGCCGAGGATGCCGCCCCCTCCCGCGCCCATCTGGCGCCGCGCGATCCAGATGAAGAAGCCGATGATGAGGAGCCACGGGAGAAAGCCGAGGACCAGCGTCCAGAAGATCGAGCGTCCCGAGTCCGGCGGCTCGGCGTTGATCGTCACGCCCGCCTGGGTGAGGACGTTGGTGAGCTGGCCGTGGTCGACGAACGAGGGGACCTCGGTCTTGAACTTCGTCACCTGGATCGGCTTGTCGTCGCCGGGCGGGTCGTAGCTGGTCTCGTTCTTTAGCTGCCCCTCGATCGAGTCGCCCTTCGAGCTGATCTCGCTGACGTTCTGCGCCTGGACCTGGTTGACGAAGAACGGCTGATACGGGACGCGCGGGCGGTCGGCGGCGCCGCTGGTCAGGAACGAGATCAGGAGGTTCACCGCGAGCAGGCCGAGCAGGAATGCGATCCACACCCGGCTGCGCGGGATCATCGGCGGCTTCGGTGGCGGCGGGGCGCCTCGGCCGTCCGGCGCTGGATCGACGCGCCAGCCGGCTGGATGCTGCTCCGTCGGCGGCGAGCCCTGCGGTGGGGTGCTCTTCTGGGGCGGAGTTTCGGTTGCTGAGCCGGGCAAGGACCCAATGTACCCGGCTACTCCAGCGGGTTGCCGTTCTCGTCGATCGGGATCCCGGCGAGCCGGTACTGCTCGTACCCTGGGTGCATGAGGGAGATCCTCGTTCCTCCGCTGCGGGCCGCGGCCTTCGCCGCCGTCGTCGCCGGGTGCCTGCTCGTGTTCCTCAACCCGCCGTCGTTCGCCCACCTCGGTGGGCTGATGACGATCCTGGTCGGGGCGATCGCGATCGTGCTCATCACCGCCTGGGTGACGACGCTGGCGATCGGGAATGAGATGCCGGAGCCCGAGTTCCGAAAGCTCGTCGATCGGAGCGAGGCACTTGCCGCTCTGCCGGCTCCCGACTATCCGCCGAGCGAGTTCGATCTGCTGGTGATCGAGGCGATCGACAACCTCCCGCCGGAGTTCCAGGCGCTGCTGGCGGACACGCCCGTCGTGATCTCGAACCTCGGTCACGAGCACCGGGCCTACGGGATGTACATGGGCGGCACGGTGGCGCGCGACATCTATCCCGACCGGATCGTCATCTACCAGGACACCCTGGAGCGCGACTTCGGGCACGACCCGGACCTGCTCCGGGCACAGGTGGAACGGGTTGTGCAGCACGAGCTCGCCCACCACCTCGGCTGGAACGAGCCCGGCGTGCGGGGGCTCGGGCTCTGAGCCCGGCACCGGCGGGCTAGGGCGCCAAGGCGGTCCAGCTCAGAACGCCGGTGTCACAGGTGAGGTAGTCACCGTGATTGGACCCGTCGTTGCGGTGGTTCTCCATCCGGAGGGTGCCGCTGGCCGTTCGACCAGTGAACCTGCCCTGGAGATTGAAGCTGCCTGAGTCGATGTCGCCGGAACTGGTGTCGGTGACGTTGAAGGTCTTGTTCTTCTTGACGAAGATCGTCCCCTCGATGCTTGTGTGGGTGGTGGTCACCGCATCGCCGCCGCCGTCGGTCGGGTAGTAGGCCTGGCCGTCGGCGCACTGGAAGTAGACGTTGATCGCCTTTGCCAAGAGGTTCTTGGGGACGAGCTTCTTGGACCCGTGAAACTTGTGGCCGAAGTGGACCTTGAGCTCAACCGAGGCCTGCCCGAGCGATAGCGGCGGTTGATCGGGCCGGTCCACTTGGGGTCCTTGGCGATGGTGCCGGAGGCGGCGATCGCCAGGGCGGCGAATGTCATGGCCGCCAGGCCAACCACGCGAGCCGCTCGTCGAGAGAACCTCATTGCCCCGCAAACCGTAGGGTGAGGCACTCATCAAATCCTTATCGCGGCGGGATGTCCTGGTTCCGGTGCAGGACGTTTCGGGGTCGTAGCGGGACTTCAGCGCCTGGAGACGGCGTTGTGAAGTCTGGCTCGGTTCGCGATCATCTCTACAGGTGGCTCCCGAAGGACAGCCGACCGACAAGTTCCGGATCCTCTGCGTGGACGGCGGGGGCATCCGCGGCCTGATCCCGGCGCTGGTGATCGCCGACATCGAGCACCGGATCCAGAAGCGCGCCGGCCCACAGGCCCGAATCTCCGACTACTTTCAGATGTTCGCCGGGACCTCGACCGGCGGCCTCGTCGCGCTCAGCCTGACGGCGCCGGACCCGCAGGACCCGAGCCGCCCCGCCGTCACCGCGGACGAACTGGCGAGCTTCTACGTCGAGGACGGCCCCAAGATCTTCCATCGCAGCCTCTGGCAGAAGATCCGGACCCTGTGGGGCTGGCTCGGCCCCAAGTACACGCTCGGCCCGCTGCAGGACTCGATCGAGCGCCGCCTCGGGACGACCGAGATCCAGAATGCGCTCCGCGAGCTGATCGTCTGCTCCTACGACATGACCGACCGCCAGCCCTACTTCTTCAAGCGCTGGCGGGCCCGCGAGCTGCCGGAGTCGGACCGCAACCGTCCGCTAGCCGACGCGGGCCTCGCCACCTCCGCGGCCCCGACCTACTTCCCCTCGCACGAGATCGACGGCCACGCGCTGGTCGACGGCGGCGTGTTCGCCGCCAACCCGGTGATCGTCGCGATCGTCGAGGCCCTGAAGCGTTTCGGGGACGATCCCCACCATCTCGACCAGGACGACCTGCTGGTCGTCTCGATCGGCACCGGACTGCACGAGGATGGCTACTCGCAGGACCAGGTGGAGGGCTGGGGCAAGCTCGGCTGGATCCTGCCACAGCACGGCGAGCCGCCGGTCCTCGGCGCCACCCTGGGCGGGGCCGCCGACGGCGCCGACCACTGGGCCCACACCCTGCTCAACCACCCCGATGACCCCCGCATCCAGCCCGCCGACCTCGGCCACGGACCCCGCTTCTTCCGCTTGCAGGTCCCGCTCACCGAATCTATCCCGCTCGACGACGCCGGCCAGCAGACCCTCGACGAGACCCTGCCGGCCTTCGCGGCGCAGCTGATCCGGGACAACGAGGCCGAGATCTCCCGAATAGTCGAGCGGCTGCTTCGCTTCGATCCACTGCCCTACGACCCGGCGCCCGCCCCCTAGACCGCGCAGGTCAAGCTGAAGGGGTGAGCGCCGCCCTACTCGGCGACGTTCCCCTGGTCGTCGATCTCGATCCCTGCCATCCGGTACTGCTGGATCATCATCGCGCGCATCTCGCGGAAACTAGTCTAAGAGGGCTCTCATTGGGCTCTTAGGCCGGGCTGACGGCGCCGAGGCACCATCGGGCCAATGGAGACCTACGCGGGCACCCAGCGCCGCGTCGCAGTCGAGCGGCGCGACCGCCTCGGCGGCACCGAGGGCAACGAGGCCCTCACGGTCGCGGCGGGCATCGTGCTCACCCTCCTGCTGGCGGCCGAGGGGATCACGCTGCTGAAGATGGACTCACTGCTCAGCGTCCACATGATCATCGGGCTCGTGCTGATTCCACCCGTGCTGCTCAAGATCGGCAGCACCGGCTACCGCTTCGCCCGCTACTACACGCACTCCCGCGCGTACGTGCACAAGGGGCCGCCGCCACAGGCGCTGCGCCTGCTGGCCCCAGTTCTGGTGCTGACCACCGTCGGGATCTTCGCCACCGGCGTCCTGCTCCTCGCCCTCGGCCACAAGTCCGACCAGCTCCTC
>DASUPK010000094.1:0-30823 GCA_036276255.1 Solirubrobacterales bacterium
GCCTCCTCGAGGTACTGGGTCGTCAGGAAGACGGTCATCCCCTCGTCCCGGGAGAGACGCGCGACCTCGTCCCACAGGGCGCTGCGACTCTGGATGTCGAGGCCGGTCGTGGGCTCGTCGAGGAAGAGGACACGCGGGCCGTGAAGCAGGGCGAGCGCCAGGTCGAGCCGCCTCTTCATCCCGCCCGAGTAGCCGCCGACCTTCCGGTCCGCGGCATCCGCGAGGCCGACGCGCTCGATCAGCTCGTCGCCGCGCTTGGTCCGCTCCGCCTTCGGCATGCCGTGGAGCGCGCCCTGAAGGCGCATGTGCTCGCGGGCCGTCAGGTTCGGATCGAGGGCGGCCTCCTGCAGGGCGGCCCCGATGGCGTCACGGACGGACGCGCCCTGCTTGACGACGTCGAATCCGGCCACGCGGGCGCTGCCAGCGGTGGGCGGGAGGAGGGTGGTGAGCATGTGAACGGTGGTCGACTTGCCGGCGCCGTTCGGGCCGAGGAAGCCATAGATCTCACCGGGACGAACCTCGAGGTCGATGCCGTCGACGGCGCGCACGCCGCCCTTGAACTCGCGGACGAGGCCGTTGACCTCGATTCCGTTGCCGTGCGACTGGGCTCCGTTCATGCTCTGCATCCGAGTTCCCTTCCTGAAACGGGTTGCTCCTCGCGGGGCTCGGAGCACCCTCACATCCCGATCGCTTGCGAAGGACGGCAGTATACATAGATAGTTGAACCTTGCAACCTTGTAAGTAGCAAACTTTCCCAGTACGATCCCCCACAACATGGCCAAGGGGAAGGACTCAGAGAAGGGGCGCCCGGGGTCCGGGCCGGAGTCCTGGCTCGCCGGCGAGCTGGGCCGCACCGATCCGGGCAGCCAGGCCTGGAGCCTGATGCACTGGCTGATGGTGACCAACAAGCACAGGCTCTTCGCAATGGCTCAGGAGTTCGATCTCGCGCCCCAGCAGATGATCGCCCTGCGCATGCTCGCCTCTGGCCCCCGCAAGATGAGCGAACTGGCCCAGGCTCTCTTCTGCGACAACTCGAATGTCACCGGCATCGTCGACCGCCTCGAGGAGCGCGGCCTGGTCCGGCGGGAGGCCGCCGACGGAGACCGCCGCGTGAAGCTCCTCGTCCTCACCAAGGAGGGGGAGAGGATGCGGGTGGAGATCACCAAGCGGATGGCAGAGCCGCCCCCACCGATCGCCTCCCTCTCGGAAAAGGATCAGCGCCAGCTTCGGGACATCCTGAAGCGCGCCGTCGAGGGCATCTCGGACGCCGAGGCCGCCGCGGCGCTGGCCGGCAAGGCCTCCTCCGGAGCCTGAATCCGAGCTACGTGACCTCGGGGGCGGGAGTCGGGCCGCCCGCTTCCTCCTCGGCGGCCGTCACCTCGCGGCGATATTCGCGGTACTCGTTGATGCCGATCTGGATCGAGGCAGCCACGGGGATGGCGAGGAGCGCACCGAGGATGCCGAACAGCGTGCTGCCGAAGAGGACCGCCACCAGGACGATGAAAGCCTCGATCTTGGTTGCGCGCTTCTGGATCTGCGGCTGAATCAGGTAGTTCTCGACCTGCTGATAGATGACCGCGAACACGATCCAGATGATCAGGACGATCGGGAAGTCGACGAACGCGGTGACGATCGCCACCAGGACCGCGCCGATCGTGGCCCCGATCACCGGGATCAGGTCGGCGACGAAGATGACCACTGCGAGCGGGCCCGCGAACGGCACCCCGAGGATGTTCAGCATGATGAACGCCGAGAGGCCCGCGATCGTCGCCTGCAGCAACGCTCCGCCGACGTAGTTGCCGACGGCGTTGGCGATTCGCCGCAGGGTTCGCTCGATCCGCTCGGCGTGCTCGGGTCTCTGCATTCGTATGAAGCTCTCGCCCCATCTCGGCCCGGCGGCGACCATGAAGATGCTCAGGACCAGGATCGTGATGCCGGCGAAGATCGAGCTGACCAGCCCGAAGCCGATGTCGCGCAGCACTCCGGCGGCGTCGCCGGCCTTGCTGGGGAGCTTGTTCGCCTCATCGGAGAGCTTCTGGGTGATGTCGTACTTGTTGTTGAGGTCATTGAGCGTCTTGTTCTTCTGGACGTAGTCCTCGAGGTCGTGGACGTAGTGGGGGGCGTTGGTGGCGACGTCTGAGACCTGGTTGACGATCGGCGGGATCAGGACCGCCCCGAGCCCGATCGGGATCAGCAGCAGGCCGAAGTAGACGAGGGCGATCGCGAGCCCCCGCTTCATGTAGCGCTGGAAGAAGTTGACGGGCCCGGCCATGGCGACAGCCAGGAACGCGGCGATGATCAGCCAGCTGATCGGCCTGCGCAGCAGGTAGATGACGTAGAGGACGAGGATGACCCCTACGACCACGAGCACGTTGCGCGCGATCGTGCGCGCCGGTGAGTCGATTTTGGGCATGCCGACCCTATCTATTCGGGGTCGGCGCGCCCCTTCCTACGCACAAACTTCCATACACCGGCTGGGGAAACTGGGCCTATTCGACTGGGAGTGTCAGTAGTCCAAGAGGCGTCGTGCTACTCCACCCGTCCAACGGCTTCGAGGGCTTCGCTGTGTGGGTGACGACAAGACCCCGGGACAAAGCGGGAAACATTCGTCCAAATCCAGGTCGAAGCGCTGGCCCCGGTTCGCCAAGAAAATAATCTCCTCGCACTGAGAGTGCTGAGAGGTTGGTGGCTCAGCATTCCAGGGGGAAGACTCGGCACACAACGAGTCACCTAACGTTCAGGGGGCTTGCGGGCTGCGGGTCCCCTGAACTCATTTAGAGAGCATTCAGAGACATCGCCTACTCCGACAGCCCGGCGGCTTCGAGGGCTTGGCTGCGCTTCATGTAGCCGCGTACCCGGGCGATCTTTCCGTCCCGGACGGTATTGACGGTGCCGATATCGGTCTCCACCACGGCTCCGCTCTCCCTGCCCATCGCGACCTCATGGAGGAAGACGATCACTTCGTCATCGCCCGCATCGATGTAGTCGTCTGCCCGCAGCTCGATCCTCTCCCAGACCTCGAAGTAGTCAATGAATGCCTTCGCCACTTCTGCGCTGCCGTGGTAGGTGCGGCCTTCGTTAATACCGCCCACTGTGGCGTGCCATTCGACATCGGGGTCGAGTGCATCGAGGGCCGTGGCCGCATCGCCGCGGAGCATTGCTTCAGTGGCCGTGCGCACCGTCTCGACGTTCTCCTGCGACATCGCCCACCCAGTATCCGCCGATTGGACCCAGTATCCGCCGATTGGACCAATGGAGGTGATCGCAACAGGTCGCGTCCCTGAAACCGCCCAGACGAGTGCAGCCGCCAGCCACCGGACGAGGGTTGCCAAACCGTAGTATCGGCCCGCATGCCAGACGAGCCCGTAGCCGAAGGTCCACGCAAGCTCGCCGAGGGGATCGAGGTTCGGCCCGCTCGCGAGGATGAGATCGACGACCTGATGCCCCTGATGCGGGCCTACTGCGAGTTCTACGAGTCCTCGCCGCCCGACGAGGGTGTCATCGAGATGCTGCGGACGCTGATCACCGATCCGTCGCAGGGCGCCGTCTTCATCGCCCGCAAGGAGGACCGGGCGGTTGGCGTGGCGACGCTCGACTGGAAATGGTCGAGCCTGAAGGGCGCCCGGCTTGGCTACCTCGAGGACCTCTTCGTGGACCCGGACGCGCGGGGCGACGGGATCGCGGATGCGCTGATCGAGATCTGCGCGGAGCGCTGCCGGGAACTCGGCATGCCGGCGTTGGAGTGGCTCACCGCACCCGACAACCACCGGGCCCAGAAGGTCTATGACCGCATCGGCGCGGAGTCGGGCACCTACCTTGAGTACGACCTCGAGCTGTGAGCCCGCGGCGCCGTTCTGATCGGCGCTCAGGCGGGCTGAATCATGTGCGAGCGGGGGAGGGCCCGCCCCTGCTCCTGCTCCACTCGCTGGGCGGCTCGCTGATCCAGTGGTCCCCGGTCATGGACCTGCTCGCCGCCGAGCACGAGGTGGTCGCGATCGACATGCCGGGATTCGGCGAGTCGCCCGAGCTGCCGAGCGGGGTCGAGCCGCGTGCCGCGAACCTGGCGACGGCGGCGCTCGACTTCTTTGACTCGCTCGGCATCGACGGCAAGCCCGCGATCGCCGGGATCTCCCTCGGCGGCTGGACAGCCGTCGAGTGCGCCAGGCAGGGCGGCGCGAGCGCCGTCGTCGCCCTCTGCCCGGCGGGGTTCTGGAGGCGCTCTCCGTACTCCTCGAACCGAACCGTGGCGCGGGCGCGGCGCGGCGGCCGTGCCGCGAGCGCCCTGCTCCGGCCGATCATGTCGACGGCCGGGGGGCGCCGGCGCGCCCTCGGTCGTTTCATCTACCGTCCGGAGCGCCTCAGCCCGGGCGAGGCGGAGGCGATCGCCAAGGCCTACGTGACCGCGCCGGCATACGACGAGGCGAGCGCGTTGATGCGCGCGGGCCAGGTGGAGGATCTCAAGGGGATCAAGACGCCGATCACCCTCGCCTGGGCCGAGCACGACACCCTGGTCCGCAATCGCCCTCTCCCGGACAAGATGCTGCCCAAGCGGGTACAACAGGTCGAGCTCCCCGGGTGCGGTCATGTCCCGACCTGG
The DNA here is from genome assembly GCA_036276255.1 of Solirubrobacterales bacterium. Classification (GTDB taxonomy): domain Bacteria; phylum Actinomycetota; class Thermoleophilia; order Solirubrobacterales; family 70-9; genus DASUPK01. The sequence goes on from DASUPK010000094.1 coordinate 4,598, forward strand.
GACGACCCCGAGCTGGTGGCCCGCGTGATCCTTGCGGGCGCGCGGCGAAAGCGATAGAAGGAGGACGGATGAGCGAGCGCACCGAGTACGCACCGAGCGAGTTCTGCTGGGTGGACCTGTCGACGAAGGACGTCGACGGCGCGAAGGAGTTCTACGGAGAGCTGCTGGGCGTCGACGCCGAGCTCGCCCCGGGCGATCCTGAGGAGACCGGCGGCTACGGCTTCTTTGTGAAGAACGGCAAGATGATCGCCGGCATCGGCCCGACCCAACGCGATGAGCAGCCCTCAGCCTGGTCGAGCTACGTCAAGGTCGAGGATGCCGACGCCACAGCGGAGAAGGTCAAGGAGGCGGGCGGCGAGGTCCACTTCGGGCCGATCGACCTCCCCAACGACTCAGGGCGAATGGCCGTGCTCCAGGATCCGACCGGGGCGTTCGTCTGCATGATGCAGCAGGGGAACCACCCGGGGGCACAGCTGGTCAATGAGCCCGGCGCCTGGACCTGGAACAACCTGATGACCCGGGACGCAGAGAAGGCCAAGGACTTCTACGGCCGGGTCTTCGGCTGGTCGGCGACCCACCACGAGCAGGCGCCGCCGGGGGTGGACCTGTGGCAGGTGGAGGGCCAGCGCTGGCCGGAGGGCCTCGGCGGCCTGATGGAGATCACCGCCGAGATGCCCGCCGAGATGCCATCCCACTGGCAGGTGTACTTCATCGTCGAGAACGCAGACGCTGCGATCGAGAAGGCGGAGTCCAAGGGAGCGAAGCTGGCCTTCGGCCCGATCGACATCCCGGTCGGCCGGATCGCGACCCTGGTCGACCCTCAGGGGGCCGTGGTCTCGATCACCGAGGCGAACTACCCCGAGCCGAGGTAGATCGACCGTGCTGATCGGTCAGGCATAGCTGTACAACTGCGGCGGCGATGCCGCGGGAGAACGACACTGACCGGGATGACCTCGCTGAGCTGCGGCGCAGGCGCGAACTCACCGAGGACGCGGCCCGATCCGAGGCCGTCGGCAAGCGGCACGAGCGGGGAGGGCGGACCGCCCGCGAGAACGTCGCCGACCTGATCGACGAGGGCTCTTGGGTCGAGTACGGGCGCTATGCCACGGCCCAGCAGCGGGCACGCCGCAGCAAGGAGGACCTGATCGCCAACACCCCCGCCGACGGACTGGTCGTGGGGACCGCGACGGTCGAGGGGACTCCCACGGCGGTGCTCGCCTACGACTACACGGTCCTGGCCGGAACCCAGGGCACGGCCGGGCACTTCAAGAAGGACCGGATGTTCGAGCTGATCGAGCGGATGCGGCTGCCCGTCGTCTTCTTCGCCGAGGGCGGCGGCGGCCGGCCCGGCGACACGGACAACCCCGTGGTCAGCGCGCTCCAGGTCAGGGCCTTCGCGCTCTGGGCCAAGCTCTCCGGCCACGTCCCGAGGATCTCGATCGTGGCGGGCAACTGCTTCGCGGGGAACGCGGTGATCGCCGGGTGCTCGGACCTGATCGTGGCCACCGAGAACTCCTCGCTAGGGATGGCCGGGCCGGCGATGATCGCCGGCGGCGGACTCGGTGAGGTCCGAGCCGAGGAGGTGGGCCCGGTCGAGGTGCAGGCTCCCAACGGCGTTCTCGACCTCGTCGTCGAGGACGAGGAGGCGGCCGTCGCGGCGACGAAGCAGCTGCTCGGCTACTTGCGCGGACCGGTCGAGGAATGGTCGGCCCCGGACCAGGCGCCGCTGCGGGACGCCGTGCCCGAGAGCTCCCGCCGGGCCTACGACGTGATGCCGATCGTTCGCACGATCGCCGACGAGGGTTCCGTCACGGCCCTGCGCGAGAGCTTCGCGCCGGAGCTGGCCACCGCGCTGCTCCGAATCGAGGGGCGGCCGGTCGGGGTCATCGCCAACAACTGCAAGCACCAGGCCGGCGTCGTCACCGGCGAGGCCGCGGACAAGGCGGCGCACTTCATGCAGCTCTGCGACGCCTTTGGCCTGCCGGTCGTCTCGCTGATCGACACCCCCGGCTACATGGTCGGTCCCGAGGCGGAGCGGGAGGCGCTCGTCCGCCACTGCTGCCGGATGCTGATCGCCGGAGCCGCGCTGACGGTCCCCACCATCGCCATCGTCCTGCGGCGCGGCTACGGCCTGGGCGCGCAGGCGATGGCGTTCGGCAGCCTGCACGAGCCGCTCCTGACCGCGGCCTGGCCCGACGCCACCCTCGGCCCGATGGGGCTGGAGGGCGCCGTGCGCCTCGCCATGCGCCGGGAGCTCGAGGCGATCGAGGACGAGGGCGAGCGCGAGCAGCGGGTCCGCGAGCTCACCGCTCAGATGTACGAGCACGCCCAGGCGCTCAACGCCGCACAGATCTTCGAGATCGACGACGTGATCGATCCGGCGGAGACGCGAGCGGTAATCGCCCGGACCCTCGCCGCGGCGGGCACCCCGGAGCCCAGCGGCCGCACGGTTGATTCATGGTGATCGGTGCATGGCTTCGCCACAAAGTCGCGGCCACAAGCGGCCGCCCCACATAAGTCGCTTCGGGCTTCGCCCTCCGCTCCGAAGTGGAGCGGCCTGGTGGCCGCTACCAACGGCTCGTAACGACCTTCTTGCGGGTGTAGAAGTCGACGGCGTCCGAGCCGTTGGCGTGCAGGTCCCCGTCGATCGAGTCCTTCCAGCCGGAGAACGGGAACCAGGCCACCGGCGCCGGCACCCCGATGTTGACGCCGAGCATTCCCGCCTCGATGCCCCACCGGTAGGCACGCGCGGTGGCCCCGGAAGTCGTGAAGATCGAGCCGGCGTTGCCGTAGCGCGAACCGTTGGCGAAGTCGATCGCGGTGTCCAGGTCCGGGACACTGACCAGCGCCAGGACCGGGCCGAAGATCTCCTCGCGCGCCAACTCGGACTCGCGGTCGGCGACCTCGACGAGAGTCGGTCCGAGCATCGCGCCGGCGTCACCACCGCCGATGCGCCCGTCGAGCAGGACCTCCGAGCCCCCATCCTCGGCCGCCGCGACGGCCGCTTCGGCGCGCTCGCGCGCTTCGGGCGTGACCATCGGGCAGACGTCGGTTTCGGGGTCGGCCCCGGACCCGGTGGTCAGCTCCTCCGCGGCGTGCCGCAGCGCTGCCCGCACCTCGGCCTGCCGGCTCTCGTCGCCGGCGATCACGCAGACCGATCCGGCCAGACAGCGCTGGCCGGCGGCCCCGAACGCGGACGCCATGATCGCGGGCACCGAGGTGGCGAGGTCCGCGTCGGCCGCGACGATCATCGAGTTCTTGGCACCGCCCAGCGCCTGGACGCGCTTGCCGGTTTCGGCGGAGCGCGTCGCGATCAGGCGGGCCGTGCTCGCCTGGCCGACGAAGGAGACGGCGTCGACGCCATCGTGATCGAGGATCGACTCGACCGCGTCACGGCCACCGTGCACGAGGTTGACGACGCCGGCGGGGAAGATCTCCTCCTCGGCGATCAGCTCGCAGATCCGCTGCGACGGGCGCGGGTCGCGCTCCGAGGGCTTGAGGATGAAAGCGTTCCCGCAGGCGACCGCGTAGGGCAGGAACCAGAGCGGGATCATCGCCGGGAAGTTGAAGGGCGTGATCGCGACGACGACTCCGACGGGCTGGCGGACCAGCTCCACGTCGATGCCGGAAGCCACCCCCTCCAGCGTCTCGCCCTTGAGCAGGTGTGGGATGGCGGCAGCCGACTCGACCGACTCGATGCCGCGGCCCACCTCGCCGCTGGCGTCCGCCAGGGTCTTGCCCATGTCTGCGGTGACCAGGGCGGCGAGCTCGTCGCGGTTGCGGATCAGGGCGTCGCGCAGCGCGAGCACGCGGCGGGCCCGCTCCTGAGGCGGTACCTCGCGCCAGGCGGGCTGCGCCTGCCGCGCAGCGGCCACCGCCGCGTCGACGTCGGCGGCACCCGACAGCGGGACCCGAGCGGCCAGCTCGCCGGTCGCGGGATCGCGATCCTCAAGAGTGGAGTCCGCAATCGCGTCGGCGAAGGAGCCGCCGACGAAGTTTTGGAGCGTCCGTGCCTCGGCCGCGGTGGCCATGGCGTGAGACTAGACGACCGTCAGCGCCGCCCGGACCGCCGTCGCGCCCGGTGCTTCGGGAACTGGCCGGGCTCGGCCTCCTCGTCGAGCACCTGCTCGATCGTCCGGCCGCTCAGCACCGACTCGGGTTGCGATGAGGTCGGGCGTCGGCGGGCGTCGGCACCCTCGTCGCGCTTCTTGATCAGCAGCCACTTCTCGCGGTCCGAGGGCGGGCCCGTGCGGACCAGGGCGTAGGCGCCCTTGATCTTCTCGCCGAGCAGGAAGATCTTCACGTCGCCCACCTCAATCGCTTTCTCGAGATCCATCGGCTCGCCGCGCCTGGTCTCGGAGATGTTCTGGAAGACGCCGCGGTCCCACACGATCATCGGGCCCGCGCCATATGAGCCCTCCTCGATCACGCCCTCCCACTCCAGGTAGGAGAGCGGGTGGTCCTCGGTGCGCATCGCCAGCCGCTTGTCCCGGGGATCGAGCGAGGGTCCCTTAGGGACGGCCCAGGAGGCCAGCACCCCGTCGACCTCAAGCCGCAGGTCGTAGTGCTCCGAGGTGGCCGAGTGCTTCTGGAACGAGAAGCGCGGATGCTTTCGCCGCGCCTTGGCCTTTCGCTTCCCCTTGGCCTTGCCGCTCGGCTCCCTGGTCTTCGAGAAGTCGCGCTTCCGCTTGTACTCCTTCAGCGATCGCGGCACTAGACCGCCACCTCGAGCTCGGAGATCGCGTCGCCGAGGGCGCCGCGCAGCGCGTCGAGATTCGAGATCGCGTCGGGATCGGAGCAGAGCCCGAAGGCGAGCTCGCCGCCGAGCGAGACGATCGAGATCCGCAGGGCATGGCGGTCGGCGGGCTCAGCAAAGGAGGCGAGCTGCTCGACGGCATGACCGAGGATCACCGCGCGCTCCCTGGGCCCCGGGACGTTCGACACCGAGAGCGCGAACTCGCGGGGTCCGGCGGTGAGGCGGGTCACGCCCTTGTAGAGAGGGCGAAAGCGGCTGAGCGCGTGGAAGAAGGCGTAGAGCGCGTCGGCATCGTGGTCGAGCTTGCGCTCGCTCGTCTCCGAATTGATGAAGCGCAGGCGCTCCTGCGGGTCGGGCTCCGCGATCGGGAGGTCTACGTTCATGAACGAGTCCCGGTTGCCGAGCTCTCCCTTCTCCTCCTCCTGCGCATGCAGGCAGACGGGGCACTGCACTCGCAGGTCGCTGGCGATCCCGCCGGCCTGCGGCAGCCAGCGGCGCAGGGCCCCGGCCACGACGGCGAGGACCACGTCGTTCACCGTGGCGCCCTGACTGTGGCCGATCCGCTTCAGCCGTTCGAGCGGGAAGGTGGTCCAGGCAACCTCGCGCGCAGGGCCGATGTGCTGGTCGAGTGTGGTGTCGCGGCCCGGGCGCAGCTCGCGCCACAGCGCCGAGGGAAGCCGCACCAGGATCCGCTCCTCGGAGGCTCCCGCGGCCGGGCCGGGGGAGGGGTCGGACTTCGCGGGCCTCGGGGCGGTCGCCATGGCGTGCGGGTTCGGGGTCTCGACGTCGCGGTCCCACAGCAATCCAGCCGCCAGCTTGATCGCGCTGACCCCGTCGGCCATCGCATGGTGGATCCGCCCGACGATCGCGGCTCGATTGCCGGTCAGCGGCAGCACATCGAGCCGCCAGAGAGGCCGGGTGTGATCGAGCCGCTCGGAGAGCAGCTCGCCCACCGCCGCGCGGAGTTCCTCGTCGGAGAGCGGGTCGGCGTGCTCGGGCTCGGCGACGTGCCAATCGAGGTCGATCCGGTCGGCCTCAATCCAGACCGGTCTCCCGAGCCGAAGACGTGGCTCGACGACCCGCTGTCCGAGGCGCGGGAACGCGCCCATTCGCTCCGCGACCCGCTCACGCACCTTCGGAACGGAGACCGGCTCGCCCTCCGAATCGGGGGCGAGGATCAGGACCTTGCCGGTGTGGCCCTTGATCACCTGCGACTCGAGGCGCAGGATCTGCGCGTCGTCGACGCTCAGTCTCTCCCTCGCGGCTGCGCTCACGGGGTGATCTTCGCGCCTCGGGAGGCATCTGTCATCCCTCGTTTCCCACCTGGGTCGCCGGGTAGGAGAAGAACAACGACAAAGGAGACGAACGAAATGGGTGAGCACATCGATGAGGCGAAGGGCCGCACGAAGGAAGCGGCCGGCGACCTCACTGGCGACAAGAAGCTGAAGCGCGAAGGCAAGATGGACCGAGCGGTCTCGGGCGTCAAGGGCAAGGTCGATGACGCGGCCGACAAGGTGAAGGACAAGATCGGCCGCGACGACTCTCGCGACTGACCGTCCGTCTGTAGAAGGCTGAAGCAGGGACTGGAGGCCGGAGCTGACGCTCCGGCCTCTCTGTGTTGCTCACCTTCATTGGAAGGGGGGAGAACTACTGACGCGAACCCGGAGTTCTTCCCGATGCCCGGCGGCCGGCTGGCGGGCAGACTCCCATCCACCTAGGGGAGTAGGAAACCACCACCCGCCCGCCACCGTTTGACCAACGGGCCGCCCCAGGGGGCGGCCCGTTCTTTTGTCAGTCGGTCTCGCCCACCAGGGCCCCGGCCATCACGCTGGGCGCCGGCGCCTCGCCGTGCAGAATCAGCAGGCGCACCGCGACGATCGCGATCGCCAGGCCCTCGAACGGCTGGAAGATCGCCTCGCCCAGGAGATTGACCACCGTCAGGACCACGGCGCCGTCGAATGGAGCTGCCATCGCCTGAACGGCAAGCTCGGTGACGACGATCGTGCCGGCGACGATCACGAACACCTTGCGCGCCCGACCGCGGACGAGTCCGACGCTCCGGCGCATCGAGTCCCAGACACCTCGGTGCTCGAGCTTCATGACCGGAGCGGCGGCCGAGACATAGGTGAGGAAGACCAGTGCCGGGACGATCAACAGGACGAAGCCGATCGCGGCGCCGAGAGTGACCGCGAGATCGAGCAGGATCAGGCGGCCGATCGGCATGGACCGGATGAGCTTGCCGGTCGGCGGCAGCGGCTGCCCAGCGCGCCAGTCGACGACCGCTGCTGCAGTGAGCCCCGAGTAGATCGCCTGGCCCATCAGGTTCACCGCCGCGGTCAGCAACGCCACGCCGATCGTCGCCACGTCGACGAGGTTCCTGATGTGCTCCACGTGGAACCCCTCTAGGACGCCGTCGGCGATCGCCTGCGGCAGCAGGATGATCATGGCGGCCGGGACCAGGAAGCGCCAGTGGTGCCTATAGACGCCCCACATCTCGGCCAGGACGCTTCTCAGCCCGAGTTCGTCTCCAGCAGCGGCGCTCATCGTTCGGTCAGGTCGGCGAGGGGGTGGGCGGGCACGTGGCGATCCTAAATAGAGTCGCCCACGTGCCGCTCACCTCGGTGACCGACTTCACCATGCAGGCACAGCACCTGCTGCGCGATGAGCACCAGTTCAAGTGGTACGTCGTCACCCTGCTGACCCTGGTGATCTACGTCTACGCGGTGGAGGTCGAGCGCCGCCGCTGGGACATCGTGCTGGCGGGACTCGCCTTCTGGCTCGCCGACTGGATCAACGAGATCCTCAATTCCCTGGTCCTCCACTTCTCTCACCGGGCCGCGCTGTGGACCGTGACCGGCGACACCGCCTACCTCGTCCTGATCGGCCTGACGATCGAGATCTCGCTGATGTTCGCGATCTCCGGGGTGATCTACGCGAAGTCCCTTCCCGAAGACCCGCGGGCGAAGCTGCTCGGGATGCCCAATCGCCTCACCATCGGGCTCGGCTTCTCGCTCTTCGCCACCTTCGTCGAGGTCCTCCTACACGGGACCGGCTACTTCCACTGGGATTACTGGTGGTGGAACTTCCCCTGCGTGCCGCTGATCGTCGTCTTCGGCTACCTCTGGTTCTTCCTGATCACCGCCTACGTCTACGACCGGCCCGACAACCGCTCGCGCCTGCGAATCGTCGGGGCCATGGCCGCCATCGTGATCCTCTCGGTGCTGCTCTTCGGCGTGATCCTGGAGTGGATCTGAACAGGGCCAGAAGGCTCGCTTCAGCGGGTGCGTAATCTGCAGCGGTGGCGCGAGGCGAATTCGATCTCGGGGACGGCGAGCCGGACATCACCGCGGCCGGCGGCGTCGTCATCCACCGCGACGAGGAGGGCCGCCCGCGGGTGGCGGTGGTCCACCGCCCGAAGTACGGGGACTGGTCGCTGCCGAAGGGCAAGCTGGAGAAGGGGGAGGGGTGGCAGGAGGCTGCTCTCCGGGAGGTCCTCGAGGAGACCGGCTACGAGTGCGAGCTCGGGCCGGAGCTGCCGCACGTCTCCTACCTCGACAGAAAGGGGCGCCGGAAGCTGGTCCGCTACTGGTTGATGGAGCCGGTGAAGGGGGAGTTCAAGGCGCACGACGAGGTCGACGAGCTGCGCTGGCTGAGTCCGGCCGAGGCCGACGAGCTGCTCACCTATCCCCACGACAATGAGCTCGTCAAGAAGGCGATGCGCCGCTACCGCTGGCGGCGCTTCACGAGGGCGCTGACGCCCTGGGCGAGCCATCCGATGCCGGGCATCTGAGGCCCTCCCAGCGCGTAACACCCGGGGCTTAGGATGGACTGAGGAGTACCCCGGATCGAACGGTTCGGGGCCTCTACCCAAGGAGCCGCGCAAATGACCGAAAACACCGAGACAGCGATCCTCGCCGGCGGTTGCTTCTGGGGTGTCCAGGAGCTGCTCCGCAAGCGCGACGGAGTGATCTCCACCCGGGTGGGCTACACCGGTGGGGAGAACGACAACCCGACGTACGGAAACCACCCCGGCCACGCCGAGGCCGTCGAGATCGTCTTCGACCCGGAGCGAATCTCCTACCGGGACATCCTGGAGTTCTTCTTCCAGATCCACGACCCGACGACCAAGGACCGCCAGGGCAACGACATCGGATCGAGCTACCGCTCCGAGATCTTCTACACCACCGACGAGCAGCGCCAGGTCGCGGAGGACACGATCGCCGACGTCGAGGCCTCAGGCATCTGGCCAGGCAAGGTCGTCACCGAGATCAGCGAGGCCGGACCGTTCTGGGAGGCGGAGGACGAGCACCAGGACTACCTCCAGCGCTACCCCAACGGCTACACCTGCCATTTCCCGCGGCCGGACTGGAAGCTCCCGCACCGCGAAGCGGCGGCGTAAACCGTCGCCAGACCAGGGCATCGGCCAGCGGGTCCTGTCGCTGGAGATGCGTTTTCGGCCGTCTCAGCCAGGTGTGGAGTCGGCCTGAGCGTCTGCGGCCGCCTGTTTCCGCGCGGCCTTCTTGGCCTGCTTCTCAAGCCGCCGCTCGCGGACCTTGCGTTCACGGTTGAGCTTCGCCATCGTGGTCTTCCGCTTGCCGCCTGAGGCCATGTCTCTTCTCCTTAAACGGCCTGGACGTTCGCGGCCGCCGGGCCCTTGTCGCCCTGCTCGACGTCGTAGCTCACCTTTGCGCCCTCGGCCAGCGACTTGAAGCCGTCACCCTGGATCGCGCTGTGGTGCACGAAAACGTCCTTGCCGGCGTCATCCGGCGTGATGAATCCGAAGCCCTTGTCATCGCTGAACCACTTCACGGTTCCTGTAGCCATTTCGGTCCCTCCATGTGGGTGCACTGCGAACGCGGAGGGTGCCCGGAGGCAACGCCTGCGAAAACGCGGGGCACTACTTTGATCGAACGCATGCTCGACCCGAGGAGCCAGTCTAGGCGCTCCTTCGTGCGAACGACGACCACCTGGCTGAGTAGTCTGCCGCGCCGGAGAAGGAATGGGTTATCTGATCAAAGCGCCGCTCGGCCTCGGGATGTTCTTCGGCGGCCTGATCCTCGCCAACATCAAGCTGATCTCGCTGCTCGAGACCGGGACGTGCGCATCGGGCAATACGCCGTACCAGATCGCCCAGCCCTGCCCGTCGGGCACCGGGACCGACATCCTCATCCTGATGGGGTCGATCTTCGCCGCGATCATCGGCATCGGCCTGTTCGCATACCGGGGTGACCCACCCTGGGACAAGGACCGGCCCGTCAACCTCGACAGCGACTTCTCGTTCCCTGCCTTCGCGTGGGGCGTTGCATTCACCGGCACCGGCGCCGTGTCGCTGATCGCGGGGCTCACGAACGAGGCCGTCAAGCAGAACTCCGGCAGCAAGCTCGGGGCCCTGATCGTCGGCGGCACCTTCCTGGTGATGGGGCTGCCGGTGCTCTTCGTGTCGCTCCGGTATCTCATCCACGACCTCACCCATCGCGGCGAACAGTGGGCAAAGGCCGACGCGCGAGTGGCCGGCGTCAGCTCGGGCGGTGGCGCGACCTCCGGGATGGCGGGCGCATTCAGCAAGCTCCCCTGGGGTAGCGGGGCGAGATTCTCAAGCGGCACCGGAGGTGGAACCGGCGGGCAGATCGCCAAGCTCGAGCGGCTGCAGAGGCTCCGCGAGTCGGGCGCGCTCACCGACATCGAGTTCGAGCGCGAGAAGGCCAAGGTCCTTTCCGAGAACTAGGCGGGGCCCCGAAGGGCCCCGCCCATTCTCACGGCGCGGGATCGAGTCAGGCGCCCGACTCCTGCTGGTCGTCCTGCGGATTCGGGGCCCGCTGGATGACCACCTCGCAATTGCGCACGTGGTCCAGGTCGCCGAGGTCCACGATCGCGATGTCGCGATCGCGGCCGCAGTCGACGTTGTCGGACTCGCCGTCGTTGACGTGGATCACGTCATGACCGCGTCCCCCGAACACCGTGTCGCCACCGGGCAGCGCCGCGTCCGCCTGGGCGAGCGCGTAGATGACGTCGTCATCCGGCCCGCCGAAGACGGTGTCCACGCCGATCCCGGCGAACAGGAGGTCACGCCCCCGCCCGCCGCGAACGATGTCGTCGCCGCTGCGTCCCCGGAGCTGATCGGCGCCCTGGCGGCCGAGCAGGACGTCGTTGCCGTCCTGTCCGAACACCGTGTCCCGACCGCGGCCGGCGTCGACCATGTCGTTACCGGGCCCGGCATCGACGCCGTCATTTCCCTGACCGCCGAAGACGGTGTCATTGCCGTCTCCCGCGTTGACCAGATCGTTTCCTGAGAGGGCGAACACGGAGTCGTCCCCGCCCAAGGCCTGGATCTGGTCTGCACGGTGTGTCCCGAACAGCTGGTTCGGGCCATCATCACCGACGATCGTCGCCGCGAGTGCGACGGTGGCCCCCGCTGCGGCCATCGCCAACGCGGCGACGACGATCAGTCCCATCGTCTTCTTTCGCATCGAATCCCTCCCTGGGATCGTGTTGTCCTCCCCTAGAACATTTTTCGGTGGGCCCGGTTGCGGTTTCTTTGAGATTCGCGCGTCGACAAGGAGGTCGGCCCGCCTATAGCGTGCCGTCCATGAGCGATGACGTCGCCTTCGCTGGTGCTGCGCGAATTGCGGAGATGGTCCGCGCCAAGGAGGTCTCCCCGAGCGAGCTCGTCGAGCTCTACCTGAAGCGAATCGAGAGCCTCGACCCCGAGCTGAACGCGTACCGCGTGGTGCTGGCGGACGGCGCTCGTGCGGACGCAAAGCGCGCCGAGGAGCGGCTGGCGAAGGGGGACGACGCCCCGTTGCTCGGGGTGCCGGTGGCGATCAAGGACAACGTCGACTACGGCGGCGAGGTGACCACGCATGGCACCGCCGCCTATGGGGATCCCGCTGCCGAGGACGGGTTGATCGTCCGGCGTCTCCGCGAGACGGGGGCGGCGATCCTCGGCAAGACGAATCTCCCCGAGCTGGCGATCTATGGCTTCACCGAGAGCCCGACGTGGGGCGACACTCGAAATCCGTGGGACACCTCCCGGACCTGCGGAGGCTCGAGCGGAGGCAGCGGCGTCGCCACCGCCGCGGGCATGTGCGCGATCGCTCACGCGACCGACGGCGCCGGCTCGATCCGCTATCCGGCTGCCTACAACGGGCTCTTCGGATTGAAGCCGCAGCGCAACCGGATCTCGCTCTCTCCGGATCGCGAGCATTGGTACGGCCTCTCCGTCTCCGGCTGCGTCAGCCGGACGGTGATGGACACGGCTCTCTATCTGGACGTGATGAGCGGTTCCGAGCGGGGGGACTTCGAGTCGCCGCCTCCGTTCGAGCGCCCGCTGGTCGACGCCGCTCGCAGGGGTCCCGGCAAGCTGCGGATCGCCTGTTCCACCAAGACGATCCTGCCCGGGCCCAAGGCGCCCGAGGTGATCGCCGCCTACCGGGAGACGATCGAGCTGCTCAGGTCACTCGGACACGAGGTGACCGAGGCGAGCCCCAGCTATGGCCGCATGTACACGGACTTCTACCCGCTGTACTTCCGCGGGATCCGCGACGAGGCGCTGGCTCTGCCGCATCCCGAGCGGCTCTCGGATCAGACGAAGAGCTTCGTCAGGGCCGGCAGGCTGTTCAGCGATCGACGACTGGCGAAGGTCCGGGACCGCCAGCCCGGGGCGGTGGCGCGGATCATGGAGCTCTTCCGTGACTACGACCTTCTGATCACGCCGGCGACCGCCCAGCTCCCGGTCGAGATCGGGCACTGGCGCGGCCAGGGCGCCCTCCGCACCATCAGCGGGATGGCCGCGGTCTATCCATATGCGGCGACCTGGAACTACACGGGCCAGCCGGCGGCGACGATCCCGGCCGGATTCACCGACTCCGGCCTGCCGCGCTCGGTGATGATGATCGCCAGGCCGAACCGCGAGGACGTGCTGGTGTCGGTCGGAGCGCAGCTGGAGGCCGAGCGGCCCTGGGGGGATAGGAAGCCCGGCTTCGCCACATAGCCGCGGCGGCGAGCGGCCGCCCAGCACAAGTCGCGCGCTAGACGCTCGCTCCTGAGTAGGGCGGCCTGGCCGCCGCTTCGGGCGCCGCGGCGATCTCGATCTCCTGGCTCTCGGCCGCCATCTCGATTGCTCCGTCGGGGCCGCCGAGCTCGTGCCAGCGCTCGCGGGCGGTCTCCCCGAAGCGGTCAAGGAAGTCGTCCGAGTGCAGCGGGTCGTGGTGGAACATCAGGAGCCGCTGGGCCTCGACCCGGCGGGCGAAGGTGAGCGTGTCGGTGAGCCGCGAGTGGCCCCAGCCGACGTGGTCCGGGTACTCCTCGTCCGTGTACTGGCAGTCGTGGATCAGCAGGTCGGCGTTCCTGGCGAGGTCGTAGCCCGAGATCCACTCCGGCTCGAGCGACTCCAGCGGGGCGCCGAGCCCGGGCTCGTGATCCGAGATGTAGGTCAGCGTCGTCGGGCCGTCGGTGATCCGGTAGCCGAGCGTCGGCCCGCGGTGCGTGACCGCCTCGGCGTGGATCTTGGCCGGGCCGAGCTCCCACTCGCTCGGCGGCGCGTCACGGAAGTTGACCTCGCAGGGGAGCTCGCGGACCTCGACGGGGGAGAGGGGGGCGGAGATGTAGCGCGCGATCCGTTCCTCGAGCGACGCCTCCGGCGAAGAGGGGCCCCAGATCGTGATCTCGGAATCCGAGCGGAAGCAGGGCGCGAAGAACATCAGGCCCTGAATGTGGTCGAGGTGCAGATGGGTGAGGAGGATGTTGATCTTCGGCAGCTTCTTCGCGATCCCGACGCCGAGGCTGCGGATGCCGGTGCCGGCGTCGATGATCAGGGTCGAGCCGTCCGAGAGTTCGAGCTCGACGCAGGACGTGTTGCCGCCATAGCGGTTCATCTCCGGTCCCGGGGCCGGGACCGAGCCGCGTGCTCCCCAGACTTTGAGCTTCATCTCCTCACAGCTTCCTCAACTCCTCCTGCCCAGCCTATAGCGGTCTAACCGCCGGAACCGTCGTTCTGCGTCCAGAAGAAGATCATCGCCCCCTCCTGGCCGCCCTCGGCGACGATCGGGAGCGCCGTCGATTCGATCTCGTACTCGTCGCCTCCCATGGACCGCACCGTGAAGCTCCCGTGCGCGGGACGGCCGTGCCGCAGGGCCCTGGTGGTCGGGATCTCCTCGATCGGGATCGGGTTCCCGTCCTCGCCGAATGGGCCCATGGCATGACTCCACTCCTCGGCGGGCATGCGCGCCGATTCCTCGAACGAGATGCCGAGCAGCGCGCCGGCCGCCTCGTTGTAGAAGATCAGCGTCCCGCCCTCGTCGACCAGGAACGCCGGAGTTGAGAGGCTCGTCAGGAAGTTGCGGGCGAGGATGAGCTCGAGCGGCTTCTGATCCATTCGGCACGAAGTCTGGCGTATGCTCGCCGCAGGATGCGCCAACGGGCTTGCGGGGTGACGCTTCTCACATGCGGGCTGCTGCTCGCCCTCGCGGCCTGGGCTGGTGCCGCGGCGGCCCAGGTGCAGGGGCTCCCGGTCGTGCCCATCCCGGGAGACGCGCTGGGAGGGTCGGTGACGCCCTTCGAGGGTTCCCCCGCGACCCCGTCACCCGTTGGTGGGATGGCCCAGCCGCCGCGCAACCCGTTCATGGCGCCGAACGGGCGCAGCAACATCCACGACGACGCCTACATGAGCGACACCTACCGGGTCTCGGGTCCGTTGGGCGACGGTCCGGCCCCGTCGACGCTGTTCAGCCGCGAGTGCGGTTCGATCACCTTCGACTCACAGGGGCGGATACTGACCATCTGCGTCGGGCTCGACCGACCGGTTCTGGCACTGCTTGACCCGCATACCCTGCAGACGTTGGCAGCCATGCCGCTGCCGGTGCGGAATCCACTCTCCGCGGGCGGCGCCTTCACGGACTTCTCGGGTGGCGGCTACTTCTTCCTCGACCAGCACGACCGGGCGGTGTTCTCGACCAATGACCACCACGTCCTCGTCGTCTCGATCACGGGCGGTCCCGGCTTCCAGGTCGACGCCGACTACGACCTCAGCAAGGTGGTGCGGCCGGACGAGGGGATCGTCTCGGTGCTGCCGGATTGGCGGGGACGGCTGTGGTTCGTCACCCGGCAGGGCGAGGTGGGGACCATCGATCGCTCGAACGGCACGGTGCGCACGCTGAGGCTCGGCGGGGAGGGGATCTCGAACTCCTTCGCCGTGGACGAGATGGGGGGCGTGTTCCTGGTCTCCGACAAGGCCCTCTACCGCTTCGACGCCAACTCCAAGGGCGGCCCGCGGATCAGCTGGCGCGTCGTCTATCCGAACTCGGGCATCCACAAGCCCGGCCAGAGCGACGCCGGCTCGGGGACCACGCCGACCCTGATGGGCAAGGGGTGGGTGGCGATCAACGACAACGCGGACCCGATGAACGTGGACGTCTACCGGCGCGCGCTGAGGTTGCGGGGCAAGAAGCGCCATGGTCGCCGGGCGAAGCCGAAGGCGCGGCTCGTCTGCGCTGCGCCGGTCTTCGCCAAGGGCGCCAGCGCGACCGACAACTCACTGATCGGCACGAACCGCTCGCTGGTCGCCGAGAACAACTACGGCTACACGGTCAGCGCGTCGAACCTCGGCGGCACGGCCAGCTCGCCCGGGCTCACCAGGATCGACGTCGTCAAGAAGAAGCGGGGGAAGAAGGGCACTCGGAGGCGGAAGGCTCGGTTCCGCTGTCGCAGGGTCTGGACCAGCAACGAGGTCGCGCCCTCGGTGGTTCCCAAGCTCTCCCTGGGCAACGGGCTCCTCTACACCTACACGAAGCCGCCTCGCACGGACGGGCTGGACGCCTGGTATCTGACCGCACTCGACTTCCGTACCGGCCACACCGTCTACCGCCGCCTGGCCGGCACGGGCTTCGGATTCAACAACAACTACGCCCCCGTGACGCTCGGGCCAGACGGCACGGCCTACGTGGGCGTCCTCGGGGGCGTAGTCGAGCTGCCGTAACCCGGCTTCGCCGCCAGGTCGCGGCCACAAGCGGCCGCCCCACGTAAGTCGCTTCGGGCTTTGCCCTCCGCTCCAAAGTGGTGCGGCCTGGTGGCCGCTAATTGACGGTGATCTCGCCCTCCATGCCCATCTCCTTGTGGTTACCGATCGGGCAGTAGTACTCGTACTTCCCGGGCTTCAGGTTCGCGGTCAGCTTGCCGCTGCTCCCCGGTGAGACATCGCCCTCGAGCTCCTGGTCGTGACCGGGAGTCACATCCTCGATCTCGAGCGAGTGCGTCACCTGGCCGTCGTTCTTCATGTCGAAGGTGACGTTTCCCGACTTCACGGTCGGATCCGACGGGTCGAACTTGAAATCGGTCGCCGTCAGATTGACCGTGCTCCCGGCGCCGGTCGAGCCGCCGCCGCTGGTTGATGCCGGAGTAGCCGCGTTGCTGCTGCTGTTGTTGTCGTTGCTGCTGCCGCCGCAGCCGACGACCGGCACCGCGACCGCGGCCCCGATCGCGAACAGCATCGCGAATCGTCTGGTTGAAAGCATCCGCACCTCCACTGCGTTCGTAATTGACGCCTGCGTACGGAGCTACGGGGCGGCGTCGATCGCGGATTGCACGAATCGGCTCAGATGGCCGCCCCGAGCAAAGCGACTCTCGGCCGGAGAGCACGCCGGCCGAGGTCGCGACACGCCTGCTTACTGAGATCAGAGCACGCGTCCCGCCAACCCCGGCGGGTCGCCGAGCACGCCTGGGTGGTCCCCACGCGTGCGGAGAGCCGGAGCTAGGAGAGCTTCCCGATCTTGAAGATCTTCGTCCCGCAGTCGGGGCACGTGCCCTGAATCGCGGGGCGACCGTTCTTCATGGTCACCTGCTGCGGGTCCTTGATCTCGACCTTCTTGCGTTCCTTGACGCAGTAGCCCTCAGGCATCGAGGACCTCCTTTCGAGCCGATTCCGCAAATCACGCTAGAGCACCCGGCGGACGTGCGGGGCCGCACGCCTGCAACTTAGTGGCAGATGTAACTAGCTACTTGCCGGTGGTCTTGGTCGGCGTCGCGCCAGGCGTGATCGTGGCACCCGCGCCCGCGGCGCCCTTGCCGAACGCGCCCGACGACGCCTGGGTCTGCAGGCGGGAGATGCTGGCGGCGTTCTGTGCCTGCTGCTTCTGTACGGCTGCGATCGACTGCTGCAGCTGAGAGACGGACGAGTTGAGCGCCGCCTGCGTGTCCTTGGAGTTCTTGGTCGCGGCCGCCTCGAGCGCGTCGATCCGCTTGGTGAGAGCGTCGAGATCCCCCTTCGTGGCGCTGTCCGACTTGGCCGTGAGCCCGAAATAGAGCGCCGCGCCGGCGGCGAGGATCGCGATCACCACGCCGGCGATGCCGAAATAGGTCATCCGACCCTGCTTGCGCTCGATTTCCGCCATCCAGCCCTGCAGGCCTTCCATCCGCTCCTGCACGTTGGGCTCGGACGTCTTCGCTCCGGCGGCGGTCTTCGTGGTCGCCGGCTCCGCGGTGCCCGCCTTCGTGTCCGGCGCCTTGACGGACTCCTTCGGGGTCGTCTCCTTGGTCTCATTGGAGGCGGCCGGCTTCGCGCCGTTTCCCTCCTTCGGCTGCTCCTTGGTCTTGGCCTCCGAGGGAGTCGGCTTCTTGGCCGGGGCGCCACCGGCCCTGCCCGGCAGGGAGACCTTGGGCATGCGAACGCGCGGGGCTCGGAAATCGGGCATCGGAGGCATCCTAGCCCGACCCCCCGACCCACGGCCCCGTAGGATTCCGCGTCCGTCCATCGCAGATTCGAACTCGAGGAGTGGCCCAGATGCCCGAAGCAGTGATCGTCGACACCATCCGCACGCCCATCGGCCGTGCCTTCAAGGGCTCCCTGGCGCAGCTCCGGCCCGATGAGATGGGCGCGTACGTGATCGACCAGCTGCTCGAGCGGAATCCCGACGTGGATCCCGCCTCGGTCGAGGACGTCTTCTGCGGCTGCGGCATGCCGCAGGGCCTCCAGGCCTTCAACATCGGGCGCATCATGGTCCTGCTCTCCGAGAAGCTCCCGGAGACGGTCAACGGCGTGACGATGTCCCGGTACTGCGCGTCCAGCCTCGACTCGATCAGGCACGCCGCCAACGCCGTGCGCGCCGGCCAGGGCGACACCTACATCGCCGCGGGCGTCGAGTGGGTCTCCCGCTACAACGAGCGCACTGAGCCGGCCGGCGCCGCCGACCAGAACGAGAAGCTCCAGGGCAAGGACGAGACGCCGAACGCCTACATCGAGATGGGCCTAACGGCCGTCAACGTCGCCAAGCGCTACGAGGTGAGCCGCGCGGACATGGACAAGTACGCGCAGCGCTCGCAGGAGCTGGCGGTAAGGTCACAGGAGGACGGCTTTTTCGACCGCGAGATCGTGCCCGTCAAGGACCAGGACGGCAACGAGGTGGCGAAGGACGATGGCCCGCGCGCCAGCTCGACTCTCGAGAAGCTCTCGGAGCTGCCCGAGGCATTCGATGGCGGTGGAGGAGTCACCGCCGGAAACTCGTGCCCGCTCAACGACGGCGCGGCCGCCGTGTTGGTCATGTCCGAGGATCGGGCCAAGGAGCTCGGCCTGAAGCCGCGCGCCAAGCTGCTGACCGCCGCCACGCACGGCAACGAGCCCGAATACATGGGCGTTGCCCCGATAGGCGCGATCAAGAAGGTCCTGGACCGGCAGGGGATGAAGATCGACGACGTCGACGTGGTCGAGCTCAACGAGGCCTTCGCCGCCCAGGTGATCCCGATCATGGCCGAGTGCGACATCCCGCTGGAGAAGATGAACACGCACGGCGGGGCGATCGCGCTGGGGCATCCCTTCGGCATGACCGGCGCCCGCATCATGGGCACCCTCCTCAACGTCATGGAGACCGACGACCACGCGGTCGGGCTCGAGACGATGTGCGTCGCCGGCGGGCAGGGTGAGGCGCAGCTCGTCGAGCGCCTCAACTAGGGAGCGCCAGGCCGCGCTCCTTTGGAGCGCAGGGCGAGGCCCGAAGCGACTTGCTCTGGTGCGGCCGTAGCGCTCCCGCCTGATGGCGAAGCCGAAATAAGGTGCCGTCGTGGACCTCGTGCCCACCACGATCAGCGCCGGGTACGCCGCTGGGCTGAACGCCTACGGCACGGTCTTCCTGCTCGGCTTGCTCGGGCGCGCTGGGTTCGGACAGGTGCCGCACGACCTCACCACGAAGCCGATCCTGATCGCGGCCGGGGTGATGTTCGCGATCGAGTTCATCACCGACAAGGTGCCGTTCCTGGACAGCACCTGGGATCTGCTGCATACGGCGATCCGGCCGGCGATCGGCAGCCTGATCGGTGTCTCGTTCGCCGGCCTCGACAACGTGACCGGGCCGGAGACCGTCGCGGTCGGGGGCGCCAGCGGCTCAACCGCGCTGGTCGCTCACAGCCTGAAGGCGGGCATCCGGCTGGGCGTCAACACCTCCCCGGAGCCGGTCTCGAACGTGGTCATCAGCCTGATCGAGGACGGGCTGATGGCGGCTGTCGTCGCCCTCGCCCTCAAGGAGCCCTACATCGCGCTGGCGGTCGTCGTCGTGCTGCTCTCGATCGGGATCGGGCTCGTGCTCTACCTGCGCAAGCGGATCAAGCTGGCGCTGGAGAGACGACGTGCGCGACGCATGGCTTCGCCATGAGGATCTCGATCACGACGCTGCGCGCCTGAGCCCGTGCAGGTTCCAGCCGAGCGCGGACATGCCGGTGCCGTTGATGATGAAGCTGATGCCGACGAGCAGGGCAAGCGTCGCGTAGCCGATGTTCGGATTGGAGACGATCACGATCCCGGCGATCAACTCCAAGAGGCCGGCGATCATGTTCCAACCGCGATGTTCGAGCATCTCGAAAGCGGCGACGAAGCGGATCACGCCGACCACGATCAGCCAGATCCCGATCAGCAGGGCCACGAAGGCGACCCCCGCGACCGGATGCCGGATGAGCAGGACGCCGACGATGGAGGTGAGGGCGCCGAGCAGGGCGACCGTCCCGCGGTTCTGGGTGCTGTGCATGAGCGCGGCGGCCAGCTCGAGAATGCCATCGAGCAAGATGAAGATTCCGATGAGCACCGCCAGTGTGGCCAGGCTGTCGCCGGGCTTGAAGAGGACCGTTATCCCCACCGCGATGCTGAGCAAGCCAACCAGGAGAACGAGCCACCAGCCTCCCGTTGCCTCGCGAACATCGTCTTTCACCAGGGTCTCGTCAGCCATCGTTCCTCCGTTCTCGGGGTCGGCTGAACCCTCGCAGGGAGCACGGACGGCTAGGCCCGCAGTCCCTCGACCAACTGAAGCAGCGCCTGCTCGACTTCCGCGCGCGCCTTGCGCGGCTGCTCCGCGTGCGCGATCACGAAGGCCGCCTCGGAGAGGGCGGCGACGAAGAGGTGCGCCATCGGCTCGGTGGCGATCGGCCTGAGCACGCCCGCCTCGACGGCCCCGTCGAGGGCGGCGCGCGTCAGCCCGAGCCCGTGCCGGTTGTCGATCTCCCGCCACTCTGACCAGCCCAGTACCGCCGGTGCGTCGGTGAGGCTGATCTGCTTCACGGCGGGCTCCTCGCACGCGTCGAGGAAGGCACGCATGCCGCTGACCATCAGCCCGTTGGGGTCGCTCGCGCCCTCCAGCGTGGCCCCGATCCGCTCCATCAGGTCGGCCTCCACCCGCTCGAAGACCGCGCGGAAGAGATCGCGCTTGTCAGCGAAGTGGTGGTAGAGGGCCCCTCGCGTGACCTTTGCGCGGGCGACGATCTCCTCGGTGCCGACGCCCGTGAAACCCCGCTCGGTGAAGAGCTCGAGCGCGGCGTCGATCAGCGCCTCACGCGTCGCGCGGGCCTCCGCCTCCCGGCGGCCGGGCTGGGCGGACATCGGCGGAGTCGTTGACATACAGGCTGTAGGTTAGGGGCCGATCCGGCCGGCACAGCATTGACTAGGCTGGCTCGTCCAGGGATGGAGGAGAGAGGACGTTGACGAGGGCTGGAGTTCGCGCGGGCCTCGCGCTGGCCGGGATGGTCATCGCGCTGGCCGTCGCCGCCGCGCCCGCGAGCGCGCGGGAGAGGCTGATCACCGTGCCGACGCCCCCGGCTCCGGGCCCGGCCCAGTTCAACCACGTGACCGTCCATCAGTTCGGGCCGGCCTCCGGGAAGCGCGTCCTGGTCCTGATGCCGGGCACCGAGGGCGGCGCCGGCGACTTCACACTCGACGCCCGCTATCTGGTCAAGCGGGTCCCCGGCCTGCAGGTCTGGGCGATCGACCGCCGCACCCAGGCGCTCGAGGACACCGCGACCTTCGCCGCGGCCGACCGTGGCCAGATCTCGTTGCAGCAGGCCTTCAACTACTACCTGGGGTTCGGCGGGTTCCAGTTCCGTGGCGCCAACGCCGATCCCTACGCCCGCGACTGGGGAATGGCGGTGGCCCTCAATGACGCGCGGGCCGTCGTCCTGCGGGCCCGCGCCCACGGGCGCCGGCAGGTCGTGCTCGGCGGACATTCGCTCGGCGCCTCGCTCACCGCGGCCTACGCAGCCTGGGACTTCAACGGCCGCCCCGGCTACAAGGACCTCGCGGGACTCGTCCTGATCGACGGCGGGCTGCTCGGGAGCTTCGACGCCTACGACCTCGCCCAGGCCCAGCAGGCCGTCGCCGACCTGCAGACGAGCGACCCGTTCCTCGATCTGCTCGGGATCGGCATCCCCGAGGCCGCCGGCCTGTTCGCCGAGATCGGCGGGCTCTACGCGAAGAAGGAGCCGACCGCGTCCGCGACGACGCTGCAGAGCTATCCGCTCCTCCCGCCGCAGTTCAACCCGCCCTTACCGGTCACGAACCGGGGGCTGCTCGGCCACGCGTTCGACCGCGATTCCTCGCCCGCGGACCTGGGCCTCCTTCACATCAACGGTGGAGGGCTGGCCGCGTCCGGCAACCCAAGGGACTGGGTCGACGGCGGGGTGACTCCGGTGAGCCGGCTCGCCGAGACCTTCGGCCAGGAGCCGACCAACGCCGTCGAGTGGTACTTCCCGAAGCGGCTGACCATCGACACGAACGGCGCAAACCAGATGACGCAGAACGACGTGGCGAACTTCCTCGGCCTGCGCTTGACGCACACCCGCAGGGTCAACCTGCCCCTCTACGCCATCGCCACCGACCTGGGCGGCGCTCATGTGCTCGACGGAGCGCACAACCTGATCGCCCGCTCGCGCATCACCAAGAAGCAGTCGACGCTCGTCAATCGCAATCCGCTGATGAGCCACCTCGACCCGCTGATCGCCGCGCCCAAGACCAACGCGTTCCTGAAGACGATCGTGCCGTTCCTGGACCAGAAGGTCTTCGGCGAGCCCAAGCAGCCGAAGAAGAAGCGCTAGTCGGTCTTCAAACATAGGCCACTACTCTGCGCCCGCATGCGCAGCCGGACAATCCTGGCAATCCTGTCGATCGCAGTTCTCAGCGCGGCGGGTTGCGGCGGCTCCACTCACACGACCGTCAACCCGGAGGCGATGCTGGACGCCGCGGCGGCCCATCCGGTGAGGAGCGCGAACACCGACCTCGATCTTCGCGTCGCGGTCCGTGGCGTCGCGCAGCTCTCGGAGCCGCTGCGGCTGCGGCTCTCGGGTCCCTACGTGAGCGGAGCGGGCCGCACGCTTCCAAGGTTCGACTGGCGGATGAACGCGAGCGCCGTCGGGTTCCCGGTGGGCGGCCATGTCGTCTCGACCGGCGACAACGCCTATCTGACGGTCTACGGCGACACGTACGAGGTGGGGAGCGACGCCGTGGCCGCCGCTAACTCCCGGATCGCGGAGTCGCCGCCGGTTCATCCCCGGTCCTGGTTCGGCCGCGCCCGCGTCGACGGGCAGGGGCACGAGGGCGGCGCAGACTGCGAGCGCATCTCCGCGCCCCTGCGGGGCGACGCGATGGCTCGTGATCTCGAGCCGCTGCTCGGCGGCCTGGGCCTCACGGAGACCCCCTCGGTCACCGGCAGGGCGAGCGCCTGCGTGGGCTTTGACGATCGGGTCCTGCACGAACTCGAGATCGGAGCCGTGCTGGGCGTCCCTGCCGCGGATCAGGTGGCGCTGCGCGGGGCCACGTCAATCGCCATCGACCTCGGCCTGGTGATCAGCGACGCCGGGCAGGCGCAGGAGATCTCGGCCCCGCGGGGCGGCGGGATACGGCCGATCCGGGACCTGGCGCTGACCCTCAACGACCTGGGCGTCCCCATTCCCCTGTAGGCGCCTGGACAATTAGGCTGAGCCCATGGAATCAAGCGGTAGAAGCCCCAAGGAGCGTCGGGCCGCCGCCGACGCGCGTGCACGCGCTCGCTCCGATGAGCCGCCCGCGACGGGCGATGAGGAGCTGGCGGGCGGATCCGGATCCCGCGGCGCCGACGGCCCGATGTCCCATCACTACGGCGGCCCCGACGTCTACATGCGGCGCAGGCTGCTCGCCGGCGCGGCGGTGATCGTCGTGATCGTCCTGATCTTCCTGCTGGTCGGCGGCTGCTAGGCGCTCTCGGCCTCGTCGGCGATCAGCTTGGCCAGGGCGAGCGAGGACGTCGCCGCCGGGGAGGGGGCGTTGCGGACGTGCAGTGCGCGCTCCGTCCGGTGGACGACGAAGTCGTCGACCAGCTTGCCGTCGCGGTCGAGGGCCTGAGCGCGGATGCCGGAGGGCCCCGGCAGGACGTCACCGGCGCCGAGCTCCGGGACGAAGCGGCGAAGCTCGGAGACGAAGGATTGCTTGCTGGCCGCGTGACGGATCTCCGTGATGCCGGTGCGCCAGAAGCGCGCCATCAGGCGCCAGGTGCCGGGCCAGGTGAGGTTCGAGCGCAGGTCCCCGGCTCGCACCCGGCCCAGCCTGTACGCGTCCCGGGCCCCGACCATCAGCGCCGAGGGTCCCAACAGGACCTCCCCGTCGATCGTCCTGGTCAGGTGTCCGCCGAGGAAGGGGAGGTCGGGATCCGGGACCGGGTAGATGCTGGCTCGCACCAGCTCGCGCCGCTCCGGCCGCAGGCGCAGATAGCCGCCACGGAAGGGGACGATGCGGGGCTCGGACGGGGCACCGGATGCGACCGCCAGGCGATCGGACCAGGCCCCCGCGCAGCTGACCACGAAGCCGGCCTCGGTCGTGCCGCGCTCGTGCTCGACGGTGATGCGCCCGCCCGCGGGCGTGAGCCGCCGGACCCCGGCGCCGGTCAGCACACTGCCACCGGCCCGCTCGACGTCGGCCGCGTAGGAGGCGGCGACCCGCGCGAAGTCGACGATCCCGGTCTCCGGCGAGTGCAACGCAGCCACGCCGCGGGCGTGCGGCTCGATTTCGGCGATCCCATCGGCGTCGATCCGGCGCAGCCCGGGCACCTGGTTCTCCCGGCCCCGCCGCTCGAGCTCGTCGAGTCGCGGCAGCTCAGCCCCGTCGGCGGCGACGATCAGCTTGCCGTCGCGGCGCGCCTCGATCCCCCGTTCCTCGCAGTAGGCGTAGAGCAGCCGTGCCCCCTCGACACAGAGCCGCGCCTTCAACGATCCCGGCGCGTAGTAGATGCCCGCGTGGATCACGCCGCTCGAGTGGGAGGTCTGGTGGGCGGCGAGGCGTTCCTCGCGCTCGAGCACGCAAAGCGAGGTGTCCGGGTGCCGGACGAGCAGCTCGCGAGCGACGGCCAGGCCGACGATGCCCCCGCCGATGACGACGAAGTCGCATGCACTAGGCGGCTCGCTCATCCGGCCGAGACTACGGCGTGATTAGGATCGCCCCATGGCGCTGCCCCTGAAGCCCCCGATCCAGCCGCAGCTCGCCCTCTCGCGCAAGGTCCTGCCGGAGGGCGAGGACTGGGTCTACGAGCCGAAGTACGACGGCTTCCGCGCGCTCGCCTTCGTCGACGGGGACGACGTCTACCTGCAGTCCCGTGGCGGCAAGCCGCTGCGGCGTTACTTCCCGGAGGTGGAGTTCCCCGAGGGCCGCTACGTCCTCGACGGCGAGCTGGTGATCCTCGGCGATGACGGGCGGGAGGAGTTCGATCTGCTGCAGAACCGGCTCCATCCGGCCGAGTCGCGGGTGAAGATGCTGGCGGAGAAGACGCCGGCCCGGTTCCGCGCCTTCGACCTGCTGGCCCTCGATCGCCGCAAGCTCATGGGCAAGCCGTTCGCGGAGCGCCGTGGCGAGCTCGAGGAGCTGATCGCCGCCGCCCCGGGCCGCAAGAAGAGCGCCTCGGGCTCGGTGGAGCTGACGCCGCTCTACAAGACCGCGAGGAGCGCCGAGCCCCTGCTGCTCTCCGGCGAGGGTGTGATCGCGAAGGAGCTCGACGCGATCTACAGGCCCGGGCAACGGCGGGGCATGGTGAAGATCAAACGCGTCCGGACGATCGACTGCGTCGTGATGGGCTGGCGGCCCGGCAAGCACGCGGGGACGGTCGGCTCCCTGATCCTGGGGCTGTACGAGAAGGGGAAGCTGCGTCCGATCGGCCACACCTCGGGGCTGAAGGCGAAGGAGAAGAAGGAGCTGGTGAAGACCCTCAAGCCCTACGAGACCGGCGAGGTGGGATCCGGCGACCCGAGCCGCTGGGATGCCGACCGCGACATCGAGTGGCACTCCCTGCGCCCCGAGCTGGTGGTCGAGGTCACCTACGACCACACCAGCGGCGGCCGCATCCGTCACGGCTCGAAGATCGTCCGCTGGCGCGACGACAAGGCGCCAAAGGACTGCAAGATCGATCAGCTGGTCTGAGCTGCGCTCAGCGCGACGGTCCCCACGAGACCACCTGGGTCTGGGTGACCGCGTGGAGGATGTGCGGCCAGACGTAGACCTCCCAGGTGGCCGCGACGATCAGCATCGGGATGGCGAGCGCCACGGTGACGAACGTCGCGGCCAGGAGCTGATCCCACTCTCCCTTCCGGCTGGCGATGGTCCACGCCGCCAGGGGCAGGAACACCGCCGTCAGCTCGAGCAGGGCGTGGGGGAGGGCGGTCAGTACCAGCAGCGGCACCGAGATGCCGAGATCCCAGGAGATCGTCGAGCCGACGAGCCCGAGGGCGATCGTCTGCGTGAACAGGGAGAAGCAGGTCACGCCGATCACCCAGGCGAAGGCGATCGGCCTCGCCTTCTCGTGGACGAGGCGGGAGAAGCCGGTGTGGCGCTCGGCGGTCAGGGGAAGCGTCGCGCCGGCGATGAAGCCGGCGACGCAGGCGAAGGCGTGCAGCGCGAGCACGAGGGAGTTGCGGCCCAGCACTCCGAGAACCCGGTCGGGGCTGGCGCCGCCGTGGGCGGTCGGGCCGTAGTGGAATCCGTAGTCGGGCTTCAGCAGGGTGGCGGCCACGGTCACCGCCGCGAGCAACCCCAGCGCGATCAGGGCGGCGCCGACGAACCAGGTTCGAATGACCGGCCACGGATCCTCGCCCCATCCTTCGAGGATCGATCGGGTCCGGCGCATGCCGTGGACGAGCACGTACTGGTTCGTGTCCATGCGTGCAACTCATCGGCCCGTCCCCGGGCCGGCATTAGGGCGAGAGCGAGATCCGGC
>DASUPK010000095.1:0-7149 GCA_036276255.1 Solirubrobacterales bacterium
ACGGGATCCTGTTCGAGTTCCTTGCCCTGATCGGGCCGGCCAAGGAGCGCACGGCTCAGCTCGGCTGGTCCCTCTTCCGCTTCAAGGACGGACTGATCATCTCGACCGAGACGTTCGCCACCGAGTCCGCCGCCAGGCGGAGCCTCGGTGGCTGAGCGTCCCTCTATTCCTCGGCGAGGATTCCGTAGAGCTTCTTGCGGGCGTCCTTCAGGATCACCGCCGCCTTGGTCAGCTGCTCCTCATTGTCGGCGCGAGCGAGTTGCTTCGCCGCCCCGATCAGCTTGAACAGCTCCTTGCGGGCCTCGAACCGGGGCGAATCCTCGTCGCCCTCCTCCCACGGCTGGGCCTCGCCCGTCTGCTTGGGAGCGGCCTCCTTGCCGGAGTCGGTGAGCGAGTAGACCTTGCGGCCCTCGACCTCCTCGGCGGTGACCATTCCCTCATCCTCGAGCAGTTGAAGCGTCGGGTAGATCGAGCCGGCGCTCGGGCGCCAGCGGCCCCCGGTGCGCTCGTCGAGCTCGGTGATCATCTCGTAGCCGTGCATCTGCCGGTCGTCGAGCAGCGCCAGGATGGCGCTGCGGACGTCGCCGCGGCGGACGCGATGGCGCCCTCGGCCCCCTCCTCGGCCGTGTCCGCGACTCATCTCGTGCCGCCCATATCCGTGGCGGCTTCTGTGTCTGTGCATTTGCGTTGTTCCTTTCGATCAATCATGAACTAACGCGATATATCGTAACAGGTCGTCTACTACAACTCCCACACGAAGCAGACCGAGCGCCAGCGGGGCTCCTCGCGCTCGTAGAAGCGGTGGGCGCCGGCGCGGGCGTCGGAGCTGTCGAGCTCGAGATGGCTGGCTCCCCGCTCCCGCGCCCAGTCCTTGGTGGCGTCGAGCAGGGCCTTCCCCACTCCCTGGGAGCGGTGCTCGGGACTGACCGCCAGATCTTCCACCCAGCAGCGAGGGCCGAACCGCACCGAGTTCAGCTCCAGATAGGCGGTGCAGAAGCCGAGCAGATCCCCACGGTGCTCGGACACCAGGACCGCGGCCTGCTGGTCGGCGATCGCGGACGCGATCGCTGACCGCGCTCGCTCCGGGTCCCAGCGCGGGGGCACCGAACCTGGCGGCGCGAACAGCCACTCGTACATGCCAAGCACCCGCTCAACCTCCGCCGGCACCGCCTCACGGACCCTGGCCATGGCCCCAGGCTATCCCGCGGAGCCGCGAATCCCACCTTGTAGGTAGCGTTCGGGGCATGCGAAATCCACGGAACTTCTTCAAGCCGCTAGCGATCGGCGCGCCCGAGCCGCCCCGCGAGATCCCCGTCAAGCCCTCGCGCATGATCCATTTCTTCGACGCCTCCAACGAGAAGATGCGGGCGAAGGTGCCCGATATGGCCAAGCAGGCCGACATCCTCTTGGGCAACCTCGAAGACGCGATCACGGTCGAGAACAAGGTCCCCGCCAGGCGGGGGCTGATCGAGGTCGGCAAGCAGGTCGACTTCGGCGACACCCAGCTGTGGACCCGCGTCAACGCGCTGGAGAGCCCCTGGGTCCTCGACGACCTCACCGAGCTGGTAACCGAGATCGGCGATGTGCTCGAGGTGATCATGGTCCCGAAGGTCGAGGGGCCGTGGGACATCCACTACGTGGACCAGCTGCTTGCGCAATTGGAAGCGAAGGCTGGGGTCGAGAGCCCGATTCTCGTCCACGCCATCCTCGAGACCGCGCAGGGCGTCGTCAACCTCGAGGAGATCGCCTCGGCGAGCCCGCGGATGCAGGGAATGAGCTTCGGGCCGGCCGACCTCGCAGCCTCTCGCCGGATGAAGACGACGCGGGTCGGCGGGGGCCACCCGGGATACCGGGTGATGGAGGACCCGGACCCCGACAACCCCGACGCCGAGCGCGTCACCGCTCAGCAGGACCTCTGGCACTACTCGATCGCGCGCATGGTCGATGCCTGCGCTTCGAACGACATCCTGCCGTTCTACGGTCCGTTCGGAGACATCAAGGACACGGCCGGCTGCGAGACCCAGTTCCGCGCGGCCTTCCTGATGGGCTGCGTCGGCGCCTGGTCGCTGCACCCGGTGCAGATAGACATCGCGAAGAAGGTCTTCAGCCCGCCCCCGGACGAGGTGATCTTCGCCAAGAAGGTCCTGGAGGCGATCCCGGACGGCGCCGGCGTCCACATGATCGACGGCAAGATGCAGGACGACGCCACCTGGAAGCAGTGCAAGGTGATGGTGACGCTGGCCGAGATGCTCGCCAAGAAGGACCCGGACCTCGCCGAGGCCTACGGCATGTCGAACGGCAAGCCGGCGACCGAGAAGGCCGAGGCCTAGACCTCGGCGTGGGCGAGTCCTTCCGCAACATCCTGCGGGTCCGTTACAACGAGTGCGACCCGCAGGGAGTCGTCTTCAACGCCAACTACCTGACCTATTTCGACATCACCATGGGTGAGCTCTGGCGGGAGCTCGGCGGGTACCAGGCCATGGTGGACGCGGGCGTGGACATGGTCGTCGCCGAGGCGACGATCCGATACATGGCGCCGCTTCGCTTCGACGACGAGATGGAGGTCGTGGCTCGCGTCACCCGCCTCGGTGACACCTCCATGACGACCGAGTTGGTGATCGAGGATGGCGGAGAGCCGGCCGCGGAGGGCGAGCTCAGGCACGTCTTCATCGAGACGGATGGCGGATCGAAGTCGCCTATCCCGGAGCCGATTCGGTCGGGTCTCGAGCGCTATCTGGTGTCGGCGCGCTGACCGCCTCCGGTACCTCGGCGAGCCAGCGTGGCGGTGTCAATGGCCCTGGACATGGGGATGTCAGGCGAGTGCAGGCGCCTCAGGCAGGTGCTCGAGTGCGTCCGAGAGCTCGTCCTCGGAGAGCTCCAGGTCCTCGAGCTCACCGGCGAAGTAGGCGGCGTAGGCGGACATGTCGAAGTGCCCGTGACCGGAGAGGTTGAAGAGGATCACCCGCTCCTCCCCCGCCTGCTTCGCCGCCTCCGCCTCGTCGAAGACGGCACGAATCGCGTGCGCCGGCTCGGGCCCGGGGATGATCCCCTCGCAGCGGGAGAACCGGACCGCGGCCTCGAAGGCGGCGGTCTGCTTGATCGCGGTCGCCTCAACCAGCCCCTCCTTGACCAGCGCGCAGAGGCTCGGGGCGTCGCCGTGATAGCGCAGGCCGCCGGCGTGAACGGGCGGAGGCACGAAGTCGTGGCCCAGCGTGTACATCGGCATCAGCGGGGTCATCCCGACGGTGTCGCCGAAGTCGTAGGCGTAGCGGCCGCGGGTCAGCGTCGGGCAGGCGGCGGGCTCGGCGCCGACGAACCGCGTCTCGGTGCCGTCGCGCAGGCGGCGGCGCAGGAAGGGGTAGGCGATGCCGGCGAAGTTCGAGCCGCCGCCGACGCAGCCGATCACGACGTCGGGCGCCTCGCCGGCCATCTCCATCTGCTTGATGCACTCCTCGCCGATCACGGTCTGATGCAGGCAGACGTGGTTGAGGACCGAGCCGAGGGAGTAGTTGGTGTCCTCAGATTTGGCGGCGACCTCGACGGCCTCGGAGATCGCTATCCCCAGGCTGCCTGACTCGTGTGAGGCCTGCGAGCGGCCAGCCTCCGTGAGGTCCGAGGGGCTGCGGTGGACCGTTCCGCCCCAGGTCTCGATCATCGCCTTGCGATACGGCTTCTGATCGTAGGAGATGCCGACCATGAAGACCTCGCATTCGAGCCCGAAGAGCTGGCAGGCGAGCGACATCGCCGAGCCCCACTGTCCCGCCCCGGTCTCGGTCGAGATCTTCTTGATCCCGGCCTCGCGGTTGTAGAAGGCCTGAGGGACCGCGGTGTTCGGCTTGTGCGAGCCCGCGGGCGAGACACCCTCGTACTTGTAGTAGATGTGCGCCGGGGTATCGAGCTCGCGCTCGAGCCGCCGAGCCCGAAGCAGCGGCGTCGGCCGCCAGAGCCGGTAGATGTCGCGGACCTCGTCCGGGATCGGGATATCGGGCTCTGTGGAGACCTCCTGCTCGATCAGGCCCATCGGGAAGATCGGAGCGAGATCGTCCGGCCCGGCCGGCTCGCCCGTTGCCGGGCTGAGCGGGGGCGGCGGCGGCTCGCCCGGGAGATCGGCGAGCAGGTTCACCCAGCTGGTGGGGATCTCCTCCTCAGGAAGCTGGAACTTGATCTGCTCTCCCATTGCGGCGCGATTCTATGCCTCGGGCTGTACCCGGCGAAGCCGGGTTACCCGAGCCTGTTTTCCAAAGCCTCGAGCTGCCCCTTGACCTCGGCCGGCAGGCGGGATCCGAACTGCGCCAGGTGCGACGAGACCTGGTGCAGCTGCTGGCGCACCTCGTCGGGATCCACCCGCAGCAGCGTCTCCATGTCCTCGTCGGAGATGTCGAGGCCCTCGGTGTCGATGTCGCTCGGCGGCGGCACCAGACCGATCGGCGTCTCCTCGACCTCGCCCTTGCCCGCGGTGCGCCGGCAGATCCACTCGAGGACCCGGCTGTTCTCGCCGAAGCCCGGCCAGATGAACCTGCCGTCGTCGTCCTTGCGGAACCAGTTGACGACGAAGATCTTCGGCAGCTTGGACTCGTCGCCCCTGGCGCCGATCTCGAGCCAGTGCTTCATGTAATCCGCCATGTTGTAGCCGCAGAACGGGAGCATCGCGAACGGGTCGAAACGGAGCTGACCCACGGCGCCGGCGGCAGCAGCGGTCGTCTCCACCGACATCGTCGACGCCAGGAAGACGCCGTGCTCCCAGTCGAACGCCTGATGCACCAGCGGCACGACCGTCGCCCGGCGGCCGCCGAACAGGAAGGCGTCGATCGGCACGCCGGCCGGGTCGTCCCAGGCGGGATCGAAGGTCGGGCAGTGGGTGACCGAAACGGTGAACCGCGAGTTGGGGTGCGCGGCCGGCTCGTCGCTCTCCGGGGTCCAGTCGCGGCCCTTCCAGTCGATCAGGTGATCTGGCGCGCCACTCATGCCCTCCCACCAGATGTCGCCATCGTCGGTCTTGGCGACGTTGGTGAAGATCGTGTCGCGCTCGACGGTCTTCATCGCGTTGGGGTTGGTCTTGACGCCCGTGCCCGGTGCAACGCCGAAGAAGCCGGCCTCGGGATTCACCGCGTAGAGGCGGCCGTCCTCGCCGAAGCGGATCCAGGCGATGTCGTCGCCGATCGTCTCGACCTTCCAGCCCGGCAGGCTCGGCGGCAGCATCGCCAGGTTGGTCTTGCCGGAGGCCGACGGGAACGCCCCGGCCAGGTGCTTGACCGTGCCCTCGGGCGAGGTGAGCTTGATGATCAGCATGTGCTCGGCCATCCAGCCCTCGTCGCGGGCCATCACCGAGGCGATTCGCAGCGCCAGGCACTTCTTGCCGAGCAGGGCGTTGCCGCCGTAGCCCGAGCCGAAGGACCAGATCTCCCGAGCCTCGGTGAAGTGGACGATGTACTTCGTCTCGTTGCAGGGCCACGGGACGTCGTGCTCGCCATGCGTGAGCGGCATGCCGACCGAGTGGACACAGGGGACGAAGTCGCCGTCCTCACCGAGTGCCTCGAGGGCCTTGGCGCCCATCCGAGTCATGATCCGCATCGAGGCTGCCACGTAGGCGGAATCGGTCACCTGGACGCCGATCTGTGCGACCGGCGAGCCGATCGGGCCCATCGAGAAGGGCACCACGTACATGGTGCGGCCCCGCATGGAGCCCGTGAAGAGCTCCGTGAGCACCTCCCGCATCTCGTCCGGGTCGTGCCAGTTGTTGTTCGGGCCGGCGTCGTCCTCGTGCTCGGAGCAGATGAAGGTGCGGTCCTCCACCCGGGCCACGTCGTCGGGGTCGGAGCGTGCGAGATAGGAGTTGGGACGCTTGGCGTCGGAGAGCTTCTCGAAGGTGCCGGCGTGGACCAGGGTCTGACTGAGATCGTCGTACTCGGCCGCGGATCCGTCGCACCAGTGGATCGAGTCGGGCTGGTTCAACTCGGCCATCTGCTCGACCCAGGAGAGCAGCTTGGCGTGCTTCGTCGGTGCCTCTGTCGCGGCCGTTGTCTCACTCACTGATGCGTTCATCTCCTTGGTTGGATGGATTCCCCCACCTGCGAGGCGCGAGATGTCTTCACACCGTTCGGCGCCGAGTCGCGAATTCGTGCGGTGGGGACCCGGGATCGTAGGGGAGTCAGGAGCGGGCCGTCTAAGTAGTCCACACGGTCCCCAAGCCCGTGCGCCTCCACGATGAAGCAGGCACGGTCCGTGCGTAGGTTGACCTCATACACGGCGGCCACCAAACGCCGCCGGGTGATCATCGCCATCTGAAAGGGATTCGATAATCGCTTCAGCCGCACCGACAAAGCTCCGTGACGGAGAGTTCGTCGACGTGGACGCCCATCGCGGGACGGTGTGCGAGGGCGAAATCGCCGTCACCGGAAAGGAGACCGGGTCCGGTGGCGGACCCGCCCCCGTAGGGGGTGGGGCACCCGTCACCGCGACCCAGCTCCTCATCAGGCCGATGGAGGATTAGGAGGAGTCATCGGGGACCAGCTCAACGCACTCGACGCCACCTTCCTCGAGCTCGAGGAAGCCGACCAGAGCGCCCATATGCACATCGGCGGCGTCATGCTGCTCGAATCGCAGGCGGCCGGCGGTGCCCCGCCGATCGCCGTGATCCGCCGAAACGTCGTCGACCGCCTTCCCGACCTGCCGCGCTATACCCAGCGTCTCTCGACCCCACACACCGGCGGGTTGCATTGGCCGAGCTGGGAGGAGGACAGGCGCTTTCGCATCGAGCGACATGTCCGCATCGCGGGCCTCCCGGCTCCCGGCGGAGTCGACGAGCTGCTCGAGTGGGCCGGCGAGTACTACTCGCAGCGCCTCGACCGCTCCAAGCCGCTCTGGGAGATGGTGATCCTCGAGCTCGCCGACGGGCGCTGGGCGCTGGTCACCAAGACCCACCACTGCATGGTCGACGGCGTCGGATCGGTGGACCTGGCGACAACGCTGCTCGACACCGAGCGCGAGCACCGGGCCCCGCGGAACCGCGGATCGACCGGACAGCTGCGCGAGAGCCACCCCAACACCGACGAGACGCCAAGGGGGGGCCTGCGCCATACCGCCTCCCTGCTCGCCAAGCCTTACTTCTTCGTCGGCAACGCGGCCCTGCGGACGGCCCAGGCCGGCCTG
>DASUPK010000096.1:0-5583 GCA_036276255.1 Solirubrobacterales bacterium
CGCGGCGGAGTCGGAGCCGAGCGCGACCGCGACGCCGAGCCCCAGCTCGACCGCGATCAGCCCCGCCCAGGCGATCGGGCGCAGTGGCCCGCCCTCGAAGCCGAAGCTGGCCATCGCCGCGATGCTGGCGCGTGGCGAGGCTAGCTTCGCGAGCGCTGCGCCCGCGAGCACGATGCCAAGCACGACCCGCAAAAAAGTCTCCACCATCCCTCCGGCGGCAACCTAGCAGGGGGCCGCGCGTGCCTATCGGCTCAGACGGTGGCGCGGGCCCGTGCCTTGACCCGCTTGACGCAGCGCCTGCGCTTCTTGCGGCTGCGGGCCCGCTTGCACTTCCTGAGCGTCTTGGCCGTCGGTGTCGTCGTCGGCGCGGCGGCGCCGCGTGGCTGGCCACCGCTGCCGAAGACGCCCTCCGCCGGCAGGCCGTAGGTCGAGTCGATACTCGAGACATCCGAGGCGATCAGCGAGCTCATCGTCGGACCGGCCACTCGCGTGTAGACGCCCGGGGCATTGGCGCGCCCGCAGCCGTAGCCCCAGCCGGTGATTCCGATCATCCTGTACCCGCCGCCCTGCAGGGGCGCCTCGACCCACCACTGTCGCCGAAGCAGCTGTCGGTTGTGCCGCCGAGGCTGCCGGCGCCTTGCATCGTCGCGGGGTCGAAGTCGCTCCCGTAGATGGCGGGGCTCCCGCAGGTCGAGTCGGAGATCAGCCCGACCGTCGCCGAGCGCAGCGTGTCCACCGTGCCGCCGGACTCGCTCGTGCTGCCCCAGCCGCTGATCTCGGCGGTGCTCCCCGGATCCCAGAGGGCGTCCTCGTCGGTTCCCGCGATCTTGATCGGCGTCTGCCCCGACGCCGAGGAGAGCACGAGATAGGCCACGTCGTAGCGAGGGACGCCATCGCCCCGGTAGTTGCCGTCGAAGTTACTCCGCAGCACGACCCCGCTGACCGGGTGCTCGTCTGCGGCGCTCCCACCGCTCAGCGTGCTCCGGCCGAGGACGACGTCCACGTCGTTCGGGTCGAGCTCGCAGGTGCCGTCCTCGGTCGCGCTCGGGAGGTTGAGACAAACTGGCGTCTCGGAAGTACACAGCGAGGTGCAGTCGGGATCGGTATTCGCGACGCAGTGCCCAGCGGTGATCACGATCCGCGAGAGGAGCAGCGACCCGCCGCAGAATTGGCGGTTGTGGGCGTTGCCTGAGGCCTTATCGGGCGAGATGACCACCGCCGCCTGCCAGGGATAGGTGGATACGGAGGTGGTGGAGCCACCGACGATCTTGGGCTGCACCGGCCCACCGCTCTGGGCGAGGGCGTTCGCCGGCGCGAGCAGCGCGCAGCCCGCGAGGGCGCCGACCAGGAGGAGCCGAGGCGGCTTCCGCATACCGGGATTACACCGGCTGGGTCCGAAAGATGCGTAAGCGGCTGGCTAGACCGGCAGGCGCCTGGCTCGCTTCTTGCACGCCCTGTGAGCGTGACCATGTCGCTTCTTGCATCCCCTCAGGGCCGCTGCCCGCCGGCCGGTGGGACCGGGCGACGTCGGCGGGTCTCCCGAATCGCCGCTGGGTGGCGCGGTGGCGACGGCGATCGGCGGCGGATATTTGGGGCCGCCCCCGATGGAGACGCCGCCGCTGCCGACGATGGACGCGTGATCGTCGATCCCGTTGCTGGTTTCGAGCTGGTCCACCTTGGCGACGATCGCGGCCTGCAGCGTCGGGTCGGCCACACGCGTGTACACGCCGGGGAAGCCGGCCTCGGCGCAGCCCGCGCCCCAGCTCGTGATGCCGACCAGCCGGTAGGTGTCGAAGTCGGGAGCAACGGGCTCGAGGCCGGACTCGAGAGGGCCGCCGCTGTCCCCCTGGCAGGTATCCACCCCGCCCTCCTGGTAACCGGCGCAGACCATGGATGAGACATCGAACAGGGAGCCGTAGTCGGCTGCGCAGGTCGAGTCGGCGACCATGGGCACCGATCCCGCCCTCATGTCGGCGGTGGTCGATCCGCCCACTGCCGTGCTGCCCCAGCCGGTGACCTCGGCGAAGACCCCCTCGTCCCACAGGCCCGCCTCATCCGGGCCGGCGAGCTTGATGGGTGTCTGGGTCTCGTCGGGAGCCGACAGCACCAGGTAGCCGACATCGTTCCGGGGCACGCCCGCGGACTTGAAGCTCGGGTCATAGTCGTCCTGGTAGGCCACGGCCTGCACGGGATGCTCGTCAGCCGTGGGGACACGGGAGAGGTCGGCCACGCCGAGCACGACATCGACGTCGTTCGGATCGATCCGGGTGGTGCCGTCGCCGGCGGGATCACCGCCGGGGAGCGTGCACTGGATTGCTGTATTGCAGTCCGGATCCGTGTCGTGGACGCAGTGCCCCGCGGTCAACACGATCCGAGGGCTGATCAGGGAACCCCCGCAGAATTGACGAGAGTGGGCGTTTCCCCCGCCGTCGTAGACCACGGCGGCCTGCCATGGGTAGTCGCTGATCGCCCCGGACTGGCCGCCGACGACCCGCGGCTGAGCGCTCTGGCCGAATGCGGCGCCGGCGGGAAGCGACAGTGCGAGTGCCACCACCGCTGGAAGTGCGAGGCGATTCAGCCCGGACACGATGCGAATTGTGCCGGACTCGCACTAAGGATGCTTTAGCTCTAGCCGATCGCGACCATGCGCTCGATCGGAAGCTGCGCGCGCGCCGCGATCTCGGGCGGGACCTTGACCTCGAAGGAGCCGTCGCGCAGCGAGTCGCGGACCTTCGGCAGGGTGATCATCTTCATGTACTTGCAGAAGGCCATCCGGTTCGCCTCGATCAGCTTCGCCTGTGGCGCGGCCTGCTGGAGCGGATACAGCATCCCGTTCTCCGTGGCGACGATGTACTCCCCGTCAGGATGCTTCTCCATGTAGTTGAGCATCCCGCCGGTGGAGAGCATCTGGACGCCGTCCGGATCGATGTCGCCGGAGGCGACGTACTCCATGGCCTGGGTGGCGCAGCCGCACTCCGGGTGGATCAGGAACTCGGCGTTCGGGTGCTCGTCGCGAACGGTCTTGATGTCGTCGGGCCGAATCCCGGCGTGGACATGGCACTCGCCGTCCCAGATGTGGAAGCGGGCGCGGCGATCGGGATCCTCCCTGATCCCCGTCTCGCGCTCGACGAACGCACCGAGCCACATGTCGGGGCCGAAGAGGATCTCCGTGTCCTCCCCGTGCTCGCGAAGGATGTGCTCGACGACCTGTACGGCGTTGCCCGAGGTGCAGCAGTAGTCCGTCTCCGCCTTGACCTCCGCCGAGGTGTTCACGTACATCACCACGACGGCGCCCGGATGCTCGGCTTTCCAGGCCCGGAGCTGGTCGGCGGTGATCGACTCGGCGAGCGAGCAGCCGGCGCCGAGGTCGGCGATCAGCACGGTCTTCTCGGGACAGAGCACCGAGGCCGTCTCGGCCATGAAGTGGACGCCGCAGAACTCGATCACGTCGGCGTCGGCCTTCGCCGCCTGGCGGGAGAGGCCAAGCGAGTCGCCGACGAAGTCGGCAACGTCCTGGAGCTCGGGCAGTTGGTAGTTGTGCGCGAGGATGACGGCGTTCCGCTCGGCCGCGAGCGTGCGGACCTCCTCGCTCAGCGTCGCGATCTCCTCCTCGCTCAGCTTGGCGGGAAGCTCGTTGACGGTAGGAAGCTCCAGCACGGGAGTGCTCCTGACGTTTGAATGTTCGCCGCCCCGGCCTGTGAACGAGACCTCGAGGCAGGCGAATGAACTGACCAAAGGTTAGCGCCACCCTACCCTCTGGTTCATGCCCGAATTGCCGGAGGTCGAGATCACGGCCCGCCGCCTGAGCACCGCGCTCGAGGGAGCTGAGGTGGAGTCCGCCCTCGCTCCTGGCGTGGCGACGCTCAAGACCTTCGAGCCCAGCCTCGATGCGCTAACCGGCGGCGAGGTCGAGGGCGTGCGCCGGATCGGCAAGATGCTCGCCGTCGATTTCTCAACCGCCGACGGAGCGGGACCTCTGACGCTGCTGGTCCATCTGATGTCCGCGGGACGGCTCCAGCTTTTCGAGGAGCGCGCCTCGCTCAAGGATCGGCGCTCCCGCGTCCTGGTCAGGATCGCCGACGGGCGCGAGCTTCGCCTGCGCGAGTTCGGCACCAAGCAATCGGCCTGGGCGAAGCTCCTGCGGCGCGACGAGGTGGAGGATGACGAGATGGTGGCGACGCTCGGCCCCGACGCGTGGCCGGCCCCGCCCCTGGACGAGTTCCGGGAGGCCATCGACAAGCCGCGCCACCTCCACCCCCTGCTGCGCTACCAGCGCGACCTCGCGGGCATCGGGCGGTCCTGGGTCGACGAGATCCTCTGGGAGGCCAGGCTCTCTCCGTTCAAGAAGGGATCGGAGCTGCGCGGCGAGGAGATCAAGACGCTCCATGACGCCCTGCAGGTCCTAGGCGACGCGATCGACCACTACGAGGAGGTCATTCGCGAACAGATCCCCGACAAGATGCCCATGCCGCTGAAGGTCCACCGCCGGGAGGGCGAGCCTTGCCCCAGGTGCGGGACAACCATCGAGGCCGTGTTCTTCGCCGAGCACCAGATGAACTACTGCCCCGAGGAGCAGACCGGCGGACGGGTGCTGAAGGACCGGCGCCTCTCACGCCTGCTCAAGTAGCTACCGCCCGGTGACCCGCCGGACGATGCCCCTCCCGATCGTCAGCGGGTGCGTGACCAGCGTCTGCAGCCGACCGGTGAGGCTGAGCGGATCGCGGGCGATGCCGAGCTGGCGCAGGACCGTCGTCTGGTCGAAGTAGACGCGCTCGCAGGTCAGTTTGTTGCCGTCGAACTCGAAGATCGCCAGGATCGGCAACTCGAACTCGCGGCCGGTCGGAGGCAGGCTGCGGAGCGGCCCCCTGTGGGTGCCCCGCACGACGGCTTCGACCAGCACCGCGTCATCGGCGTGGTGCAGGGCCAGCAGCTCGTTGCGCTGATCGGGGAAGGCGCGGCGGGTGTCGTCGTAGTACCCGGCGACCTCCTCCGGGCCGTCGTAGACCTCGCCGGTGGCGATCAGCTCGTACCGCGGGTGGTCGAAGGTGTCGAGGGTCGCGTCGAACTCGTGACGGTTCTCCGAGTCCATGTGCTCGCGGACGATCTCCTCGCGCTTCTTCCTGGTGGCGGCGCTCGGTGCCATTGCTACCTCCCGGTCACACGCCTGACGATGCCGCGCGAGATCGTCAGCGGGTGGGTGGCGGCCGTCTCGAGGCGGCCCGTGACGCTCGTGGGCTCGCGAGCGATGCCGAGCTGTTGCAGCACCGTGGTCGTGTCGTAGTAGACGCGCTCGCAGACGAGCCCGTCGCCCTTGAAGACGAAGATGGCGAGGAATTGCTGCTCCCAGCGGCGGCCGGTGGGGGGCAGCCCGCGGAACGGGCCGGTGTGAGTGCCCCGGGCGATCGCCTCCATCAGCACGGCGTCGTCGGCCGTGTGCAGCTTCACGATCTCGATCTGCTGGTCCGGGAAGGCCCGGTCGAACTCGCGCCAGTGGGCCATCACCTCCTCCGCCCCGTCGTAGACCTCGTCGCTTGCGACGTACTCGTAGCGCGGGTGCTGGAAGGTCGCGAGCGCGGTCTCGTA
>DASUPK010000097.1:0-3930 GCA_036276255.1 Solirubrobacterales bacterium
GGAGAGCGGCGTGATCGCGGCCAGATGCGGTGGCCGCGTCGCTCCGACGAAGAGCTGGCTGATCCCGCCGTACGAGACGCCGGCCATGCCGACGCGGTTGTTCAGGACCCACGGCTGGCGCGCGGTCGTCTCGATCACGTCGTAGCCGTCCAGGCTTTGCAGCTTCTCGAAGAAGTCCCAGGCGCCGCCGGAGCAGCCGGTGCCCCGCATGTTGACGTCGACCACCGCGAAGCCGAGCAGTTTGAGGATCTGGCTGATCCCGCTCTCGGCTCCGGCCGGATTGGCGTAGCCGTAGCCGGCGTACTCCACCAGGGTCGGATAGGGGCCGTCCGAGGCGGGCCCGGGCAGCCGCACGTCGACACTCAGGCTGGTCCCGTCCCGCGTCGTCATGTAGCCGTAGCCGCCGGCGGGGAGGCTCTGGTTGTAGATGGAGGGGTCCTTCGGCGCCGCCCGGTCGCTCATCACGCCGACCTTCGCCGATCGCGAGCCGTCGGCGGCGCGCACCCGGTAGCCCTTGCCCGCCGGGATACGGCGGAAGACGACGCCGCCCAGCGAGCCGACCGGCTTGGTCGAGACCTTCTTGCCCTTGCGGTCGATCAGGCGCAGGCTCGTCCCGGGCTGGGCACCCGTGACATAGACCTGATTGACGCTGCCGTGAACGGCGAGGCTGCTGGCCGCGGCGGCCGAGGCGGGGAGAAGTGCGACGAGCGCCAGCGCTGCCGCCACTGCGGCAGCGGTCGTCCGGCTCTGATTCCCCTCACGCCCTGCGCTGCTCATCGGTCGACCTCTCCTGGCTTCCCTTCCAGCCGGAAGCATATTCGCTGGCGGCCATCCGGCGTGGACCGCGTTACGGATGCTTGACATCCGCCCGTATCAGGGCATTAGGGTCGAGGCCGATGCCCGACTCGCATCGCCGCCTGCCATGGACGGCCGGCCTTTTGATCCTGCCGATCCTCATCGCCCTCGCGCCCGCGTCGTCGTCCGGCGATCCTCCAAGCTGCCCGGCGCCGCCGTACCAGCTGGCCCCGAAGGGGGGCCGGGCCGCTCGCTTCACGATGCTGATCCGGGTGAACAAGCCCACGAACGTCAACACCTACGACCAGCTGCAGTCCACGTATGGGCAGCTCCGCACGCGGGACGTCTTCGTCGTCAACACGCGGTGGAAGGGCACCAGCCCGGCTCTCCAGGACGAGATCCTCGCCCGCCTGCATCACTCGTTTCCCTGCAACCGGGTGATCGCGTTGAACGGGCTCGGAGCCGACCCGAGACGCCCCGGCTACGCCCTCAGCCTCACGGAGTCGACACAGCCCTGGGGACTGGTGCTGGACTGGGAGCGCGAGGACTGGGCCCACGCGCGGGCGACCGACCATCACCTGTCGCGCTGGAAGCAGGGCTTCGGCCGCAGCATCCACCGGCTCGGCTCACTGATCGGTCGCGTCGCGGGCAGCATCCGGGCCTCCGATGCGGGCATCCAGAAGGTCGGAGCCGCACCGGGCTTCTTCGGCAACTGGCAGTACGGGCGAATCGCCCGGATGCTCGACCGCCGCAACCGCCGCTTCGGGCACCGGCGTGGCGGCATTCAGCTGGTCGGGACGCAGGCCTCGTGCATGAAGCGCCGCGGCGGCCAGCCGGGAATGCGCTTGACCGCGGCGGGCCTCTACCGCGAGTACCGCCGCACCCATCGAAAGCGGCACAACCTCGCCGTCGAGATCTCCTTCAGCGATCACGGTCGCTCCAAGCGCCACCTGCCGATCCGCGCCGTCAACGAGAGCCGCGCCGCGAGCTGCTTGCGGGCGGCGCTGGCGGGCGGCGCGGGGGCGGTCCTCTTCTGGGCGTCGCCCGATTCGATGTGGGCTCTCGCCCAGACCCACCACTTCCGCCGGCTGCGCCACCGGGGCTGATCCGAGCACAGCCCGGAGGGCCGACATCGGCCGGTCGGTAAGGTCCGCCGCCGTGGGCAGCTACGAGACGATCAAGGACCTGCCGCTCGAGGTCGAGGGCTACGAGCTCCAGGGGCTCGAGTTCCAGGTGCCGGATTCCTTCGAGCGGCTCACCACCGTGATCCACCTGAAGGGCGGCGGCCAGGAGGGCCTCGGAGAGGACGTGGTCTACGACGCGCTCGACCACGTCGCCCTCCAGGACGCCGGCCAGGTGCTCGACCTGGCCGGCAAGCACACCATCGCCTCATTCTCCGAGCTGCTCGACGGCCTCGACCTCTTTCCCAGCCCGCCCGAGCGAGAGGTCTCGGTCAACTACCGCCGCTGGGCGTTCGAGAGCGCCGCGCTCGACCTCGCGCTTCGGCAGGCCGGCAAGTCGCTGCATGAGGTTGTCGGCCGTGCGCCGAAGCCGGTCACCTTCGTGGTCTCGATGCGCCTCACACCTCCGGGCTCGGAGGAGGTCTCGACGATCGAGCCGGTCCGAAAGCGCCTCGAGATCTACCCCACTCTCCGCTTCAAGCTCGATCCGACCAACGACTGGACCGACGAGCTGATCGGGCAGCTCGCCGAGACCGGCGCGGTCGACTCGCTCGACCTCAAGGGGCAGTACAAGGGCACGCCGGTCGACGTCGACACCGATCCGGAGCTCTACCGAAAGCTGATCGAAACCTTCCCGGACGCCTGGCTCGAGGATCCGGACGTGAACGACGAGACCAAGCCGGTCCTCGACCCGGTCGCCGACCGTGTCACCTGGGATGCGCCGATCCACTCGGTCGACGACATCAAGGCTCAGCCCTGGATGCCGAAGATGGTGAACATCAAGCCGTCGCGATTCGGGCCGCTGCACGAGCTCTTCGCCGGCTACGACTTCTGCGAGGAGAACGGCATTGGCGCTTACGGGGGCGGCCAGTGGGAGCTCGGCCCCGGTCGCGGCCACATCCAGTACCTCGCGTCGATCTTCCACCCGGACACGCCGAACGACGTGGCGCCCTCGGGCTACAACACCGCCGGCACCGAGCCGGGTCTGCCAGCCAGCCCGCTGGAGCCGATGCCCACGGAGACAGGATTTCGCTGGGGCGAATAGACCGCCGGGGGCCGACTCAGTTCGAGATGACCGTGAACTTCTTGAACGGCTCCGTGATCGTCCAGATCGATCGCGTACCGGCGCTGAAGTAGGCGACGTCGCCGACCCGCAGGTCGACGATCTCTCCAGTGTCCGGCAGCTTCACGGTCGCGGCCCCTTCGAGGACGTGGAAGGCCTCGTCGCCCTCGAACAGATAGTCATAGGTCGCTGGGTCCGAACGCCACAGGCTTGCGTCCAGCTTGTCCTGTGACTCCCCTTTCGGCTCGATCTGATGAAACTCGCCTACCTGCGTCCCATCGATGATGTCCGGCTCGAACTGCTCTGCGTCGACTCGGTCGACGACGTACTCGGCTTTCGCGTCGCTCATCCTTGCGCTCCTCTCTTCTCCTCCCCAGATGCCATTCTCGAATGGCGCTGAAGCACAGTCAAGGGCCCTCTTCCATATAGGCTCCGCCCCATGGCCGATCAGAGCTTCGCCGATGCCCTCAATGAGCAGATCTCGAACGAGTTCGCCGCCCAGCAGCAGTACATCGGCGCCGCCGTCTACTACGACTCGGAGACCCTGCCCCGCCTGGCCGCCTTCTTCTACCGCCAGGCGGTCGAGGAGCGAAACCACGCGATGATCATGGTCCAGTACCTGCTCGACACCGACGAGGTCGTGAAGATCCCCGACATCACCTCGCAGCAGACGAAGTACGACGACGTCGTCGGGCCGGTGAAGATGGCCCTCGAGCAGGAAAAGAGGGTCAGCGACGAGATCAACGACCTCTTCAAGCTCGCCCGCGATCAGGGCGATTTCCCCGCCGAGCAGTTCCTCGCATGGTTCGTCAAGGAGCAGGTCGAGGAGGTCTCCTCCATGAACGATCTCCTCAACGTCTGCGAGCAGGCCAAGGAGAGCCCGCTGCTGAT
>DASUPK010000098.1:0-45052 GCA_036276255.1 Solirubrobacterales bacterium
TTCTTCGAGCGGGTGGCGGGCATCGCCGTGCGGTGGCCATGGCTGCTGATTGCGGCGATCGTGCTGCTGACGGGCGCTGGGATCTTCGCCGCCACGCAGCTCTCCACGAACGCCGGCACCGACACGCTGGTCAGCAAGGGATCGGCTGAGTACCAGGCGACCCAGGACTTCCACGAGAAGTTCGGCGACGAGCCCGTGATCGTCCTGGCGAAGGAGGACCTGCGAAGGCTCGTCCTCACCAAGGACCTCGAGCCACTGTTCGAGCTGGAGGAATGCTTCGCCGGCGGCACCCAGCTGGCCGCGTCCCTGCCGCATCCCAAGAAGGAGCCGCTCCCGCCGGTCTGCGACCAGATCGCGAAGCTCCATCCGAGCCAATCGGTGTTCGGTCCCGGCACGTTCCTCTACCTGAGCGTCGCGGGGATCCAGGAGGCCCTGCGCGGCCAGATCGGCGGCGCCAGTCAGGCGGCGCAGGTCGCGGGCCGGCGTGCAGCGCGCGCAGCGGCGCGGCGTGGGGCATCAGCGGCCGAGCAGCATCAGGCGGCCAATGCCGCCGCACAACAGGTCCTCGGCCAGTTCCAAAGCCAGCTCGTCCAGGTGGCCCTGCAGTACGGCATCACCTCGGTCCCGCGCCTGGACGATCCGAACTTCGTCAGCCGCGTCGTCTTCGACCAGTCGAAGCCCGCGGGGACGCCGAAGGAGAGGTTCGGCTACCTCTTCCCGAACAGGGATGCGGCCCAGATCATCGTCCGGCTGCGGCCGGACATGACGGACGCCGAGCGGCACGAGGCGATCGGCCTCTTCCGCCAGGCGGTCTCCGATCCCCGCTTCAAGCTCAGCGACGGCAGCTACCTCGTCACCGGGGCGCCGGTCGTGGTCGACGCGGGCGCACGTGAGCTCCGCAATCAGACGCTCCTGTTGCTGGGTGTCGCCGCCCTGGTGATGGCCCTGACCCTCCTGCTGATCCTGCCGCGGCCGCTGCGGCTGCTGCCCCTCGGCGTCGCGGTGGCCGCCGGGGCGATGACGATGGGGCTGGTCGCCCTGTTCGGCGGTTCCCTGACGGTCGGGGCGATCGCGATGCTCCCGGTGCTCGTCGGGCTCTCGGTGGACTACGCGATCCAGTTCCAGGCCAGGTTCAACGAGGCCAGAGCGGAGGGAGCAGCGCCCGGGCGGGCCGTCGCCACAGCCGCGAGCGGCGGAGGTCCGGTGATCGGCGCCGCCTGCGTGGCGACGATCGCGGGCTTCGCGGCCTTCGCGCTGTCCCCGAGCCCCCTCGTTCGCTCCTTCGGACTCCTGCTCGTCGTCGGTGTGGCACTGGCGTTCGTCGTGGCGCTGACCGGCGGGCTCGCCGCACTCGGCCTCTCGGGTTGGCGTGGGTCGCCCGAGGCCCCGGTCCGGCCCGACGAACCCAGGCGGTTGGCTGGCGCCGCGGCCCGCCTCCAGACCGTCGGCGTCGCTGCGATAGCGATGGCGCTCGCCCGCCCCGGGCGGGTGCTCGCCGCGGGGCTGCTGCTCGCCGTCTGCGGCTGGGCGGCCAGCGCGGGGACCGGGGTGGAGACCGACATCCGCGACCTGGCCCCGCGCCACCTGGCCGCGCTCAAGGACCTGAACGAGCTCGAGAAGCAGACCGGGATCTCCGGCGACGTGAACGTGACGATCAGGGCTCAGGACCCGACGAGCCCGGCGGTGATCTCATGGGCCGAGGGGTTCCAGCAGCGCGTCCTGGCGCGCCACGGCTTCTCCGGGGCCAATCCGAGCTGCGCCGACGCCCAGATCTGCCCGGCCCTCTCGCTGACGGACTTCTTCGGCGGAGCGAGCGCCTCGTCCGCAGGAGGCTCCACAGCGGGTCAGAGCGTCGGCGACGTGCACGCCCTGGTACAGGCCCTGCCTTGCTTCATCTCGCAGATCGTGATCAGCCATCGTGGC
Source organism: Solirubrobacterales bacterium (assembly GCA_036276255.1). Taxonomy (GTDB): domain Bacteria; phylum Actinomycetota; class Thermoleophilia; order Solirubrobacterales; family 70-9; genus DASUPK01. The sequence goes on from DASUPK010000098.1 coordinate 1,924, forward strand.
GAGTGCAATCCATCGGCCGGCAATACGCCGATCGGTGACACGGCCGATATCGCCTTCGGCATCCGGGTTCAGCCGCTTTCCGATCAGCAGAAGCTGATCGATGACATTCGCGCCCAGGTCAACCCGCCGGACGGCCCCGGCCCTCCGCCCGGGACCACGGTCGAGCTCGCGGGCCTACCGGTGCTTGCGGCCGAGGCGAACACCGACCTCTCGCACAGCCGCTGGTGGCTGCCGCTGGTGGGAATCCTCGCCGTCGGGATCGTCCTGTCGCTGATCTACCGCTCCATCCGACGTGCCGTCGTGCCCCTGATACCGGTCGTGATGGCCACCGGCTGGTCGGGCCTGGTGGTCGCGGCGCTCGGGATCTCGCTCAACCCGATGTCGGCGACCCTGGGAGCTCTGGTGATCGCGATCGCGACCGAGTTCAGCGTGATCCTCTCCGCTCGCTACACGGCCGAGCGGGACGCGGGCCAGTCGGTGGGCGAGGCGCTCCGGCGCACCTACCTTCGGACCGGCGCGGCGGTGCTCGCCTCCGGCGTCACGGCGATCGCCGGGTTCGCGGTGCTCGCGATCGCCGGGTTGCCCCTGCTCGACGACGTCGGCCTGATCTCCGTGGCCCCTGTCCTCCGTGACTTCGGCCTGGTCACCGTGGTCGACCTGCTGGTCGCGCTGGCGGGGGTGATGCTCGTCCTGCCGGCCGCGATCGTCTGGGCGGAGGAGGGATTTCCGCTCCCCGCCCGCGCGCCTGCGCGGCCTGCCGCCGGCCAATCCGCCCTGTAGGGGACCATTGAGCCGTGGAGAACGGCGCTGGCAGAGACGGAGGGAAGGGCCCGGAGCAAGGCCAGGGGCCCCGTCGCACGACCATCTATTCGCTGATCGTCGGGATGGTCTTCGTCGCGCTGATCGCCATCGCCGGCATCAACACGATCGCGACGAAGAACAAGGGAGTCCTCGGGGCGACCAATGAGGGCGACATGCCGATCGCCCAGTTCGCGGTCCCCAACGCGCGAACCGGCGCGAGCGGCGACGCCAACATCGCCCAGGACGATTGCGACGCAGCGAGGATCCCGTGTCCGTCCGGCAGCCGGCGGACGCCCGCGTGCCGCGTCGACGTACCGGGGGCCCTGAGGGTCTGTGACTACTTCGGCCGGCCGCTGGTCCTCTCGTTCTGGTTCACCCGCGGCGGGGACTGCGAGAACCAGGAGGATGTCTTCGAGCGGGCGTACCGCAAGTACCGCGACCGGGTGAACTTCCTCGCGATCGACGTGCGCGACAGTTCCTCGGAGGTGCAGAAGCTGATCCGGGACCATCACTGGACCCATCCGGTCGGCCTGGATCGCGACGGCGCGCTCTCCAACCTCTTCAGGGTGGGCGGCTGCCCGACCTTCGTGTACGCATACCCGGGCGGGATCTTCCAGGCGACCTCGATCGGGCGGCTCGACGATCCGCAGTTCTTCGCCAAGGTCGATGCGCTGATCGCCGCGTCGAAGAAGCGAGCTGCCACGGTCCGCTGATGGCCGAGCTCCCCACAAGCGGCCCCGGACGCGGAGCAGAGGAGCCGCTGCCTGATGCCTGGGACGCCGTCCCCGAGCCGGGCTGGGTGGACGACGCCCTGACCGAGGAGTTCCCCGGCCTCTCGATCCTCTCCACCGTGATCGAAACTGCGACCGGCCGCAGCCCGGAGGCGCTGAAGGAGCGACTGCGATCGCTCAGCGACCGGATCGCGGGGCCGCAGGCGATCCAACTGCGCCAGCAGCCGATCCCGTGGGCCTATCGCGTCTTCTTCCGGCACATCGGGCTCGACCCCGACACGACCCGTACGCCGATCGAGCAGCTGATCTTCGAGCGGATACACGATGGACGCTTCAAGAGCCGCAACCGCGTCGAAGATGCGCTGACGATCGCCATGGTCGAGGTCGGCGTTGCCCTGCGCGCGTTCGACGCGGACCGGGTCGAGGGCAGGGTCGGCCTCAGGCTCTCCGCCGAGGGCGAGCGGTTCGAGGGCCGCGTCTCACCGCTCCCGGACGGGACGATCGTCGTGGCGGACGAGAAGCGGACGCTCGGGATTCTCTTCGACCGGACGGCCGAGGGACGGGGCGTCCGGCGAGGCACGGATCGGGTCCTGCTCACGGCGATCGGGGTGCGCGGCGTGCCCGACATCGCTCTCGAAGAGGCATTGTGGGTGGCGGGAAGCGCGCTTCGGGCGTAGGATGCGAGGGTGCGCGGAAGCGCAACCCGTTTCACGGGGTCAGAGGAGGACTGAATGCCGGAGGAGTTGCTCGAACGCGTTGACGTTCCCGAGGTGCAAACGACGCCTCAGGTGGACGAGTCCCTGGTCCCCCCGTCTCCCCCTGAGCGCCTCGACAGCGTCCTCTACGAGCACGACGAGCGGGACTCTCGCGCCGACCTTCGCCGTCAGATCGCCGTAATGGAGCTGGCGCTCGCCCGCTTGTTCGGATCGGCCTTCCCGCGCACGGGCATCAACTTCTCGGTGCCCGGGTTGGGCGGGCCCCGCCTGCTCACCGTCGACGAACTGGAGAAGGTCAGGGACGGGCTCGCGGCGCGCATCCAGGAGGTCCGGGCGGATCTCCACGACTACGCGGTCGTCGAGCAGGACAACCGGGAACTGATCGAGCGGATGCTCGCGGAACCGGCCACGCACAAGTGGGAGCGCGTTCACAACGAGGACATCGGCGAGCCCGGCTGCAAGAACTGGCACGCCAGGCCGCGCTGGGGCGTGCTCGGCATGTTGCTGGGCTGGTGGCGGGTCAAGATCTCCTCCGGTTGCCCGTTAGCCGAGGGGCTCCGGCCCCCTGAAGAGAGAACATGGCGACGAAGCGACAGCGCCGCAAGCGGCGGCGCCGGCAGCAGGCTGAGCCTGCGAATGGCGCTTCGAATTCGCCCTCCGCGGTCCTCGTCGAGGATCAGCAGCGAGGCCGGGCCGCCCGGCGCCGGGCCGGGAACCTCGAACGGCCCCCGGCCCTGTGGGGCAGCTTCCCGCTGACGGAGATCGTCATCTTCATCGGCCTCCTCCTGCTGGTGGTCGGCTTCTTCATCGCGCCGCCGCAGGGGCTGGTGATGATCGGTGTCGGTCTGGCGCTCGGGTCTCTCGCCGGGCTGGAGATCTCGATCCGTGAGCACTTCGCCGCCTTCCGCTCGCACACCCTGGTGCTCTCCGCCGCGGTCGGGGTTCCGGTGTTCGGGGTGCTCTGGTTCGCGACGCGGATCAGCCCGGCGATCTGCGCGGCCGCCGGGCTGCTGGCTTTCGGGGGCGCCGCCTGGCTCTTCGCTTCGGCCTTCCGCCGCCGCTCCGGCGGTGCCCTCTACCGCTTGGGGTGAATGAGTCGCCCGCCGCGGCGGACCGACTAGTTCAGCCGGCCCCCAGCTTCGCCTCGAGGGCGCCCGTCAGGATCCGGCGCTGGCGTTCGGTGAGTGAGCCGACCTTCTTGCCCTCCCCGAGAGCGGCCGACGCAAGCAGCTTCCGTGAGCGGGCGCGTCCCCAGCGGCACTGGCTGCAGAGGAGCTCGCTGAGGCTCATGCTCTCGGCCTCCCACGGGGAATCCATGATCACCTCGGTGACGGAGCGGCGGCCGGCGGAGATCTCCCTCTTCAGGGCGGCGCGAGCGAGTCTGACCTCGTTGGCGCGGGCCAGTGCCTCCATGCACTGCGCGGTACCTCGCTCTCCGGGTTCAGTCTGGGGATCGAGGACGGTCGGCTCAAGGCGCCGGGGGGCGAGGGCGGGCATGGGGCTGGCAGGGGCAATCGTCGAAGCAGCAGACATCGTTTCTCCCTCCTGCTAGGTACAGGAATTGTTGGCGGGCTTGTTGGCGGGCTTGGTTGTGCTGCCGGCAGCCCCCAGTCGCTCTTTAGAGCCGGGGGAAGCGGACGGTCCTCTCCTCAGACTGTTCCGTCCGCTCCCTGCCCCGGAAGCGCGCGGCGAGGCGAAACCTACACACCTTGCGCGCCGACGGTCAACACCCGAACGATCATCCCGTCCGCTAAGAGCAGATGTTTTGTCGGGCGATCTGAAACCACGTCCAAGAGACTTGGACGAGACCGCACCCAACCGTACTTAATACCCGGCAGAGCGGATCCGAAACCGGGCGGCTACGCCGCCGGCAGATCCGGGAACCGGGTCCTGACGTCGGCGATGATCTCCAGGGCACGATCCAGATGAGCGCGCTCATGGGTCGCCATCAGGCTGGTCCGCAACAGCGCGCCGCCCGGAGGGACGGCGGGATGGAGGGCGACGTTCGTGTAAACCCCGGCATCGAAGAGCGCCTTCCAGAGCAGGACGGCCTGCCAGTCCTCTCCGACGATCACCGGCACGACTGGTGTGGTGGCCTCGGTGCCGTCCGGCAGGGTCCCAGGCTCAACTAACTTCAACCCCATGCCCCGGAAGCCCTGGCGGAGGTAGGCGGCGTTGTCCAGCAGGCGCGCCATCAGCTCCGCACCCTCCGAGCGGATGACCCGCAGGGCGCCGAGGGCCGCGCCGACCGCGGCTGGGACCGCCGAAGCGCTGAAGATGAACGATCGCGAGGAGATGCGGAGGTACTCGATGACCTCCTCCGAGCCCGCGATGAACCCGCCGCAGGAGGCGAGGCTCTTCGAGAACGTTCCCATCCGCAGATCGACCTCGTCCTCGAGGCCGAAGAGCTCGCACGCGCCGGCTCCCCGCTTGCCGAGAACGCCGACGCCGTGGGCCTCGTCCACCATCAGACGGGCGCCGAAGCGGCGGCAGAGCTCCACGATCGGCGGCAGGTCGCAGACGTCGCCCTCCATCGAGAAGACGCCGTCGACCACCACCAGTGTCCCGCTGCCGTCGGTGACGGCCCGCTCCAGCATCGTCTCCAGCTTGTCCATCCGGTTGTGACGAAAGGGACGGAGCCGGGCACCCGACAGCTTGCAGCCGTCGAGGATAGAGGCGTGGTCGCCGGAGTCGCAGATGACCGTGTCGCCGGGCTCAAGGATCGCGCTGATCGCGCCGAGATTCGACTGGTAGCCGGTCGTGTAGACGATCGCGTCCTCGGTGCCCATCCACTCGGCGAGCTCGCGCTCGAGGTCGACGTGCATGGGTGTGGTGCCGTTCAGAAGGCGCGAGCCGGTGACCCCGGTCCCGAACTGCTCGAGGGCGTCGCGGGCGGCTTGCTTGACGCGCTCGTCGGTGGTCAGCCCCAGGTAGTTGTTGGAGCCGAGCATGATCGTCTCCCGCCCCTCCATCTCCACGACGGGCCCCGCCTGGGACTCGAGGATGCGGAAATAGGGGAGGAGATCGCCCTGCTTGGCGGCTTCGAGTTGCTCGACCCGGTCGTGCGTGCGGGCCTTCTCGAAGACGTCCACCGGCGTTTGGGTGGAGTCGGACATCCCCGGGAAGTGAAGCATGTGTAGCGTCCGCAGCCGTGCCAGGCACCATTCAAGTGCGGCCCGTGCAGGGCCGAAGCGATCTCCGGAAGTTCATCAAGCTGCCGTTTCGGCTTCACCAGGGGACTCCATGGGTCCCGCCGCTCATCTTCGAGCGGCTGGAGTTCCTGAATCAGGACAAGAACCCGTACTTCGACCACGCCGAGGCCGAGTACTTCCTGGCCTGGCGGGGTGGCGAGCCGGTCGGGCGGATCACGGCGCAGGTCGACCGCCGCTGGGACCAGTTCCAGGGCGGCAGCGACGGCCAGTTCGGCTTCATCGACGCGGAGGACGACCCCGCGATCTTCGAGGCGCTGCTGGGCGCCGCGGAGGCCTGGGTCGGCGAGCGCGGGCGCGAGCGGCTCGTCGGGCCGATGGACTTCACCACCAACGACGAGTGCGGGCTGCTGGTCGAGGGCTACGACCGCCACCCGTACATCCTCGAGCCGTGGCATCCGTTGTATTACCGGGAGCGAATCGAGGCGCTCGGCTATGGCAAGACCATGGACCTTCTGATGTGGAACCTGGAGATGGGCGGCCTGAAGAAGGGAGACGCCTTCGTCGACGCGATCCACGCCGTCGCCGACAAGGTCGAGTCGGAGCACGGGATCGCGGTCCGCAACATGAACAAGCGCGATCTCGAGGCGGAGATCGGCCGCTTCATGGAGGTCTACAACTCGGCCTGGGAGAAGAACTGGGGCTTCGTGCCGATCACCGACGAGGAGGTCTCCTTCCAGGCGAAGAACCTGAAGCAGGTCCTCGACCCGCGCTGGGCGTTCATGGCCGAGCGCGACGGTGAGGTGCTGGGCGCCGCCCTGACTCTGCCCGACATCAATCAGGTGACGAAGAAGATGAACGGCCGGCTGCTGCCCTTCGGCTGGCTGCGCTTCCTGCTCGGCAAGCGAAAGATCGACCGGGTCCGTGTCTTCGCCCTGGGGGTGAAGCCGGAGTACCAGCACACCGGGATCGCGGCCCGCTTCTACGTCCGGCACCTAGAGACGGCGGCCGAGGTCGGCGTCACCGGCGGCGAGGAGGGCTGGATCCTCGAGGTGAACGAGCCGATGAACCGCGCCATGGAGGGCATGGGCGGCACGGTCGTCAAGAGGTACCGGCTCTACGAGAAGTCCCTCTAGTTTCCGGCGCCGGATTCGGCGAAATGCCGGAGGGGTCTTGACTCGTTACTAGGATGGAGCGGGTGGCGGAAGAGATCCAGATGAGCGAGGAGGTGGTGATCGAGGCGGAGCCGGTCAGGCCGCTGCCCGTCCGCGCGCAGAGCCGCACCATCGAGCTCTGGGGCCGCGAGGTCGGCCCCCTCGCCGTCGCGGCCGCCGGGGGCGCGGCAGCCGGGGTCGTCGTGGTTGCGGTCGCGCGCGCGGCGCGTGCCCCGCGACGGCCCCCGCGCCGAGGCCTCTTCAGGCGCCGTGAGAAGGTCGTCGCCAGCCGCAGCTTCCTGGTCGACGTTCACGTCCTCGGCCGCTAGTAGATGGCTGACCCCACGGCCATGCACGCCTGGTGACGCGCATGGCCGTCGCATCTCGGCGTCCTCGGGCTCGCCCTTGTCGCCAGCAAGGGCTTCGCCCTGCGTCCACCGATCTGCTTGGCCCTGCGCGCCCCCAGGCGCACAGCGCCGTGGCGTCAGCCATCTAGTGGTCCTCGAGGAGCGCGTCCTGCCGCGGTGGCCCTACAGGCTGCCGCGCGGCAGCGGCGGTGACGGGGTAGTTCGCTCCCGCAGCGGAGTCGCGGAGCGCCTGCTTCACGTCGGCGACCGGCCCGTCAGGGCACGTTGGTGGCGCACCCGCGACGGCTTCGTACACGTCCGTGCTGAGCCGGTCGAGCCGGCCTCGGTCGAGCGCCCGATCGTCGCCGAGGACGAGGACGAGGCCCCCTGGGCGGATGAGGCCGAGCTCGGCATCGCACTCGAGCGGATGCGGTTCGCGCTCGCGGTCGAGGAGGACATGGGCGAGTTCTTCCACGCCTTCAAGCGCGATCCGCTGATCGGGCCGACGATCCACCACAGGCCCTGGGTGAGGCCGAGGCGCAGGCCGTGGCCCTGGGAGGCGCTCTGTTGGGCGATCACCTCGCAGCTGATCGAGGCCTCCCGCGCCGCGGAGATCCAGCGACGGATCGTCAGGCGCTGGGCGCCGAGCTTCCTCCCGAATCAGCCCGATCCGCGGGGGCGCCGCCAGCGCTCCTGGCCCCTCCGCGACGTACCGTCCGCCGCGGTGATCGCGGGACGCGCTCCGGCGGAGCTCGCGTCGATGGATCTGAGCCAGGGCCGGTCGGTGGCGATGGTTCACTGCGCCCGGGAGGTCGCCCGCGGGCGCGCCGACCTCTTCGACCCGGAGGCGGACCGCAGGCTGGTGGCGATCCCGGAGGTCGGGCCGTGGACGATGCAGTGCCTCGGGCTTCACGGCCGCGGAGACCCGGACTCGCTGCCGGCCGGCGACCTGGCCTACGTCAAGCTCGTCGGGCACCTGGCCGGCCTCGGCCGTCGCGCCACGGTTCCCGAGGTGGAGGAGTACTTCGCCCCGTACGCGCCGTTTCGCGGGCTTGCCGGGTCCTTCGCGCTCGCGGGCTGGCACAAGGCGATGGGAGCCGGCCCACCGGCTCGGCTGGCCGCCTGACGGCCGGGTCTATTTCCCCGCGCGGCGCGGGTAGCCCAAGAGCATGCGCTACTTCTACGGGCTGATCCTCACCGGGCGATCGAGGTCTACGCTGGCCAGGTGCTGCCCGCACTCGCCAAGCAGACGGCCCGCCAGGGCAGCTAGGGCAGCAGCGCGTTGGTGAGCATGTCGCTCGTCCGCGGTGCGGACGAGATCAGGTTGTGCTCGACCATCCACTCCGCGTACTCCCGCCACTGATCGGTGTCCATGAAGCCATAGGGATGGCCCTTGGCGCCGGCGAGCAGCGGCAAGGTCGCGTCGACCTCGGCGCGGGTCTGCGTCGGGTCGAGACCCATTCCGGCAGCGAGCACGGTGTTGGCCGTTTGCTGCGGGTGCTTGATCGCGTATGAGGTGCCTTCCGCAAGCGCCGTGAGGAAGCTGCGGATCGCCTCGGGGTGCTCGTCGACCGTCGAGCGCTGGGCGACCAGGACGAGCTCGTCGTACGTCGGAACGCCCAGCTGGTCCACGGGCACGATCCGAGGATCGAGTCCGCGCTGCTGGAGGTCAACGCCCTCGATGTTCCGGAAACCGCCCAGGATCGCGTCCACCTTGCCGCCGATCAGGGTGGGCAGCAGATTGAGACCGACGTTGACCTCCTCGGCGGCCGAGGACGGCAGGCCGGCCGACTGCACGATCGTCTCCAGATAGCCCGTCTGGTACGGGATCCCGGCCGTCCCGACCGTCTTTCCCCGCAGGTCGGCGCCGGTCGCGATGCCGGCCTTCGGGAGGGAGATCAGCGAGGTCAGCGGCTGATCGACGATGGCGCCCACCGCCTGGACGTCCAAGCCCTTGTCCTGAGCGAGCAGGACCTCGGGCTCGTAGGAGACCGCGAGGTCGGCGCGGCCCGCGGCCACCTCCTTGATCGGCGCGGAGGGGTCCGACGGGACCTGTGGCTGGACGTCGAGGCCCTGGGCTTTGAAAAAGCCGCGGTCGAGCGCGCTGTAGATCCCCGCATGGTCCGGGTTGACATACCAGTCGAGGGCGAGCGTGAAGGGCTCGGGGTGCGATGGTGAGCCCTTCGAGGGTTCGCCGCCGCCGCAGGCGGACAGGCCGAGCGCGATCGCGGCGGCCGCGGTCAGAACCGCGAGACGGAGCGCGAGGGTCACGTCCGCGTCACCCCCCGGCTGTCCCAGGTGACCACCTTCCGCTCGATCAGTGAGACGACCGCGAAAAGGACGATCGCCATCACCGAGAGCAGAGTGATTGCGGCGAACATCCGGGCCGTCAGCAGGTTGCTGGAGGCGATCAGGATCTGATGACCGAGGCCGGAGCCGGCCCCCGCCCATTCGGCGAAGACCGCACCGATCACCGCGACCGCGATTGCGATCTTCGTTCCGCTGAAGAAGAACGGCAGAGCCGAGGGCAGCTCGACGCGGCTCAGGATCTGGGTTCGGCTGGCCCCCAGCGTCCGCATCATCGTGATCAGCTGCGGATCGACCGAGCGCAGCCCGTCGAGTGTGTTGACCGTGACCGGGAAGAAGCAAACCAGCGCGATCAGCAGGACCTTGGGCCCGAGCCCGAATCCGAACCAGACGATCAGGATCGGCGCGATCGCGACGGGCGGGATGGTCTGGGAGGCGACCAGCAGCGGGTAGAACGCGCGCCGCAGCGTGTCGGACAGGTGCAGGATCACGGCGAACGCGAGGCCCGCCGCAAGCGCGCAGAGGAAGCCGAGCAGGACCTCGCGCAGCGTGACCCAGGAGTCGTCGGCGAGCAGCGAGCGGTCGCGCCATAGCGAGGTGGCGATGTCACTCGGCGCAGGAACGAGGAAGTCCTGGATGTTGAGCGCGTTCGAGATCCAGTCCCAGCGCGCCGCCAGCTCCCAGGCGCCGAGCAGGACCAGGATCACGGCGGCGGGCGCCAGATATCGTCGCGCAGCGCTCACCGCGCCGCCTCCGCGAGGCTCCGCAGCGCGCGCTCCTTGAGCTCGGCGAACTCCGGCGATGTGACGGCGGCCGCGCGGTCGGTGGCGCGCGGCGCGTCGATCTCGATTCGCTCAGCGACCGTTGCCGGCCTTGGGGTCAGCACCAGCACCCGATCGGAGAGGTAGAGCGCCTCCTCGACGTCATGGGTGACGAGGACGACCGTATGGAGGTCGGGACCAAGGACGCCGGCGAGCCAGGACTGCATCTCGGCTCGCGTGATCGCGTCGAGCGACGCGAACGGCTCATCGAGGAGGAGCACGGGACGGCCCGCCATCAGCGTGCGGAGGAAGGCGACGCGTTGCCGCATCCCACCCGAGAGCTCGCCCGGCCGGGCCTCCTCGAAGCCCGAGAGCCCCAGCCGCTCGAAGTGGCCGCTCGCCTCCGTCCTCGCTGCGGACCTGGAGGCGCCGGCGAGCCGCAGGGCGAGCGCCGCGTTGTCGACCGCCGAAAGCCAGGGGAGCAGCAGGTCGCGCTGGGGCATGTACGCGCAGCCCTCGAGCCGCTCGGCTGGCTCGGAGCGGTCGCCGATCGAGACCGAGCCCGAATCGGGCGTCCGCAGCCCTGCGAGCAGCTCCAGGAGCGTGGTCTTGCCGCAGCCGGAGGGACCCACGATCCCGAGCACCTCGCCGGGCTCGACCTCGAGGTCGATTCGGTCGATCACCCGCAGCTCGCCGAAGGAGTGGGAGATCCCGCTTGCGCGAACCGGACGGCCTTCGCGGGCCGCGTCCTGAGTCCCTTCGCGAAGTCTGGTCAGCATGCTCCCTCCGCGCGCATTACCGCACAGGTTCAAAGGGTCAGCGGAGGGATCGTTTCCGCTATCTCAGCCCGCACGTCCCGCGAGCCCCCCCGTCGGGTCCATGCGCCAGTCTACGGTGTCGGAATGGAGGTCGAGCGCAAGTTCCTGGTGAACGCGCCGCCGGATCTCGGCGGGGTGGAGGCCGATGAGATCGAACAGGGTTACCTGGCGATCGGCTCCGAAGGCGAGGTGCGGGTTCGCCGCAAGGGCGATCGGTTGCTGCTCACCGCGAAACGCGGCTCGGGGCTATCGCGGGACGAGGCCGAGGTCGAGCTGGACCGCGCCAGCTTCGACGAGCTCTGGCCGCTGACCGAGGGGAGGCGGCTCCAGAAACGCCGCCACGTCATGCCGCACGGTGACCTCGTGATCGAGATCGACGTCTACGGCGGCGATCTCGAGGGTCTCGTGGTCGCCGAGATCGAATTTCCCTCCGAGGAGGAGGCGAACGTGTTCAAGCCGCCGGGCTGGCTCGGCGAGGAGGTCACGGGCGATCATCGGTACCTCAACGAGACCCTGGCGACCTCGGGCGTTCCGTCAGCGCGATTTTTGTCCCACTGACGGTTATCGGCGTTTTTACATCTCCGCCCGTTAGTTCCGCACCCATATGGGCAGGAGATTGATGTGGCGACCACACGTGACAAGACCGCCGCTCTGGCCGCCGCCGACTCAACGGCCTACCACCTGCTGAAGGGCGAGCCGGTCGGCCCCGGCATCCGGCGAGTGCTGGAGGCGCAGGTCGAGGACGCGGTCGCACAGCTGCGTGGCGAGGCCGGCACCGAGCCCGCCGAGGCGATTCACGAGGCGCGCAAGGACATGAAGAAGATCCGCTCGGCGCTCCGCCTGGTCCGCGATGCGATCGGCGACGACGCCTGTCGCCGCGAGAACGGCCACTACCGGGACGTGGCCCGGAAGTTGAGTGCCCACCGCGACGCGGAGATCCTGGTCGAGTCTCTCGACGGCCTTCGCGAGCGGTTCGGCCCGGCGGCCCACGAGCGCTCCGAGAAGCTGGGCGAGGAGCTCGACGCCGAGAACCGAGACGCACACGACGACGGCACCATCGAGCGCACGATGGCCTCGGTGGCGACCGAGTTGATCGCGTGCCGGTCGAGCCTCGACGAGCTGGCGCTCGACGGAGACGGCTGGGGGCTGATCGCACCCGGGCTCCATCGCACCTACCGCCGGGGCCGCAAGCGCCTTCGCTCGGTGGAGGAGGAGGCGAGCGTGACCAACCTCCACGAGCTCCGCAAGCGAGTCAAGGATCTCACCTACCAGCTCCGGCTGATCCGGGAGGCAGACCGCCCGATGATCAGCGCGCTCGCCGACCACGCCCACGACCTCTCCGATCACCTGGGCGACGACCACGACCTGGCGCTCCTCCGAGAGCAGGCGCAGCGCCGGCGCGATGCCTTCGCGCGTCCCGCCGACCAGCGCCATCTGCTCCAGGAGATCGACCAGCGTCGCGGCGAGCTCCAGTTCGCCGCGATCTCTCTGGGTGAGCGGATCTACACCGAGAAGCCCAAGAAGTTCACGAGTCGGCTGGCGAAGCGCTGGCGCGCCTGACCGAGGCGGGCCGAGCGTCCTGGCCCGGTTCCGGCGCTCAGAGCTCCGCCGGCGGGCCCGCCCGATAGAAGTAGGGGCCCATCCCGGCCTGGTTGATCGCGAAGATGAAGCCGATGATCCCCTCCTGCTGGGACGCGTTCTCCAGACCGCCGGCGGGGATCGGGTCGAAGCCGGCGTCACGGTTGAGCTGCTCGGTGGTCTCGCGGGCCTCCTCGTCCCCGCACCAGAAGTTTCCGGGCGGCTTCCTCGCCTCCCCGATCTGGTCGTAGATCACCGCGAAGTTGATGTTGAAGCTCTTCGCCGTGGGTCCGTTGGTCCTCGACTTGATGTACTCGGCATTCGAGGCGAAACCGCCGGGCGGCTCTGCGCCGACCAGGTTCGTCGCGTCGATCACGACCTTCCCCTCGATGCCCTGCACGCCCTCGAGCGCCTCCGCCACGGCGCCGCCCGGCACGGCGATCAACACAGCCTCGGCATCGGATACATCGCCGCCCCCTCTACCGAGCCTGGCCACCTCGTGACCGGCCTTCTCCCAGAGGTCCGCCAAGCCGCCGCCGACGTTTCCCTTACCCAACACAGCGATCCTCATCTCCGCCTCCTCACCAGGGGATAATTGACTGCACAACAATTTAGCGCACCCCTCAGTCCGCTGTTCGTGGCGCTCCGGCGAGCGTGTTGACGAAGTTCTCGAGATGCCTGGTGGTCCAGCATTCGAAGGCCCCGTCGCAGTACGGCTCGTAGGCGGCCATCACCGAGTCGCCGTAGTTCCAGTAGAGCTTGGGCTCCGGGTTGAGCCAGAAGGTGCGGCCGGCGTGCTCGGCGATCGCGCCGAAGGTGGCGGCATGGGGCTCGCGTCCGTTCGTGCGCGCGTCGCCGAGGACGATCACCGTTGAGCGCGGGCCCAGATCCTCCGCGATCTCCTCGCCGAACTCGAGCCAGACGCGACCGTAGTCCGTGTAGCCCGAGACATCGGCGACACCACCCTCGGAGGAGATGCTCTCGGAGATCTTCCGGAAGTCACGTTCGTGCTCGAAGATGTCCGTGACCTCCGAGATCCGCTCGATGAAGACGAAGCTGCGCAGCTTCCGGAAGGAGTCGTGCAGCGCGTGCAGCACCGAGAGGAAGAAGACGCTGGCGCTCGACACCGAGGTCGAGACGTCGCAGAGCACGTAGATCTCGGGGCGCCGCGGCCGCTTCGGCCGGTAGCGGAGGTTGAGCGGCACGCCGCCGGTCTCGAGCGAGGCCCTCATGGTGCGGCGGACGTCGACGTGGCGGCCGCGGTTGCGCCCGCGCTGCTCGTGTCCCAGCGTTGCGATTCGGCGCTTCAGCTGGGCGACGGCCCGGTGGACGGCGGTCAGGTCCTGGGCCGGACTGGTCGGCAGGGTGCGGTCGAGCTCGGCGAGCGGGCGGGATGGGGGAAGCTTCCCGGTGCGCTCGATCGTCGCCCGCTCGAGCTCGCGCCGCAGGTAGCGCTCGAACTGGCGGATGTTGTCCGGGTCGAGGGCGGGGGCGTCCTCGTCGTTGCGTCGCCCGCCGGCCTGCAGGTCCAGGGCCCTGCGGATCCGCTGGACGTCCACGCCGATCACCCCGGAGCGCTCACCCTGGCGCCCGAACGCGGTCATCGCGAGGCGGGCCAGGTCGCGCATCTCGCCGTCGTTGCCCTCGAAGATCGCGCGGCGGATCGCCTCGCGCAGCTCGTCCAGGTCGATGCGGTCGCCGGAGCCCTCGAAGCGCTCGCCCTCGATCCCCCGCTCAAGCGCCTCGGTCTCGGCGGCGCGAAAGAAGTGCCGGTCGAAGAGCAGCTCGAAGATCCGCCGGTCCTCCTGGGACTTGGCGATCGTCGCCGCCAGCGACTCGCGGAAGTCGCGCTGGTCGGTCCAGCTCACCTCGTCGAGGGCGGCGAAGGCGTCGAGGATCTCGGAGGTGCCGACGGCGACGCCCTCCGAACGAAGGTCCTCGAAGAAAGCGAGCAGGCTGCCCGCGGTGGAGGCCACCTCAGCTCCCGGAGGAGCCCGGCGGGGTGAGGCCGCCGGTCACGCCGTTGCCCTCGAGCTTCACCGAGACGCGCTCCGCGACGATGTCGATGTCGGAGCGATGCTTGACCAGGATGCTCATCGACTGCTCGAAGGTCTGGCGGTCGATGTCGTCGGCGCCGATCAGCAGCAGGGTGCGGGCCCAGTCGATCGACTCCGCGATCGAGGGCGGCTTCTTCAGGTCGAGCGCCCGGACCATGTGGACGATCTCGACGAGCCGGCGGGCCAGCCCCTCGTCCAGCTCGGGGGCGTGCAGGCGGACGATCTCCAGCTCGCGGTCGACCGACGGATAGTCGAGCCAGAGGTAGAGGCAGCGGCGCTTGAGCGCCTCGGTGAGCTCGCGGGAGTTGTTCGAGGTGAGCACCACGATGGGCCGAGTGCGCGCCTCGATCACGCCGAGCTCCGGGATCGAGATCTGGAAGTCGGAGAGGACCTCGAGCAGCATCGCCTCGAACTCCTGGTCGGTCTTGTCGATTTCGTCGATCAGCAGGACGACCGGGTCCTCGGCGCTGATCGCCTCGAGCAGCGGCCGGGTGAAGAGGAAGTCCTCGGAGAAGATGTCGCCTCGCGTACGAGCCCACGAGCCCTCGGATGCCGACTCGGCCTCGCCGGAGGCCTCGGCCTGGATCCGCAGCAGCTGCTTGCGGTAGTTCCACTCGTAGAGGGCCTTGGCCTCGTCGAGCCCCTCGTAGCACTGAAGTCGAATCAGCCGGCGGTCCGTCGAACGCGAGAGCGCCTTGGCGAGCTCGGTCTTGCCGACTCCCGCAGGACCCTCGACCAGCACGGGCTTGCCGAGCCGTTGCGCGAGAAACGAGACGAGCGCGGCTGCCTCGTCGGCCAGGTATCCGACCTGGCCGAGCCCCTCGCGAACCTGGGCGACTGACTGGGGCTCGGAGTCCGGCATCTGGGGGATGATAGATACCGCCTCATGCTCGCCGTCGCCCTGCCCGACTCGCTCGGCCCCTACGCCGTGCTGCTCGCCATCGGATTCCTGGTGGGCTGGTACGGTCACGGCGCCCGTAGCAACTGGATCATCGCCTTCGGGATCGTGGTGATCCTGGCCGCGATGGGGCTGCTTCAGCTCGCGATCGCCACGCACAACGGCAGGGCGCCGACGGGTTTCTGATCATGGCCATCCTGGACGACCTCGACCTGACGAAGAAGCTCTCCCGCGAGGAGGAGGCCGAGGGGCTGGAGCGGGGCCAGACGCGCCTCGCTCAGCTCCGCCTCACGCTCGGCGGGCTGATCGGCAAGGGTGAGCTCGGGCCGCCCGTCTGCGTCATCTTCGAGGGGGATGACGCCTCGGGAAAGGGCGGGGCGATCAAGCGCCTCGTGGCTCCGCTCGACCCGCGTCATGTCAGGGTCGTCCAGTTCGCCGCCCCGACGCATGACGAGAAGCGCCATCACTTCCTCTGGCGGTTCTGGCCCTCGCTGCCGGGCTGGGGCGGGATGGCCGTTTTCGACCGCTCCTGGTACGGGAGGGTGCTGGTCGAGCGGGTCGAGGGGTTCGCGACGCGCGAGCAATGGCTCCGGGCCTACGACGAGATCAACGGATTCGAGCGGACCCTGGCGGACGAGGGCACGATCCTGATCAAATTCTGGCTGCACATCTCCGGCAAGGAGCAGCTGAAGCGATTCAAGGATCGCGAGAAGGATCCTCTGAAGACCTGGAAGCTGACCGACGATGACTGGCGCAACCGCGAGAAGCGGGACGAGTACAAGCAGGCAATCGAGGACATGGTGGCCCGCACCAGCATCGAGCCGCACGCCACCTGGCACCTGATCCCGGCCGAGTCGAAGCGCTACGCGCGCGTCGCGATTCTCGACACGGTGGTCGAGGAGATTGAGGCCGGCATGCGACGACACGGCATGGAGCCCCCGGAGCCGATCGAAGAGTGAGCCTGGATCAGTCGGGCGCCTGCGGGCGCTTGGCGCGCTCCCGCGGCCGCATTCGCAACCCGGCCGCGACGATGATCAGGGCGCCGGCGAGCCCTACGAAGATCGCGTAGTGCAGGTCATAGGGCTCATCCCGGCCGCCCAGCGTGAACGGCGGGCGGTCGAGCATCCGGTAGACGACGATCCCGGCCGCCCAGGTCCCGGCCGCCACGAACAGGGCCCACTCGCGGAGCGGCCGCGGGGGCACGTAGCCGCCGCCGCCCTGCAGCGCCAGGAAGGTCGTCGCCGCGGCGATCAGCAGCAGGGCCCCCTCCGCCCAGCTGAAGCCGCCGATGCCGGTGAGGACGAGATCGTTGGAGATCGGCGACTGGTACCAGGGAAGGAGCAGGCTGCCAACCATCACCGCGCAGCCGATCACCGCGATCTGCTCGTTGCCGCCCAGGCCGCGGAGGTCGCGGAGCAGATTCCGTGGGATCGCCCTCCAGCCGCTAGTCGAGGGGCTCGCGGCCACCGTAGCCAGTCTCGAGTTCGTGCCAGTAGGCGACCTCGTCCTCGCCGAGCTCCCAGCACAGGTAGATCTCCCGGTCGTCCAGCAGGGCGGGAAAGTCGACCAGGCCGCGATCGATGTCGCGGAGGACGATCCCGGATTGCTCGATCGTCTCGAGCAGGCGCCGGACCTCGAGGAAGGCCACCCCGACCTGCCTGCCTTCCTCGCCACCGCCGTTGGTGGGCGCGGCCTCCGAGAGGGCTTCGTGGGCCTCGGTGTCGGTCAGGTCGTCCCTGGCTTCGCGGAGCCGATCGAGCATCGCGGTGAGCCGGGGGAGGAGGGCATTCGCCTCCTCCCGGGTGAAATGGCGCTCGTGGACGAGGCCGGTGCCCTCTTCGCTCACGCGCTCGCCATCGTGGAGGTGAGGCGCTCGCGGAGTAGAGCAGCGTCCGCCTCGCCGACGGTCCGGAGCTGGCCCTGAAAGGCGAGATGCCAGTGATCGGGCGGCCACTTCCGGACGTGCTCAAGCTCGGTCGCGAGCTCCTCGGCCGGGACGAACTCGTCCTCCGGGAGGATCAGGACCGGCTCCGCCTCGACGCGCCAGGGGTAGATCTCGGGCCTTTGATCCGGCGGCGGTCCTTGTGGCCGCCGCTTGGTGCCGGGCCAGATCCGGTCGCGGTGCTCGAACATCTCAGACTTGACGCGGGCGATGCCGCCGAAGGCCTGGACGCCGGTGACGTAGAAGACGATCTCGTCGCCCGGCTCGAACTCCTCTGCCTGGCGCCGCCGCCGCTCCTTGAAGCCGATCACGTCGAAGCCGCGCTCGACGTTGATGCGGAAGTTCTCCAGGGATCCCGTGAGGATCCAGGTCTTGCCGGCTGTCATGCGGCGATTCTAGTTGGGGGGATTCCGACTTCCGGGCCGCCCGAACAGCGCTCCTGAGCCGATCGCTCGCTCGAGGGCCTCGAGGGTGTTCTCGGCGGTGCGCCGCAGGAACCCGCCGGTGAAGACCGCGCCCATGGCCCTGCCCTGGATTCCCGGGAGCGGCTGAACGCCCAGCTCGAGCTCGGTGAAGGTGTTGCCCTGAGCGGGAGTGAGGAGCCAGTGCACGTAGTAGCCAGACTTCTGGCAGCGCATCTTGATCTCGTGCAGGTCGTCGAGCTCCTCGACCTTGAAGGCGCTGGTCGCCTTCAATCCCAGCGGCCCCCGGCCAGTGGTCTCGAAGGTCGAGCCCGCCCTGATCTCGACCGGAGCTCCCATGACCTCCAGCAGGTCCGGGTCCCATTCCGGCCCCCGTACGGGGTCGGTGAGCAGCTCCCAGACGCTCTCCACCGGGGCCTCGATAAGCGCCTGCTTGCGGCAGGAGGCCATCAGCCCGCGACAGGCTCGCGCGCCCGAGCGGCCAGTGCCGGGGCGCCGAGCTCCTCGTACTCCGCGGCCGCCTCGTCGAGTAGCCGGGCGGCTTCGTCAGGATCGTCCGCGAGCAGGATCCGGCCCTGGACGACGCGGCAGCGGGTCGCGTCGAGCGGGCGGCCGAGCTCCTGCCAGCGGCGGCGGGCCTCGTCCATCTTCTCCCCCATGCCGTCGGGGTCGTCGGCACAGGCTCCGGCGGCCTCCGCGGTCGCGGCCTCGCCCACCGGATAGTGCAGCCGGCCCGCGAGCCGCTCGGCCTCCTCCGCGGCGGCGCGCGCCTGCTCCGTGCGGCCGGCCAGGGCCAGTACCACTGCACGGGCAGAGATCGCCTCGACCGACTGAGCGATCAGGCCGGCGCGCTCGCAGATGTCGAGCGCTCGGGTCAGCTCGGTTTCGGCAGCCGAGAGGTCGCCGCTCTCGCGCAAGGTGATTGCGAGCCAGTTGAGGGCGTTGTAGGCCACCTCGGAACGGCCGACCTGCTCGCCAAGCTCATGGGCTCGGCGGAACGACGTGGCCGCTTCCTCCCAGTCCCCGGCGCGCCAGCTGAGCACACCGCGCATCAGGTCGGGGAAGCAGAGCTTGCCGTAGAGGCCCTCGCGCTCGGCCAGGCGGCCGCTGGCCTCGGCGGCCCGCTCGACCCCCTCCCAGTCGGCGGCGTCGACCGCGAGCTCGCCGAGCGAGGCGTGGAGCTCGACCTGTGAGGGGAGGTCGCCGACCTCCTGCGCGATCTCGAGCGCCTCGCGGTAGGCGGTCGCCGCCCCCTCGTAGTCGGCCTCGGAAACCTCGAGGTGATAACCCAGCGTGAGCAGTGCGCGGACGGCCTCGGAGCGATCCGAGTCGCGCGCCAGGGCGACGGAGCGCTCCAGGTTCTCGCGCGCCTTCTCCGAGTCGCCGATGCGGCCGAAGACGCGGCCGAAGATCCCGTGCGCCCGGCTGGCGGCACGCGCTTCGTCCAGGCGCTCGGCGAGCCGCAGAGCCTTCTCGGAGGCGTAGATGGCGAGCATGTTGTCCCCGGTGTGCATGTACAGGGAGGCCGCCTCCTCGTAGAGCCGGACGAGCTCGATGCAGGGCGGCCCGTCCTTGAGCAGGTCGATACCCCGCTGGTAGTTGTCGATCGAGGCGCGGCGCTCACCCTTGTGCCAGAGGGCCGCGCCGATCTTGCGGTGCAGATCCGCGACGCGGGCCAGGTCCTCCTGGGCGCGGTGGTGGTCCAGGCAGCGCTCCCAAACCGCGACCGCCGCGTCCACGCGCCCCATCCGCAGCGCGACGTCGCCCTGCTTCTCGCCGATGCGCGCGACCATCCCCGGATCCAGCGACTCCGAGATCTCGAGGGCGGCCGTGTAGCGGTCGAAGGCCTCGGCGTTCGAGTAGAGGGCGGCTGCGGCATCGCCCGCGGCTTCGAGGGACTCGAGGGCACGCGTCTGCAGCTCGGCGAGTGCGTCGCGTTCGAGCCCCGCCTCGGAGCCGAGGGCGGCCGCGCGCGCGAAGTGCTCCGCGATCAGGCCGATGACGCCGTCGCTCCGCTCGCCGGCGCGCTCGCGAATGAACTCGGCGACCTCGACATGCTTCCGGCAGCGCACGGACTTCGGCAGCATCGAGTAGGCGACGTCGCGGATCAGGACGTGCTTGAACGCGTATTCCCGCTCGCCCGCGAGCCGGCTTCCGGCGCTGGGAACGAGCAGGTCCTTCTCCTCGAGGTTGGAGAGCGTCCTGCCGAGGTCGAGTCCCTCCTCGGCGGCGGTCGTGGTCAGCGCCCCCTCCCAGAAGGTCTGGCCGACCACCGATGCCGACTGGAGCAGCCGACGCTCCAGGCGATCGAGCGAGTCGAGACGCGCGGCGAGCAGCGACTGGACGGTCCTGGGGAGCGCCTCGGCCTCGACCGTCTCCTCCTCCAGCAGGCGGTTGACCATCTCCTCGGCGAAAAGGGGGTTCCCGCCGGAGCGCTCGGCGACCTGGGGGACGACGTCGCCGCCATTCTCGCCTGAGCTCGGCATCAGTGCCGCGACGAGCTCCCGAGTCTCGGTCGCGGTGAGTGGCTCGAGCGAGATCGTGGTGGCGTTGCGACGGCCGCCGCCCCAGCCGGGCCGGCGCTCGAGCAGCTCGTCTCGGGTCAGGCAGACGAGCAGGAGCGGGGACCGAACCCATCGGGTCAGGTGGTCGATCAGATCGAGCATTCCCTCGTCGGCCCAGTGGATGTCGTCGATCGCCAGGACCAGAGGACGGCGGCGCGCGATCGCCTCCACGGCGGCGCGGGCGGCGGAGAAGAGCGCCTCGCGCATGCGCTGCGGGTCGTCCTCGGAGGGCTGTAGCTCCTCTGGCGGCTCGAGCCCGAGCGGAATCGCGAGCAGCGCGGCGTTGCGCTCGCCCGAGGCCTCGTCCCCCAGCTCCCTCATCAGCTCTGTGACGCCCGCGCGCAGCTTCTCCCAGGCGGCCTCGGGCGCGTCGGTGTCCCGGATCTCGAACTCGTCGTTGAGCACCTCCGCGAGCGCCCAGTAGGCGATGCCCGCGCCATACGGCGGGCACTGCCCGCGCCGGATCGTCGGCGGATCGTCCGACTCGGAGAGGTTGGTCATCAGCTCGCGGAGCAGCCGCGACTTGCCCACGCCGGCCTGGCCGATCACGGTGACCAGGTGCGGGCGCTCCTCGCGCTCCACGCGCTCCACCAGCGACATCAACAGGCCGGCCTCCTTCTCGCGGCCGATCAACGGGGTCTGCGCGCGGCCGGCGCCTCGGCGGGGCTCAGCGAGGACGCCGTTGGCCTCCCAGGCAGGCACGGGCTCCTCCTTGCCCTTCAGGCGAAGCGGCTCGAGCCGCTCGAAGGCGATCGCCTCGCGGCTGGCGCCGTAGGTCGACTCGCCGACCGTGACGGTGTCGGGCCTCCCCGCGGCCTGGAGGCGCGCCGCCACGTTGACCGCGTCCCCCATCACGGTGTAGCGGTCACCGACCGCTCCCGCCATCACCTCGCCGGAGTTGATGCCGACGCGAAGCGAGAACCCCACACCGAACTTCTCACGGCTCTGGCGGTTCGCGTCCTCCATCGCCTCCTGCATGGCGAGCCCGGCCCTCACGGCGCGCTCGGGATCGTCCTCGTGGGAGACCGGAGCGCCGAAAACCCCCATCACGTTGTCGCCGATGAACTTGTCGATCGATCCTCCGAAGCGCTCGATCTCGCCACCGAGGACGCGCAGCGTGCGATCGACGAGCGCCTTGACAGCCTCGGGATCCATACGCTCGGCGGCCGCGGTGTAGCCGGAGAGGTCGGCGAACAGAATCGTCGCCTGTCGGCGCTCCTCGGGGGGCGCCTTTGCGGGCGCGGCAGAACCGGCCGCCGCGGGCGCGGCCTCGGCTGAGAGGGCGCTGCCGCATTCCATGCAGAACTTGGCGCCGACGGGGTTCTCGGCCCCACACTGCGGGCACCCCGGCGAGAGCTCGGCGCCGCAGGACATGCAGAAGCGCGCCCGCTCGGGGTTGTCGGCCGCGCAGTTCGGACAGGCTGTCAACCCCTCCATCCGAATCAGGATAGGACGAGCCCGCTCAACGTGGGGCCAAGGACCTTGCGGTACCCTGCGGCGCCGCTGGAGAGAGGAATCGTGACCCGGATCCGACCCCTGATCGCACTCGCATTCGCGCTCGTCGCGGCGCTCGTGATCGCCGCGTGCGGCGGAGGCGGCAACGGCGAGGACCCGCACCAGGTCCTCCAGCAGACGTTCAACAACCCGACGAGCATCCAGAGCGGGACCTTCGACCTCGATTTCAAGATCGAGACCTCCGGCGGCGATAGCCCGGGCAGCTTCGAGACGAAGCTCGGTGGGAAGTTCGCCAGCCAGGGCAGCGGCCAGTTCCCCAAGTTCGACGTCGACGCCTCGGTGAAGGCGGAGAGCGGGTCCCAGAGCTTCTCCGGCACCGGCGGCCTGATCTCGACCGGCGACGGGGCGCTCGTGAACTTCCAGGGGACCGACTACGCGGTCCCCCAGCAACTCTATGACGAGTTCACCGCAACCTACGCCCAGCTGCAGCGGCAGAACAGCTCGGGCAAGTCCACCGACCAGCTGAAGGCCCTCAACATCAGCCCGGCCAATTGGCTGACGGACCTGAAGAACGAGGGGACGGAGGACGTGGAGGGAACCGAGACGATCCACATCTCCGGATCGGTGAACGTCTCCAAGCTGGTGGAGGACCTGAAGGCGATTGCGCAGAGGGCGGGCAACGCGGTCGGGAAGGTCAACACCCAGCAGCTCGACCAGCTCAATGACATCGTCCAGTCGGGTGACATCGACGTGTACTCGGGCGAAAGCGACAAGCTGCTTCGCCGGTTCCAGATCCACGTCGACCTGAAGCCGCCCGCCGGGACGCCGGGTGCGCCCGATTCGCTCAGCATCGACGTTCAGCTCAACTTCGCCGACCTCAACAAGCCGCAGACCTTCAACGCCCCGGCGAACGCGCAGCCTCTCAGCAGCCTCTTCCAGACCCTCGGGATCAACCCGAGCCAGCTCGGCAATGCGCTGCGCGGGGGCCTCGGGACCAGCGGCGCGCTGCCGCAGTCGGGGGGCTCGACCACGGCCCCCAGCCCCTCGGGCGTCCAGGCCTACGAGCAGTGCCTCTCAAAGGCATCGGGCTCGGCCGCGCTGCAGAAGTGCGCCGACCTGCTCGGCCAGTAGACGCCGCTAGTCGACGTCCGGCGGCGCGTGCGGATCGAGCGCCATCGGCTCGATGTGCCATTCCTGGGGCAGGGCGACCTCGACGTCGAGGGTCTCGCCGGGCGGGCGACCCTGCTCGTGGAGCTCGCCGTGGTAGAGCATCGGGGCCAGGTAGCGGCCGCTGATCTTGTGGGGCGGCCACCAGAGCCGGTCCAGGCTCGCGGTTCCCTCGCCGCCCCCACCCGTCACGTCGGTTTGCAGGTGCAGCGAGGCGTCGCCGGTGAGCAGCTGCCCGCGAAGCACCGGCCGGAAGGGCTCAGGCGCGTCCGCGGCACCGAGCCGATGGGCGATGTCCGCTGCGGCGGCATCGGCCTGCTGGGTGGCCAGCCCGCCCTGCTTGAGGGGGAAGTTGGTCCCGTCCCCTGCGGCGTAGACGTCGTCCGTGCCGCGGACCCGGGAATGATCGTCGACTGGAAGAAAGCCGTCCTCGTCGGCCGGCAGGCCCTCGATCGCCGGTCCCTCCATCGTGGGAAGGGCGATGACCACGTCCGCCTCCACCTTTCGGTCGCCGGGGGTGAGGATCAGCGAGCCGTCCTCCTCGTGGGCGCGCTCACCGGTCACCACCTCGATCCCGCGGGCGCTGAGCAGTTCGCCGACGGCGGCGCTGGCCGTGGCGCCGAAGGCGGCCAGCGGGGTCGCCTCCGGGGTGATCAGCGTGATCTCGACCTCATCTCCGCGCTCGCGTGCCCGGCGATCGCTCATCAGCGCGAGCTCGTACAGGGGGAGGGACCAGGTGATGGTGGGCGGCACGACGAAGGCGATCCGGCCCGCGCCCTTCACCGCCCGGTCGAGGACCTGGTCGATGCGGAGTGGCTCGGTCGGGTTCGGGAAGGTGATGGCGTCCCGAAGGGCGGGGACGAATCGGCCTCCCACGCAGACGACGAGGTAGTCGTACTCGAGCGCGCTGCCGTCGTCGAGCACGAGCCTGTGGTTCCCGGGGTCCACCGATGAGACAGCCCGCAGCAGGAACTCCGCGCCTCTCTCCTCGGCCAGAGGCTCCAGCGCATACTGCTCGGGTGGCCCGAGTCCGAACGGCTCCTCGACCAGCAGCGGCTTGTAGACGAAGTCGGGGTCGGGAGCGATCAGGGTGAGCCGGGCCCTGTCGCCCGCGAGGTCGCGGAGCGCCAGAAGCGTCTCGACGCCGGCGACTCCGCCGCCGACGATGCAGACCCTGGCGCTTCTGTCGTTACGCTCGCTCACGATTTGAGTCTATTCACGGACAGGCGAAGGCTCTTCGGAGCCGACAGCTGGCCCTATCTGCTCTCGCCGCTGATCCCCGCGGCGGTGATCGTCGACCTGGCCGGAGCTCCGGCGGCGGCCGTCTTCTTCGTCTCCGCGGTGGCGCTGATTCCGCCCGCCGCGATGATGGGGCGGGCGACCGAGGAGCTCGCCGAGCGCTCCGGCAACGTGATCGGCGGACTGCTCAACGTCACGTTCGGGAACGCCCCGGAGCTGATCATCGCCCTGTTTGCGCTCGGCAAGGGGCTCCACGAGGTCGTCAAGGCATCGCTGGTCGGATCGATCCTGGGGAACATCCTGCTGGTGATGGGCGCCGCGATGCTGGTGGGTGGCCTGAGCGGCGGACGCGCGCGCAGCGTGCAGAAGTTCGGGCAGACCGCCGCGAGCGCCCAGTCCACGATGCTGCTGCTCGCGGTGGCCGCGCTGATCATGCCGGGCGTCTTCGCCCTCGTCGAGGGCGACGGCCTGCCCCATCCAGGCGATGCGATCATCAACTACGGAAGCACCCTCGAGCACCTATCCCTGGCGGTCGCGATCGTGCTGATCTTCTCCTACGGCGCCGGCCTGCTCTTCTCGCTGCGGACGCACGCGCGGCTGTTCAACCCGCACGAGGATGAGTCGACGACCGAGGACCGCGGCGACTGGAGCACGCGGCGCTCGGTCCTGGCCCTGGCCATCGCCGGCGCGCTGGTCGGCGTGCTCTCCGAGATCCTGGTCGGCTCCATCGAGGAGACCTCCCACGCGATCGGCCTCTCCGAGTTCTTCATCGGCGCGATCGTCGTCGCCATCGTCGGCAACGCAGCCGAGCACTGGGTGGCGGTCCTGGTCGCCTACAAGAACAAGATGAGCCTGGCGGTCAACATCGCGATCGGCTCGAGCGCCCAGGTCGCCCTCTTCGTCGCGCCGGTGCTGGTGCTCTGCTCCTTCTTCATCGGCCCGGCCCCGATGGCCCTGGTGTTCAACGGCCTCGAACTGGCTGCCCTGGCGATCGCCGCGATCATCGCCAACCAGGTCACCCAGGAGGGCGAGTCCACGTGGTACGAGGGGCTGCAGCTGCTGCTTGTCTATGCGGTGCTCGCCCTCACCTTCGGGTTCGCCTAGACGAAAGGTCGCGTTTGAGCTAGCCCAGCTCGTAGGAGAGCGTGAGGGTGTGGTTGCCCTCCTCGTCGGCGAGCATGCTCCCGTCGCCCGTGATGCCCTCGAGCTCGCCCGTGCCCGTGCCGGGCACGATCGTCCCGGTGTTGGTGACGCCCTCCGGTCCCATGATCCCGGTGTGCTGGAAGACGAAGGTGCCCGTCCTGCCGGCCAGGACTCCGCTGATCCGGTCATGCCCGATGTAGCCGCCCCCGCCTTCGGACTTGGCGATCATCAGCTCGGCCGTGCTCTCGCCCTCGAGGTCCCCGCTGAAGGTGCGGGCGATGTGGACGCGGCTCAGCTCGACGCCCTCGGCCTCGGCGTACGCCTCCTCCTCGTAGCGGTCGTTGGTGAAGGGCGCGGACACGTTCACGCCGAGGCGAGGTCCGCAAGCGCTCCGAGCACGACGTCGTCGTGGGTCTTCGGCGAGGCCTTCGGGATCACGTGCGCGACCTTCCCCTGGGGGTCGATGATGAAGGTCGCGCGCTGCACGCCCATGTAGGTCTTGCCGTACATCTTCTTCTCGCCCCAGACGCCGTAGAGCTCGGCGACCTCGTGATGCTCGTCGGCGAGCAGGGTGAAGTCGAGGTCGTACTTGTCGGCGAACTTCCTTTGCGCCGCGACGGTGTCGGGTGAGACCCCGACGACTCGAGCACCGGTCCCCTCGTAGTCGGCGTTGTGGTCCCGGATCCCGCAGGCCTGGGTCGTGCAGCCCGGGGTATCGGCCTTCGGATAGAAGTAGAGAACGACCGGCCGGCCGCGCAGCTCGCTGAGCGTGACGTCGTGGCCGTCCTGGTCCGGCAGGGTGAAGTCGGGCGCGCTGTTTCCCTGAGCGACCAAGCGCTACTCCTCCGGCTCCACGGCATCCTCGCGCCCCGGGTCCTGCCCCTCCTCGTCCTCGTCGAGTTCCTCGTCGCCCTGCTCCAGGGCGGTCTCGGACACCGATCCGGCCGACCCCGGGTGATATCTCGTCTGGAACTCCTCGAGCACCCTGTCGCGCTGTTCCTCGTCGACAGGGACCTCGTCGGAGATCCGCACCCAGTTGGCGCCCTCGAAGGGCTCCATGTTGAAGACCTCCTGGTCGATCGAAGTCGAGTCGTCGACTACGACTACCACCTCGGTCTGCGGGTTGAAGTACATGCCGGGGACGTCCGGGATCTCCTCCAGCTCCACGACCCGCTTCTGTGCATCGCTTGCTTCCACGTCCGGCATCTTATTGACCGAGGTTCTCGAGCTCGCTGAGCTGGCGGTCGATTTCCTTCTCAACGTCGAGCGGCTTCTTCCCCTGGCGCTGGCGGCGCTCGTTCCGAGCCACCACGAGCTGGCGAACCTCCTCCCGGAGACCCTTGTCCCCGGCCAGCCCGCCTCCGCCGGAGTCGGAGGCGAGCAGCTTCTCCACCTCGGCGTCCACATCGAGGGCCTTGCGGCCCTTCGCCACGCCACGGTCCGAGCGCGCCTGGATCATCTGGCGAATCTCCTCCTCGCGCACCTCGGCCGAGACGGCGTAGGTGGAAGAGCCCGAGCTCTGCGGAAAGTCCTGCTCCATCGCGAACTGCCCCTTGCCGATCTCGTCCAGGGACCTGCCGGCGCCGCGGGCGAAGACGACCGCCCCGAGGGGCAGCGCGACCACCACGACGACGATCAGGACGATGCCCACCTGGAAGTCGGCCAACGGGGGCATATCCACACCATAAAGGGGTGGCTCAGGCTCAACTTGCGCCCTGGCGCCACGTGATCGGCTACTCTGTGAGGACTGGCTGACTGACCAGTCAATCAGTCACCGATCAAGACTTCAAAACCGAAGGAGCAGTCCACCGTGGTTGACCTCACCCTCACCGACGAGCAGAAGGACCTCCGCGAGCTCGCGCACAGCTTCGCCGAGAAGGACATTCGCAAGGTCGCGTGGGACTACGACAAGGACGGGACCTGGCCCCAGGACATCATCGACAAGGCCTGGGAGATCGGGCTGATGAACACACACATCGCCGAGGAGTACGGCGGTCCGGGTCTCGACTTCCTCTCAGGCTGCCTGATCGAGGAGGAGATGGGCTGGGGATGTTCCGGCATCGGCACCTCGCTGATGGCCAACGGCCTCGCCGCGACCCCCGTCGCGCTCGGCGGTTCAGAGGAGATCAAGAAGGAGTACCTCGGCATGCTCACCGAGGCGCCCAAGCTGGCCTCCTTCTGCCTGACCGAGCCGGACGCCGGCTCCGATGTCTCCGGCATGAAGACGACCGCGGTGAAGAAGGGCGACAAGTGGGTTATCAACGGCTCCAAGTGCTTCATCACCAACGGCGGCTACGCCGACTGGTTCACGGTCTACGCCAAGACCGACAAGGACGCCGGCCATCGCGGCATCTCGGCATTCGTCGTCCCGAGGGACGACACGGTCACGGTCGACAAGAAGGAGGACAAGCTCGGTCAGCGCGCCTCCAACACGGCGACCATCTCCTTCAGCGACACAGAGGTGCCCGAGGGCAACCTGCTCGGCGAGGAGAACCACGGCTTCAAGCTCGCGATGATGACCCTGGACCGCACCCGTCCGGGCGTCGCCGCGATGGCCGTCGGAATCGCCCGCGCCGCGCTCGAGTTCGCCGCGGACTACTCGAAGGAGCGCGTCCAGTTCGGCGTCCCGATCGCCATGCACCAGGCGGTCGCCTTCATGATCGCCGACATGGCGACCAAGGTCGAGGCCGGCCGCCTGCTCACCTGGCAGTCCGGCGTTCTGCTGGACCAGGGCAAGCGCAACACCCTCGCCGCCTCGCACGCGAAGCGGTTCTCCGCGGACTCCGCGATGGAGGTCACCACCGACGCCGTGCAGGTCTATGGCGGGTACGGGTTCATCAAGGAGTACCCCGTCGAGAAGCTGATGCGCGACGCCAAGATCATGCAGCTGTA
Organism: Solirubrobacterales bacterium; assembly: GCA_036276255.1. GTDB lineage: Bacteria > Actinomycetota > Thermoleophilia > Solirubrobacterales > 70-9 > DASUPK01. The sequence goes on from DASUPK010000098.1 coordinate 30,065, forward strand.
CGAGGGCACCTCGCAGATCCAGCGCCTGGTGATCGCCAAGGAGCTCCTGATGGGCCGTCAGGCCGACGAGGAGACTCCGGAGGCGAAGGAGCTCCGGGAGAAGGCCGAGCGTGCCTCCTCCGAGAGCCAGCAGGAGCAGGCTCCCGCGACTGTCTAGCCGTTCACGCAGCACCACCCCCTCACGAGCGCCTCGGTGACCCCGGGGCGCTCGTCGTTTGTGGGGAAGAATCAGCCCATGGCGGAAGGGGAGAGGCTCAGCGACCAGCTCGAGGGATGGCTTCGGGGCACCGAGCCGAAGACCATCGGCAGCCTGACCGACCTCTTCCAGGAGAAGAGCTTCGCCGTGTTGTTCGTGTTGCTCCTCGCGGTCCCGGCTCTGCCGCTCCCGACCGGAGGGGTGACCCACGTCTTCGAGGTGATCGCGATGCTCCTGGCCCTCGAGTTGATCGTGGGCAGGCGACACGTCTGGCTGCCGCAGCGCTGGCAGGAGAAGGAGATCGGAAAGCGGACGCTCCAGACGTTCACGAAGTCGTTTCTGCCTCGGATCCGGTGGATCGAGCGCCACTCCCATGCGCGGCTCGGCTTCCTCCTCTCCCACAGGCTCGCCGGTATCGCCTACGGGTTTGTGATGCTGGCCCTGTCGCTGGCCGCGTTCTTCGCGCCGCCGTTCAGCGGTCTCGACACGGTTCCATCCGTGGGGGCGGTGCTGGTCAGCCTCGGCGTCCTGCTCGAGGATCCCCTGCTCGGAGTCCTCGGTTTCGTGGTCGGAGCAGCCGGCATCCTGATCATCGTGTTCCTCGGCAAGCAGGTCGTCGATCTGGTCGCCGGGATGTTCTAGCCGTCTCGCCCCCTCGATAGGGTGCGGCGCGCCGATGGAAGCCTCCGCTCGGGGCTACCAGCGCTACGAGGTCCTCTGGCCGCTCGTCCCGGCAAGCCCGGGTCGCCCCGATCTGGTTACGAGTAAGTAGATCCGTACACTCGCCCCGATGGCGGACGATCAGGTTCAGCCGATCTCCGAGGCGGTCGCCCAGGCGGCACGCGCCGGCGCGGAGGGAGTCGAGGAGCGCGAGGCGCGGGGGCGGGGCCGCCCATCGGATGCCTTCGGCGGCGATATCCGCCGCCGCGATGTCTTCCCGCTCCTGGTTCTGCACCTGGTGGCCCGGCAGCCGACCTACGGCAACCGTCTGATCGAATCGATCGAGGAGCTCACCGAGGGGACGATCTCGGTCAACCCGAACACCATGTACCCGCTGTTGAGGGAGCTGGAGGGTCAGGGCCACATCGAGGGTCGCTGGGAGCTGCCTGACCGCCGCACGCGGCGCTTCTACTCGATCACGCCCGCGGGCAGGCGCGAGTACAAGCGACTTCGCGCCGAGGTCGAGCCCTTCCTCGACACCGTGATCCGCTCGGTCTCGCTGATCAAGGGCGCGATCTACGGGGAGTAGCCGGAGAGTCAGAGCTCGCGCTCATAGAAGAGCATCACCGGCCCGTCGGGGCTTCCTTCCCGGTTCGTGAAGCCCGCGCTCTCGTACAGGCTGCGGGCGGCCGTGTCCGTCTCGCTCGTGCCGAGCTCCATGTGGGTCGCGCCCTCCTCGCGGGCCGCGTCCATCGCGGCCTCGAGCAGCGCCCTGCCGAGGCCCTGGCTTCGCTGCTTCGACACGACGTAGAGCTCCTCCAGATAGCAGTGAGCGTTCGGTCCCGCCGAGTACACCCAGGGCCGGTAGCGCAGCTGGGCGAAGCCATCGGGTCCCTCTCCGGCCAGCAGGACGGTCATCTCGCGGTTGCGAATCAGGTCCGCGTAGCGCTCCTCGAGCTGTTCGGGGCCGGGGCTCGGCTCGTCGAACTCCGCCTGGAACTCGTCCAGAAGCTGGGCGACCGCCGCGGCGTCGCCGGGCGTGGCTCTCCGTACGCGAATCTCCCCTGGGCCTAGGCGAGGCATAGAACCGAGACTAGGACCTGTCCCGCCCCAGGGGCGCACCCCGGCCGGAACGGGTCCAATAGCCTTCATTGACTGGCCAATCAACCAGGAGGACTCCCCTCACATGTTCGTCTTCAAGGCCGCCGTGCTGGGCGGCGGCACGATGGGCGGCGAGATCGCCCAGGTAATCGCCAACGCCGACATCCCGGTTGTCGTCAAGGACGTCGAGCAGAAGTTCGTCGACCACGCGCTGGAGAAGTCGCGCGAGGTCACCAAGTCGCAGCTCGACAGGCTCGTCTCCAAGGAGAAGCTGACCCAAGAGCAGGCGGACGCCCGGCTCGGCGAGGTCATGGGCCGGATCACCGGCACCACCGCCTATGACGGGTTCGGCGACGTCGACTTCGTGATCGAGGCCGTCCCCGAGCGGATGGAGATCAAGAAGTCCGTCTATCGCGAGCTCGACGAGGTGACCCCCGGTCACGCGATCCTCGCCTCCAACACCTCCTCGCTGTCGATCACCGAGATGGGCCGCGAGACCCTTCGCCCGGACAAGGTCGTCGGCTTCCACTTCTTCTTCCCGGCCTCGGTGATGCCGCTGGTCGAGATCATCGGCGGGGAGGACACCTCGCGCGACACGATCGCCACGGCCTTCAACTTCGCCCAGGCGATCCGCAAGCAGCCGATCACCTGCAAGGAAATCCCGGGCTTCGTCGTCAACCGCATCCTCAACTCCGGCGTCGGCGAGGTCTGGCGCGAGCAGGAGGAGAAGGGCCTGTCGATCAAGCAGATCGACGAAGCGATCGCGGGGGCGAAGGTGACCCCGATGGGGCCGTTCTTCCTGATCGACATGCTCGGGCTCGACACGGTGCTGCACGTCGCCGAGTACCTGAACGAGTCATACGGGGACCGCTTCTACGTCCACAGGGGGATGCAGAAGCTGGTGGCAGACGGCAAGCTCGGCGCCAAGACGGGCGGCGAGGGCTTCTACTCGAACGGCGAGCCCAACATCGAGGGCGATGCCGAGCCCAACGGGGAGGAGCTCGCCGACCTGCTGATGCTGAAGACCTTCAAGGAGGCCTGCAGCGTGCTCGAGGAGGGCATCTGCACGGTGCGCGAGATCGATCTCGGGATGATGGCCGGCGCCGGTCTCGACCCGCGGCGCGGGCTCTTCCCGCCCTTCTGGAAGGCGGACCTCGAGGGCCTCGACACCATCCTCGAGCGTATGGAGCTCTACGAGCAGTCGCATGGCGAGCGGTTCGCGCCGCCCCAGATCCTGAAGCGCCTGGTCGCCCAGGGGCGGCTCGGGCTGAAGACGGGCCAGGGCTTCTACGCCTACCCGCAGACCGACGCCGAGGGCACGGTCAAGCTCGAGAAGCGCGGGGAGGTGGCGATCGCCTGGCTGGCCAACCCCCCGATGAACGCGATCTCGCCCCAGGTCATCCAGGACCTCGGCAAGGTCTGGGAGGAGGTCAAGGCCGACGACGAGATCAAGGCGATGGTCGTCTACTCGTCGCTGCCGGTGGTCTTCTCCGCCGGCGCCGACGTCAAGGCGTTCACCGGCATGGACGAGGCGGGCGGCGCCGAGCTGATCAACACGGGGCACGCGTTGCTCCGCGAGCTCGGGCAGAACCGCGTCTCCACCATCGCCGCGGTGAATGCGATCGCCTACGGCGGGGGTTGTGAGCTCTCCATGGCCTGCGACTTCCGCATCGCCGCGGATTCGGCCGTCTTCGGCCAGCCCGAGATCAACCTCGGGATCATCCCCGGCTTCGGAGGCACCCAGAGGCTGCCGAGGCTGGTCGGGCCCTCCAAGGCCCTCGAGATGAACCTGACCGGCGACGCGGTGCTCGCCCCCGAGGCTTCGCACTGGGGTCTCGCCGATGCGCTCGTCCCGGACGAGGAGCTGTTCGACACGGCGGTGGCCTGGGCGAAGAAGCTCGCCGGACAGGCGCCGCTCGCCGTCGAGCAGATCAAGCAGGTGTCGAACAAGGCCGACCTGGACGAAGGCATCGAGGCCGAAAAGCAGGGTTTCGCGACCGCGTTCCTCTCCGAGGACGGCAAGGAGGGCATCTCCGCCTTCCTGCAGAAGCGCGGCGCCAAGTGGCAGGGCAAGTAGCCACCGCCCAGGCGCAGAGGCTCGCGGAGCTGATTCGCGAGTCGAGCTGCACAGTGGCCCTGACCGGCGCGGGGATCTCGGTGCCGTCTGGGATCCCCGACTTCCGCTCGCCCGGCGAGGGGCTCTGGGAGAACGTCGACCCGATGGAGGTCGCGCACATCGACGCCTTCCGCCGGGACCCGGTGAAGTTCTGGTCGTTCTACCGGCCGCGGTTCCACCTGCTCGGCGACAAGGAGCCCAACGGCGCCCACGAGGCGCTGGCGGAGCTCGAGCGGCGAGGCCTGCTCGAGGCCGTGATCACCCAGAACATCGACATGCTGCACATCAAGGCCGGGTCCGAGCGGGTGATCGAGGTGCACGGCTCCATCCGCAGCGCGAGCTGCCAGAGCTGTGGCGCGCACTTCCCGATCGACCGCGTCGAGGATCTCTTCGACGACGATGGCGTGGCACTGTGCTCCCACTGCTCCGGTCCGGTCAAGCCGGACGTCGTGCTGTTCGGCGAGCTGCTTCCCGCCGAGGCCATGTCCGAGGCGGAGGCGCTGTCGGGCCGCGCCGACCTGATGCTCTGCATCGGGTCCTCGCTCGAGGTCTATCCCGTCGCCGGGCTTCCCGCGGTGACGATGGGTCGCGGAGGTCGCATCGCCGTGATCACCAAGGGCCCGACCCCGTTCGATCCAGATGCGTCGGTCCGCATGGACGGCGACGTGGTCGAGGACCTGCAGGCGGTACTTGCTGCTCTCGCCTAGCGGCGCCGCCTCCAGTGGCAACACCGAGCCTTAACGAAGCTTGCCCGCTTCTTTGTCTGGGGTGTCGCGTTGAAGGCAGACATGAATGTCGGAATGCTCATGCGCCACTGCGTCCGCTTCCGCGGGCCCGGCTTGACCGGCAAGGCGATGGATGCCCTCTCGCTCGCCGGCATTTCCCTGCTCGAGCGACGCCCCACGGAGTGCGATGGCCAGCCGGCGGTGGAGTACGTGGTGGCCGTGCACGCCCGCGGTCCGGGCGACGCGATCGCCAGAATCCGGCAGGCACTCGTGGGCGAAGGGCTCTACCACGGGTTCGCGCCGGACCCCGAGTAGCTCAGAGAAGCCAGCGGCGTTTACGCCCCTGAGCTATCGCTCAGCTTCTCCTCGATCGCCGCGAGCTCCTCCATCAGCTTCTTCCGGCGGTCACTCGGGTGTTCCTCGAGTGCCGCTCGGGCCGCACGAAGCCCGTAGACGGCCTCGGCGCGCCGTCCCTGCTGAGCGTCGAGCCGTGCCCGGAGCATCAGGGTCTCGGCTGGGTGCACCTCGTCGCGTCCCGCCAGCACGGCCGCCACGCGCGAGGTCGGATCGACGTCATCCAGACGTCCTCGCCGGGGGCGGGAAAGCTCCTTCGCCTCGGTCCAGCTGCCGTCGGCGAGCTCGTCACCTGTCCCGTATCCGAGCCGAACGGCGAGCGCCTTGCTCGCCCCGATGTCCTGGACCAGGGGGTCCCTCGCGGCGGCCCGAAGCGCATCGAGGGCCCGGTTGACGATCCGGGTGGCGACCCTGACCTCGACCGCTCCCTCGCCGCCCATCATTCGCTTGAGCCAGGCCGCACCCTCGGCAGGGTCCTCCAGTCGCTCTCCGGTGACAGTCACCCGCGTCACCGGCGTCTCCCCGGGATCGCCCGGATCGACAGGCTTCGAGCGTCTGCCGGCCCGGCGCCGCGGCCGTGGCGCTCCGAGCTCCTCGACGATCAGCACTCGCTCGGTCTCGCCGTCGCGCACCAGGTAGCGGCCCTCGGGCAGGCCGATCTTCCCCGCCAGCTCCAGCTGAACGAAGGTGGCTCGGGTGATTGCAGGCTGGGGCGTGGGCCCGGGCTAGTCGTTGGTGTTGCTGTCGCCCTTGGCCGGCAGCGCGGCCGCGGAGGGCTTCGAGGGAACCTTGGGGTTCTGGATCTGCCCGAGGCGCTGGATCAGCCGCTGCCACTGCTCGGGTTTGAGAATCTCGCCGAGCTGCTTGATCTGGCTGCCGGCGGTGGTGAAGGTGTAGCCGACGTGGATGTGGTTCCAGTGGTCGGGCAGGATGAAGGTCGGCGGGCCGAGGTTCATCAGGGAGATGATCTGGGCGGGGCGCATCGAGCCCTGCAAGAGCAAGAGGTCCTTGATCACGGCCTCGGTGATCGTTCCCGGCCCCTGGTGGCCGGCTATCGGGATCCCGTTGACCGCGGCGATGTCGACGGCCGAGCCGTAGGAGTGCGCTGAGACGTTCCCCGAGGAGGTCAGATAGGAGTGCCCGCACTTGAGCGAGGTGATCGTCAGGTGGTAGCCCTTGGCGACCAGGTACTCCATCACGGCCAGCACGCGGCGGTCGATCTGGCCGGTGGCGATGTCGTTTCGCCCGCAGCTATAGATCGAGAGCGCCGGGTCGTTGAGGACTCGCTGCTCGAGCGCCCCCTTCGACATCAAGAGCACCTGGCCGACGGTCGGGTTGTCGGTGAAGGGGTTCTTGTCGGCGGCCCGGTAGATCGCCGTGGTCTCGAGCAGCTTCCAGCCGTCGAGGATCGGCTTCGGGTCGATCGTGGGGGCGCCGCGGCCGGCCGGGCGGATCGCGAAGTTCAGGTGCGGCGGCTGGGCGTCGGACTGGCCGACGCGGCCGATCACGGTGCCGCCGGTGACCTTCGAGCCCTTCTTCAGCGGCTTCAGCTGCATGGTGTTGGAGTCGAACTGGACGCTCGAGGAGAGAGCCGACTTGAAGGTCTCGTAGCCGGGGACGCTGCGGCCGAGAAGCTGGTCGATCTGCCCGCCGACGCTCGACTGATCCGTGTTGCCCGAGCGGTGCGGCAGTGCGAAGAGCCGCTGGCGGGCGTTCTCGGAGTTGGCGGGAGCGCTGTGAGCCACCGGCTTGGCCGCCTTCGCCGAGCCCCCGCTGGAATTGTCGCCGGCACTCGCCGCAGCGGTCGGCGTCGAGTCCTTGTTGGGCGTCTCGAGCTTGAAGTCCTTCGAGGAGAGGCCCTGCTGGCGCGGCACCGGATGCGCCTGCGCGATCGAGCCGAGGTGCGCGTAGGTGTAGGAGTTGCCGTAGGCGTCTTGGAGGACGATGTAGCGGCCGAGCTTGGCGTTGTCCCCGATCTTCTTGATCACCCCGTCGTTGACGGCGACGACCGGAGCGTTAAGGCTCGAGTAGATGTTGATGCTTCGGCGGTTGGCGTCGGAGCTGACCACATCGGCGGCGTTGCCGGCGCCCTTGCGGGCGGTGTTCGAGCGGGCCAGCGCCGTGGCGTCGTTGATGTCGTCCGCGTAGCGCGCGTCGGCGGCGACCGGGAAGTGGGCGCCCTCGGTGAGCCCGGTGAGCGAGCCGACCAGGGCGTCGGGCAGCTTGCCGTACTGGTTCGCGTAGAGCAGGACCTCGTCGACGTACCAGTCGGCGTGGTTGTAGGCGAAGATCGCCTGGCGGACATTGTGATCGCCGCCGGCCGCTCGCAGGTAGCGGGCCGCGGCGCAAATCGCATCAACTGGGTTGTAAGGGTCCTTGCGGCCGTCGTTGTTGGCGTCGACCCCGTAGGCCGCCCAGGTCGAGGGGATGAACTGCATCCAGCCCTCGGCGCCGGCAGAGGAGACGTTCAGGTTGGTGCCGAAGGCGGTCTCGATCTTGTTGATCCCGGCGAGCACCTGCCAGGGGATCCCGTACTCGGTGCCGCAGGACTGGTAGATGGGGAGCAGGAAGGGCGGGATCTCGAAGGAGTCGATCACGAAGTTGGGGACGCCGATCGGGGCGGGGCCGAACTGCGCGACGGTCAGGCTCGGGTTGGTGTTGGCCGGCGAGCCGTCGGGGTTGCGGAGGGTCGGGTGCTCGATCTTCCCCTTCTCGGTCTCAGCGATCTGCTTGGCGCCCTGACCCTTCTTGGCCTGCTTGCCGAAGAGGCCCGGCGTCTTGCCGCCGCCGGTGGTCTTCTTGCCGGCCTTGCCGCCGCCTGTGGTCTTCTTGCCGGCCTTGCCGCTTCCGGTGGTGCTCGAGCCACCACTCGTGGTCGTCGTCCCACCGCCGGTCGTCGTCGTGGTGCTGCCCGAACCGCCGGACGTGGTGGTGCCGCTGCCCGAACTGCCGCCGGAGCCGCCGGAGGTGGGAACCTCGGAGGTGTCGAGGGGGCTGCTGCAGCCCGGGTCGTCGAGGTCGACGAGGCCATCGCCATCGTCGTCGATCAGGTTCGAGCACGCGGGCAGGACGCCGTCGGTCGGAGAATTGACCTGCACTCCCCCGACGGTGATCGAGGTTGCCGTTCCCGCAGCGACAATCGCCAGCGTGGCGCCGAGGGCGATGATTAGGAGAAGCTTTCTGGTCATTTGGCTAGCCGATCCTGCTCGCGAAACCCTGTGGGTCTGCCGGTCGCGACCTCCCCGCACCTGCAGGCACGGCGGACGCTACTGACTCGCCCAGAGCTTTGCAACGGGGAACCGTCGCCCCTAACGCCAAGAACATAGTTGACTGAAACGGTAAACAATGTGCGCGTTCCATGCGTTCCAGATAACCCCGCTCAAGGCGATCCGTCGCGGTACCGTGCGTGAACGATATGGACGAGAGCGGCGGCGACGGCATACGTGATCGGATCTCCTCGCGAGGCGAGGGGACGCTGGGCGACCTCGCCCAGCTGCTCGTCGACAACCCCTGGATGAACCAGGCGTTGCAGGTCGCCCTCGGCGCCCGCGAGCGCGCCTCGCAGGCGGGCGCCAGCGCGATCCGGAACCTGAACCTGCCCACAGGCAACGACATGGATCGCCTCGCCCGCCGCCTGCGCGCCGTCTCGGAGCGTCTCGAGGAGGTCGAGGACCAGCTTGACGAGGTGACCCGCGAGCTGGCGGCGCTCAGGCAGGAGCACGAGGCCTCGCGACCCGGACCCTCTACTCGGGGTTGAGGGCCGCGGCGGCCAGGGCGCCCAGGCGCTCGACCGCCTCGGCCAGGTCGTCGTCCGCGATCCGACTCCTGGCCCGGTCGTCGAAAGTATCCGAGACGATCAGCGCGCAGGCGGCGGCGACGCCGAGGCGGTGGCCGAGCGTGAACAGGGTGGCCGCCTCCATCTCGACGGCGACCGCTCCGCGCCTGCGCCAGGCGTCCGCGCGAGTGCGGGGCGGCCCGCCCCCGCCGGGGGCGCCGTCGTAGAAGAGATCGGTCGTGACGATGCACGCGGGGGCGGCCTCGCCCGGCAGGCCGGCCGCCAGCCTGGCCGTCAGTTGCGGATCGGGCTCGGTGGTCTCACCGGCACCGAGGGCCCGGCTCGCTCCGTCCTCCGCCAGGGCCTGGCCGGCGACGACCAGGTCGCCGTGCTCGAATCTCGAATCGAGCGCCCCGCAGGTTCCCACGCGGACGGCCCGCCTCACCCCCAGCTCGGTGAGCTCCTGGAGGACGATGGCCGCGCTCGGGCCGCCCATGCCCGTCGACTGGATGCTGAGCGGGCGTCCCTCCGGCGTCTTTCCCGAATATCCCCAGAGCCCGCGGGCGTGATTGCTCATCTTCGGCTCGGTCAGCAGCTGCTGGGCCAAGGCGAGAGCGCGGCTCGGGTCTCCGGGCAACAGAACGTCGGACGCGTACGGGGTGCTCGGCCTGAGGTGGTGCGGCACGGCGCGAGCATATGGGCGTCGTGCAGGGGTAGGCTGCGCTCATGAAGCTGCCCGTGCCGGAGAAGCCGTCCGAAGCGCTGCGCTCGGCGATCGAGCGCACCTTCGAGGCCACGGCGGGACCGGCGGCGAGCACGCGCGACCGCGCCGTCGACCTGCTCGACGAGGTGGCCAGGCGCGGCCGGGAGGTCCGCGACCAGCTCGGCAAGATCGAGTCCTCCGTTCGCGGCCGGCGGAAGGGTTGACCTCAGGTTGAGCCTCCGATGACGGCCGACGCCCTCACCAAGAAGGAGCTCAAGGACATCCTCAACACCGTCCTGCGCGAGATCGACCGTGACCCGGACGACGGTCCCCGCCTGCGCGCCGCCGCGGCGCCGCTCCGGATGGAGTTTCCCGACCTGAAGCTGGTGGTCAACGTCTCGCGCGACGAGGGCGGGCGTCACTGCCTGCGCTGGAACTTCTCGCAGCGAAGCCAGACCCACGCCAAGCTGCGGCTCAGCATGGAGTCGACGGTCGCAAACCGCGTCTTCCAGGGGAGGGAGAACCCGGCGATCGCGATCGCCCGCGGGCGGCTCCGGACCAACATCGAGGACGCCGGCGCGGCGCTCCGCTTCTTCCCGGCGGCCAAGCCGCTCTTCTCCCGGTATCGCCAGATCGTCGCGGAGAAGTACCCCCACCTCACCGTCGAGTAGGCGCCCGGCTGAGCCAGTGCCCATGTCAAGTTCCATTGACTTGCCTCGGCATGAGCGTAAGCTCGACTCGATCGAACAAACTCGGGCCGGAAGCGTGTCCCCGGCTCGCAGATCCCCCGGCGACTGGGATCGGCGACAGGACACCGCGAGGCGCATCAGCGCCGCTGGCCGACGAAGCGGGCCCAAAGCCCGCAGGCGACGGGGTCCTGGGACCCCGTCGCTGCTATCGGGGGCAGTCGAGGGCGGAGGGCGCAGGTGAGCCCGGCCGACGGCGGCGATCGAGGTAACGAGATCTCCCTGGCCGAGGCCGGGAGGATCGCCGCCGTGTCGACCTCGACCCTGAAGCGCTGGGCGGACCACGGGCTCATCCCGCTCGAGGGCCGACGATGGACACGGGCCTCTGCCGCGCAGGCGCGGGTGATCGCGCGGATGAGGGAGCGTGGGTACTCGGTCGACGCGATTCGGGAGGCAGCCCGAGGGGGGCGGCTCGCGTTCGGCTATGCCGAGGACATCTTTCAGGTCCCCGAGGGCCACTACACCCAGGAGCAGGCCGCGGAGCTCACCGGCCTGGAGCCGGAGCTGATCGACCGGCTGATGACGCTCCTCGGCACTCCGATGGGTGCGGAGGGGAGGCTCAACGAGCAGGACCTCGGAGCGATGCGGCACTGCGCGAATGTCCTCGCCTCCGGTTTTCCGCTGGTTGCGTTCCTCCAGCTCGTCCGGGTCTACGCCCAGTCGATCCGGAAGGTGGCCGACGCAGAGGTGCGGCTCTTCCATCTCTACATCCACGAGCCGCTCATGCAGGAGGAGGTTCCGCCGCTGGAGATCGCGGAGGAGATGGGCGAGCTCGCCGCGGATCTCATTCCCGTGACGGGCCCGCTGATGGAGTACATGCACAACCGCTACCTGCGCTTCTACATCGAGCAGGATGTGGTGGGGCACATGGAGACGGACATCGGCGGAGCGGGTCGCGGCCTGGCCCGGGTCTCGATGACCTTCTGCTTCGTCGACCTCACCGGGTTCACTCGCTACACGGAGGAGGAGGGAGACGAGGAGGCTCTGGACATGATCGAGCGCTTCGTTGACACCGTCGAAGCGACGCTCCCGAACGAAGCGACGCTCGTGAAGACGATCGGCGACGAGGTGATGGTCGTCTCACCGGAGCCCGCGACGCTGACGGAGTGGGCCGTGGGCTTTCTCGCCCTCTTCCAGGAGCGCCCCCAGCCGCGCGTCGGCCTCCACTACGGCGCCGCGGTGTTCCGGGACGGCGACTACTTCGGTGGGGACGTCAACCTGGCCCATCGGGTGGTGACCAGGGCGCTCGGCGGGGAGGTGTTGGTGACGGAGGCGCTCGTCAAGGCGATCAAGGACTCGGACTTCCTGCGTTTCGATCCGATCGGCGAGGTCGTCCTCAAGGGGTTCCCCGACGCGATCTCTCTCTATACAGCCCGCCCGGCGATGTGATCGAGGGGCAACCGGGCTAGCGGCGTGGGCGCGCCGCTCGTTGATCAGGCGGAGAACCGCCTGTCTCGCGATCTGCTCTCAGAGCCTCGCCAGCACCGAGAGCGATGTGAGCAATTCCCTAAGAAACACGAGTAAGGAGGGCTGTATCGCGCTTCTTAGAATTGAGGGTATGCCGGACACCACCGCCCTCTTCGTCCTGGCCCGGTTGGTGCGGGAGAGTCGTCTCGTCGCGGACGGCTCGCGGGGTGTCGTCCTCGTCTCGGGCGGCGCGGATTCCGCCGCTACGGCGGCGGGGCTCGTCGGCGTGCTCGGGGTGGATCTCCTCATCGGGCTGCATCTGAACTACGGGCTGCGCCCGGATTCGGACCGGGATCAAGCCACCTGCGAAGAGGTCTGCCGAATGCTCGGAATCGAGCTCCAGATCGAGCGCCCCCGCCTCGGCGGGGGGAACGTCCAGGCCGAAGCGCGACGGGCCCGCTACGCGGCGGCCGAGCGCCTGCGGCTCGCCCGAGGGCTCGACTGGATCGCGACCGGCCACACCAGGACCGACCTCGCGGAGACAATGATCTACAGGCTGGCCACCTCGCCGGGGCGCCGGGCGCTGCTGGGACTGCGGCGACGCCGCGGCCAGGTCATCCGCCCACTGCTCGCCATCGACCGGAAGGAGGCGCGCCGCCTGGTCGGGCGGGCGGGCCTGCCCTTTGCGGACGACCCGACCAATGACGAGCCGCTGTTCGCGCGCAACCGAATTCGCAACGAGGTGCTCCCGGTTCTGCGCGAGATCGGCCCGGACGCGGAGGCGACGATCGCCGAAACCCACGAGGAGCTCGCCGAGGAGGCGGAGACCCTCGATCGCCTCGCGGCGGAGGCGCTGTCGTCGTCCGGCGCCGAGGTCGCCGGGGCGATCGGCCGAGATGCGCTGGAGGTGATGGATCCGGCGATCCGGCGGCTCGTGCTGCGGCTGATGGCCGAGCGAGCCGCCGGCGCGCAGGTGCCCCTGGGCCGGACGCGCGCCGCGGAGATCTGGCGCCTCGTCCAAAAGCCGGAGGGTGGCGTCGTCGAGCTTGGCGGCGGGGTTGAGGCGCACGCCGAGCACGGCCACGTTCGATTTACCTCGGGCGACCGCGCACAACCCGGCGAGGGGATCCTGACCGTGCCGGGCGTCTGCCGCTTCGGCGCCTGGGAGGTCCGGGCGGAGCTGGAGCCAGGGGTGCCGGCAGCCGAGGGACCGGACCTCGCCGTCCTCGATCCCGTGGCGCTCGGGTCCGCCGTCACGGTCCGTGCCTGGCGGGACGGGGACCGGATACGGCCCCTCGGTCTCGATGGGACGAAGTCGCTTCAGGACCTGTTCACCGACCGCAAGGTGCCGCGCTCGCTTCGCCGTGGCCTGCCGGTGGTCGAGGCGGACGAGCGGATCGCGTGGATCGCCGGGGTGGCGGTCTCGGAGGAATTCGCTGCGAAGCCTGGCGCGCCGGAGTCCGTGGTCCTCAGTGCATCGCAAGCGGCTCCTTAGGAAGCGGCCGCTTGCGGCCGCACCTGCTGTTTGCCGCGCAGCGATGCACGAATGTGGCGAAGCCGTCCATAAACTCCGCCTCTATGGGAACCGACGACGCGATCGGGGAGGTGCTCGTCTCAGAAGAGGACCTGCAGCGCCGGGTTGCCGAGCTCGGGGCGGAGGTGAGCCGGGATTACGAGGGACGCCCCCCGCTCCTGGTCGCCATCCTGAAAGGCGCGGTGCCGTTCCTCGCGGACCTGATGCGGCACCTGGAAATCGACTGCGAGCTGGACTTCATGGCGGTCTCCAGCTACGGGTCCTCGACCGACTCCTCCGGCGTCGTGCGCATCCTCAAGGACCTGGACTCTCCGATCGCCGACCGGGACGTCCTGATCGTCGAGGACATCATCGATTCCGGCCTCACCCTCCACTACCTGTTGCGTAACCTGCAGGCGAGGGACCCGAGGTCGGTCGAGGTCTGCGCCCTGCTGACCAAGCCGGAGCGACGGCGGGTGGATCTGCCGGTTCGCTACGTCGGCTTCGAGATCCCGAACGAGTTCGCGATCGGCTACGGACTCGACCACGAGCAGCGCTATCGCAACCTCTCCTATGTGGCCGCACTGCGGGAAAACCCTCAAGACAGCTGAAGCTACGCTGGTACTCTCGCGATAGATCCGGGCCCGCAATTTCGGCGTAGTCCCGGGCAGAGGAACAACAACTTTGAGACGTTTTTTCCGCAGCGCAGCCTTTCCGATCCTGATCGTCGTCGTGCTGGCGTTTTTCGCCCAGCGGCTGATCAGCCCGGGCTCCAGCCACGAGACGCCGGACTACACGACCTTCGTGCAGCGGGTGGACAGCGGGCAGATCGAGCAGGTCACCTGGAACACGAAGGACAACTCGCTCAACGTCAAGCAGAAGGACGGGACGAGCTACGACGAGGCGTATCCGGACTCCGACTCCGCGCAGGCGCAGCTGCTGAACAGCCTCGAGCAGAACAATGTCAAGACCGAGATCAAGGGCAAGGGCGGCTCGAGCCTGCTTTCCCTCCTCACCTACATCCTGCCCTTCCTGCTCTTCTTCGGCTTCTGGATCTTCCTGATGAACCAGATGCAGGGCGGCGGCTCCCGCGTGATGAGCTTCGGCAAGTCGCGGGCGAAGCGCATGTCGGTAGACGCGCCCAAGATCACCTTCCGGGACGTCGCCGGGGTGGACGAGGCGGTTCAGGAGCTCCACGAGATCAAGGAGTTCCTCGAGAACCCGAAGAAGTTCCAGGCGCTCGGCGCCCGCATCCCGAAGGGCGTGCTGCTCTTCGGCCCGCCGGGCACCGGCAAGACGCTGCTGGCCCGCGCGGTCGCCGGCGAGGCCGGCGTGCCCTTCTTCTCGATCTCGGGCTCGGACTTCGTCGAGATGTTCGTCGGCGTGGGCGCCAGCCGCGTGCGCGATCTCTTCGAGCAGGCCAAGCAGAACAGCCCGTGCATCATCTTCATGGACGAGATCGACGCCGTCGGCCGACACCGCGGCGCCGGCCTGGGCGGCGGCCACGACGAGCGCGAGCAGACCCTCAACCAGTTGCTGGTCGAAATGGACGGCTTCGAATCGAACGAGGGCGTTATCCTGATCGCTGCGACCAACCGTCCCGACGTGCTTGACCCGGCGCTGCTGCGCCCGGGCCGCTTCGACCGCCGCGTGGTGGTGGCGCGTCCTGACGTACGCGGCCGCGAAGAGATC
>DASUPK010000099.1:0-2030 GCA_036276255.1 Solirubrobacterales bacterium
GCCCGTCCCTGCCTAGAGGAGCTCCTTCAACATCAGCAGCCCGATCAGTGACGTGGCGTCCTCGCAGCGCTCGATCGCGCTATCGAGGTCGCTGAGTGGGACCTCGACCAGCTCGATCCGCTCCTCCGGCGTCGGCTCGCCCTTCACGTCATAGAGCTCCGTGGCGAGGAAGAGCCAGACGCGCTCGGTGGCGTAGCCGGGGCTCGTGTAGAAGCTCTTCAGCTCGCGCCAGTCGCCCGCAGCCTTGCTGATCTCCTCGGCCAGCTCCCGCTGAGCGCACTCGAGGGGCGTCTCCCCCTCGACGTCCAGCTTGCCCGCAGGAAGCTCCAACAGGGCGGGCTCCTCGACGGCCTCGCGTGGCTGCTCGACCATGCAGAGCGTGTGCCCATCGTGAGGGATCACGCAGACGGCTCCGGGGTGGACGACTACCTGGCGCGTGGAGCGGCTCCCGTCCTCGTACTGGAAGGTCTCCATCCGGACCGAGGCGATCGGGCCGCGGTGTACGAGCTTGCTCCCCACCTTCTTCAGGCGCTCGTCGCTCATGCGGCCAGCTCCACCATCGCAGCCGCGAGCGCGTCACCTGCGGCCAGCGCCGCCGCGAAGAACAGCCGGTCCTCGCCGATCTTGCGGCCCATGTGAGTGGCCGGCAGGCCGCTCTCCGCGTATTCGTCGACAGGCGCCTCGCGCAGCCAGAGCTCGTGGTGGTCACCGCACTCCCGGCGCAGGGCCTCCAGCGAACGGTCGTCCCCCACCTGGGGCCATGGAGTGGGCCCGTGAGCGGGCGCGGGCACCCGGACGTTGCCGAGCAGCATCCGCAAGACCGTCTCGGTGTGATGGCTCAGTCCCCGGTGGCGCTCGCGCGCATCGCCGCTCGACATCCTCGGCGCGAGCAGAGTCTCGTGTCCCAGGATCAGGGAGGCGTGGGCGGTGTCCAGTGCGGCCATCCCACCATGTCCGAGCTCAGACCCGGAGCCGGCGATTCCGGGACCGGGCCCGGCGATCGCGGCGTCCCAGCCGAGCGGTCCGGCGGCCGCCTCCAGCGCCCCGATCACCGTCAGCGCCTCGAGCTCGGCCCCGTACGCGGCCCCCGCCGTCACGTGCTCATGAAGCAGGCCGGCGTTCCGCAACTCGGAGACGTCCCCCGACAGCTCGCCCGGCAGGGCTCCGCCCGTCGTCTGGACGTAGCCCACCCTGAGCTCGGGGGCTCCCCGCGCGGCGGCCCAGGCGGCCGGGGCGAGCTGCCCGTGGAGTGAGAGCACCAGCACGGGGATCTGCCGACCGGGACCTCGATACTCCCGCGCCTCGACCGGCTCGACCGGGTGCTGCAGCGACGTGTAGTTGAGCTTCAGCGCCCGTGCCTGTTCGGCGCCCGGGTGATCGAGCCCGCGCGTCAGGTTCACGTGCACGACATCGAAACCCCCCGAGCCCAGCCTGAGGTCGCGAGCCTCGGTGTTCAGGATCAGCTCGTCGCCCTCGCGGATCTCCCCGACGAGCGACTCGTCGGCCCACGCCGCCCGCACCTCATCCCCGATCCGGACACGAAGCGGGTCCGTCTCCGTCACGACTCCCTGCCGCAGCTTCAGCACATCTAGCCCCCGCTCGTCGTCACTGCCGCATGCGCCGCCTCGTCGAGCACGGCCTCGCACACCGCGAGCATCTTCACGATCGCGCTTTCCGTGACCGACTCCTCCGGAGTGTGGTTCGCCTCCGTGCCGTTCGCCAGCAGCACCGCCTCGTAGCCGGAAGCGACCAGGGCGTTCGCATCGCTCCCTCCGCCGGTGGCGACGAGCTCCGGCTCGTGACCGGTGCGCCTCAGCGCCTCCGAGGCGATCCGCACGGCGTCGGACTTGGGATCGAGCCGATAGCCACGGAACATCTCGATCACCTGCGCGTCGACGTCGCATCCCTGCTCCCCCGCGGCCCAGGTGCACGCGTCGACCATCTCCCCGATCGTCGCCGCCGCCCGCTCACCATCGACGCTACGGGCCTCGCCGAGGATCCGGCAATGCCCGGCGACGACGTTCGACGCC
>DASUPK010000100.1:0-12907 GCA_036276255.1 Solirubrobacterales bacterium
CCAAGGAGCGGATCCCCGCGAAGCGGCTCGGCCACCCGGATGAGTACGGCGACCTCGTCGCATTCCTGTGCTCGGAACGGGCCGCCTATCTCACGGGAGCGGTGATCCCGCTCGACGGCGGCCTGCTCCGGTCGGTCTAGCCAGAGTCACGCGGTGGCGGGCCGCGGAGCCCGGCGGAAGGCGATCAGCAGCCAGACGCCGCCGGCGATCATCATCGCGACGCTGATCAGCTGGGCCTGGGTCAGCCCGAGGGCGACGTCGTCGTTGCGGCGGATGAACTCCACCAGGAAGCGCTCAGTCCCGGCGAGCAGCAGATAGAGGGCGAAGAGAGTGCCGTTGGTGAATCGGTAACGCAGACGCCAGAGCAGAAGAGCAACGAGGCCCATCGTCAACGTCTCGTAGACCGGGGTGGGATGAACGGTCTGGTCCGTCGGCTTGGTCCCGTCGGGATAGGCCATCGCCCAGGGCCCGTCCCAGGCCTTGCCGTAGTCGCCATCGCCCGAGAGTTGACAGCCGCAGCGGCCGATCGCGTATCCCACGGCGAGCGCCGGGGCGGCCACGTCGAGAAGGGTGAGATTGAGGAAGCCGCGCCACCATGCCCAGATAAACACGGCAATGGCGCCGCCGATCGCGCCGCCGTACCAAACCAGTCCCGAACCCGAGAGGAGGTTGCCGAGCAGGTCGTCCTTGACGTCGCTGTAGTTCTGAACCAGGAAGTAGATGCGGGAGCCGACAACGCCGCCGACGAGCGCCGCGAAGCCCATCTCGTAGGCCCAGTCGACCGGCTTGCCGAGCTCCCCGAGCCGACGCCAGACCACGGCCCCCGCGGCGATGAAGGCGGCGGCGAAGCAGATCCCGAAGGTCTGGAGGGTCAGCGGTCCGAGATGAATCTCAGGGAGCACCGGGCGGAAGGCTAATCGAGCTGCCTAAACGCCCCTCGCTCAGTCGGAGAGAGCTGCTGAGGCGTCCACCTGCTGATCGCGTGCTCGGCAAGGCCGGGGATCTCGCTCGGCCGCATGGTCGGAGAAGGTGATGCCCGCGCGATCGCGGGCGAGCAGGCGGAGGTCGAAGGCGGTCTCGAGCCCGCCAAAACCGCCTCCGAGCACCACCACCCGCGCCTTCGCCAGCCCGCCAGGACGGTGAACGCCGTTTCGGGTAGTGCCTTCCGCCATGGCCGGGAGGCTCACAGCCAGCCAGCGTCGCCACATCGGTCCCCAGCACAGACTCCAACGGGTATTCCACTGAGTAGCCCCGGCGGGAGTCGAACCCGCGCTACGAGGTTGAAAACCTCGCGTGCTAACCGTTACACCACGGGGCCGCGTAGCTGATCTTAGGTCGCGGGCGCCAGCAACCGTTCGAGCAGCGCCTTCTGCGCGTGCAGGCGGTTCTCGGCCTCGTCCCAGACGGCCGAGCGTTCCCCGTAGAGCACATCGGCGCTGATCTCCTCCCCGGGGTGAGCCGGCAGGCAGTGCATGGCGATCGCCCGCTCCGAGGCCGCGGCGAGCAGCTCGTCGTTCACCTGGTAGGGCGCCAGGTCAGCGCGGCGCCGCTCGGCGGTCTCCTCGTCGCCCATGCTCACCCAGACGTCGGTGTAGATGGCATCGGCCCCGGCGACGGCGGCCTTGGGGTCGTTGACGAGCTCGGCCACACCCTCCTCGAGCCGGTAGCCCTCGGGGCTCGCGACCACCACCTCGACGCCGGCGATCCGCCCGAGGATCGCCAGGGACCGGGCGACGTTGTTGCCATCGCCGACGTAGGCGAGCCGCAGCCCCTCCAGCTCTCCGAAGCGCTCCTTGAGGGTGAGCAGGTCGGCGAGCACCTGGCACGGATGGTGGGCGGGGGTGAGCCCGTTGATGACCGGCACCGTGGCGCCGTCCGCCAGCTCGCGCACCCTCTCATCGGAGCCCGAGCGGATCACGATTCCGTGCAGGTACCCCGAGAGGATCCGGCCGGTGTCGGACATCGACTCGCCGCGCGTCAGCTGGAGCTCATCGGCGCGCAGGACGATCGGCGTGGCGCCCAGCTCGGCGACCCCGACCTCGAAGGACAGGCGCGTCCGCGTCGAGGGCTTCTCGAAGATCAGGGCGACCGACCGCCCCGCGAGCGAATCCCGCCCCTCGTCGCGCTCGCGGCCGCGCTTGAGCTCCTCGGCGCGATCGAGCATCACCAGCAGGTCGCTGCGGTCGAGCTCCTCGCCGGTCAGGAAGTTGCTCGCCGATCGATGTGCCGTCGCGGAAGTCATCAGGCCACCGATACTAGGGCGGTGCAGCTGACCGCAATGACATGGAACTTGTTCCACGGACGAGACTGGCCGCCGGAACCCGAGCTTCAGGTGCGCGCTCACAAGGGCAGCTTCCGCCGCGGGCCGCGCCTGGGCTCCGAGTACGAGCAGACCAACTGGGATCTGTTCGGCGAGTTCGCGGCCCTGATCGACTCCGTCGACTGGGACGTCGCCCTCTTCCAGGAGTTCCCGCCGAGCTGGAAGGGCCGGCTCGCCGAGGCGTGCGGCGCGGAGGCGCACCGCGCGCTCAGCGGGCGGAACTGGCTGCAGCCGATCACCTCGCTGATCGGGCGCTGGCGCCCCGACCTGCTCGGCGCGTGGGAGGGCGGCTCGAACACGACGCTCGTCCGAGGCGCCGGGGGCCCGATCGCCGAGCGCCGTCGCGAGGTGCTCACCCGCCGACCGGAGCTCCGCGTCCTGGCGCTCACCCGGCTCGAGGCCGGGCCGTGCGTGGCGAACCTCCACGTCAGCACCAAGCCGTCGTCCGCCGAGCGGGAGCTGTTCGGCGCGGCCGAGCGCGCCGTCGCGTTTGCCGGCTCCGATCCGTTGATCTTCGGTGGCGACTTCAACGTCAGGCCGAAGGCGAGCGCCGTCTTCGACCAGCTCGAGGAGCGCTTCGAGCTGGCGCCGCGAACCGCCCCCGACCGCCTCAGCCACCTGCTGGTCCGCGGGCTGGAGGTGGTCGAGCATCCCGCCGCCTGGCCACCGGAGGCGCGGGATCGGGTCGACCGGGACACCGGCCTGAAGATCCGCCTCGCCGATCACAACCCCGTGATTGGAAAGTTCGCCACTGTGGGATAGTGCGTTCGATGGCAAGCGCGCCAACGGAGGCAGAGAAGAGCTCCCGCGCCGAGCAGAGCGTGCAGGCATTTCGCGACGCTCTCGAGAAGAGCATCACGATCTCCCGCGACCGGCTTCAGGAGGTCGTCGATGACGCCGTCCGCCGCGGGCGGATGACCCGCGGGGACGCGGAGGAGATGATCGGCCGGCTCGCGACCAGGAGCCGGGAGCAGGCGGAGGACCTGCTCTCTCAGCTCGACGGCCTCCTATCGCAGGTCCGCGAGGTGCCCGACCGCGCAAAGCAGCAGGCCGGCGAGCGGGCGGAGCAGGCCAGGAAGCGAACGGTCGCCGCGGTGGACAAGCCACTGGCGAGCGCCGATCGCGTGCGCCGCGCGGCCCGGGCCCCGGGCTTCCCGATCACGGCGTACGACCAGCTCTCCATCCGGCAGATCGATCGCCGGCTGCAGGAGCTCAGCCGTCAGCAGCTGCGGAAGGTCCGCGACTACGAGCGCAGGAACAAGTCGCGCAAGGGCCTCCTGCGAGCCCTGGACCGCAAGCTTCAGGACTGACTACTTCAGCGCCTTGCGCCTCTCGTCGATCTCCTTGGCGATCTCGTCGAGCGCCTCGCCGGAGCTCTGCGCCCGCACGGCGAGCTTGGCGAGCTCCTTGCGGACGTCCTCGGTCGCCTTATCGAGGGTGTCACGCCAGTTCGAGACCTGATCCTGGGCCTTCGAGCTTGCGTCGCCGGAGACGTCGCGCAGCCGCGACACCGCCGAATCGATGCTCGAGCGCACGTCGCCGGTCGCCTTCTCACCGGCCGCCCGCAGTTCGTCGATCGCCTTCTGGACCTGATCCTTGACGCCACCGCTGTCGCTTGCTTCCACTTGGACCTCCTGCTCGATTTTCCGCAAATTGCGGGATCAGCCTATACGGCGATCAGCTCGGAGGCCAACCGCCCGAAGTCGAGCGCACCGCCGGTTGCGCCGGCGAGCAGAGGATCGGCGTCGAACCGCTGCCCCTGTGCCCAGATCCCGCGCAGCCAGTCCCCAGCCTCGGCGCTCTCGAACCAGGCGTCACCGAATCGATCCCGCAGAGCCACTCGCCAATCGACCTCGAGCGCCCAGGCCCTCAAATAGCAGGCGACGTAGAAGCCCGGATCGACGTCCGAGAGCCAGTTCTCGCGCGGCCACGGGACACCGATTCGATCGCCGAGCAGCGTGGCGTAGCGCTCCGGCATCGCGCTCAGGTCGGCTCCCGGCCCGTGCAGCTCGACCTCGTAGGCGATCTTCGCCGAGTACCGGTGCAGCATCACCAGCCGCGCCGCCCGCGCATGCTCGATCGCCTCGGCCGCGTCGCCGGCGTCGAGCAGCGTCTCCAGCCAGTCGGGGGCGGCGGTGAGACCCTCGAACAGGAACGCGAACGACTCGGTGACAGAGTTGTCGCCGAGGTGCCTGAACTCGAACGCGAGATCCGTGTGGGTGCAGGCGAAATGCTCGGTATGACCGGCCTCGTGGAAGAGAGCTGCATAGTCCTCCCGGCCGCCGATCGGCGGGATCACCAGGTAGATCTCCTGCGGGATCCTCGGCGTCGAGCAGAAGGCCCGCGGGCTCTTGGTGGGCCGGGTCTCGGTGTCCAGGGTGACGTTCGATTGCGCATCGAGGTCGACGCCCAGACCGGACAGGGTCCGGCGGAGGGCGGGGACCATGCGGTCCGAGGGGAAGAGGGCGTCCAGGTGGGCGGCCCGGAAGAAGCGCGCCAGATCGGAGCGGCGGAGCTCGCCGAGCCGGGCGCCGACGGTGCGCTCGAGCTCGCGGTCAACCGTCCGTGCGTAGTCCGCCTCGGTCGCACCGACGAACTCCTCGAGCTCGGCGGCGAGCGCCCTGAGATCGAGCGCGCGCACGTCGCAGTAGGCGTCGAGATAGGAGGGCCAGCCCAGCTCGATGCAGGCCGTGTGCGATGACTCGAGGTCCTCCAGATACAGCGGATTGAGCCGCTCGTCCAGCATCGCGCTCCGGGCCGCCTCGATCGCGGCCCGGCGGTCGCCGTCCTCCTCGTTGGCCTGGATCACCGGGGCCATCCGGTACGGCATCGCCTCCCCGTCCACCTCGATCTCGAGCGAGGCCTCCAGGTCGGCCAGCCTCGCCTCGAGCTCCCGGGTGCGTGCGCCCAGGTATCCGTCGAGCGCGAACTGGTGCAGGTAGCGCAGCCGCGTCTCCTCTTCGCCCGTCGCCGCCCGCCTGGCCTCGCCGACCCGGTCGACCGCCTCACGCTCGAAGAGGCTCTCGTGGCGCTCGTAGATCGGCTCGATCGCGAGGTCGGGCTTGTGGCCCGCCCCCTGCAGGTAGTACTCGCGGCTCAGCTCCTCGAGGAACTCCTCCGCCTCCCGCCGATATTCGCCGAGATCCCAGCTCATCGCGGCTGCAACGATAGGCCGACGATGCCCGACGGCACGATCACCTCCGAGCGGCCGCCCCGCGGCGAGCTGCTCACCCTGGACGTCGAGACGCTGGCCTACGGCGGCAGGGGTGTGGCGCGGCGCAACGGCTACGTCGTCTTCGTCACCGGGGCGCTACCCGGGGACCGCGTCACCGCAGAAGTCACCAAGTCCAAGCGGGGCTACGCCGAGGCCCAGGCGAAGGAGGTGCTGCGCCCCTCGCCCGATCGCGTCGCACCCCGCTGCGACCACGGCGGCGAGCCGTGTCCCGGCGCTCCCTGGCAGGGCCTTGCCTACGAGCAGCAGCTCCAGCACAAGCAGGCACAGGTGGAGGACGCCCTGGTGCGGCTCGGCAGGCTGGAGGGATTCGAGCTCGAGCCGATCGAGCCGGCCGTCGAGCGCTGGCGCTACCGCAACAAGCTCGAGTATTCCTTCGGGGAGCGTGAAGGCGAGCTCGTTCTCGGTTTCCACGCCCGCGGCCGCTGGGATCTGATCGTCGACGCCGAGGACTGCCAGCTCGCATCCGAGCGCAACAATGCCCGCCGCAACGAGCTCCGCGACTGGGCCCGGTCGACCGGGCTGCCCGCCTGGGACCCTCGCGCCGGCGCGGGCGCCTTTCGCAATCTGGTGATCCGCGAGGGGCGGCGCACCGGTCAGCTGCAGAGCCGCCTGGTCACCTCGCCCGCGGAGATCCCACGCCCGCCCGTCGACCTCCACACGATCGTCGAGGGCCCCGGCAGCACGACCGACGGGCCCACCGGCGCCCTCGGGGAGGAGTACCTGGAGGAGGAGCTCTGCGGATTGCGCTTTCGGATCTCCCATCGCGCCTTCTTCCAGACCAACACCGAGATGGCGGAGCGTCTCTATGGGATCGCCACCGAAATGGCGGGCCTGACCGGCAGCGAGCGCGTCTTCGACCTCTTCTGCGGGATTGGGACACTGGGGCTGAGCATTGCCAAGGACGCCGGCGAGGTCTGGGGGATCGAGCTCGTCCCCGACGCGATCGTCGATGCCGAGGAGAACGCCCGCCGCAACGGGGTCGAGAACGCGCGCTTCCGGACCGGCGACGCGCGCAAGGAGATTCGTCCCCTGCTCGAGGAGGCCGGCAGGCCCGACGTCGTCGTGGTCGATCCGCCCCGGGCCGGGCTCTCCAAGAAGATCGTCCGCCGGCTGATCGAGTGCGAGGCGTCGCGAATCGTCTACGTCTCCTGCAACCCGACCACGCTCGCGCCCAACGCGGCCCAGCTTGCAGAGGCCGGCTATAGGCTCCGCCGCGTGAAGCCGGTCGACATGTTCCCCCAGACTCCGCACATCGAGTGCGTGGCGTTGCTGGAGAAGGCATGAGCCGGGCGTTCGGAGTCACCGCTGGACTCGATCCCGAGATCGCGAGCCCACTCGCCGGCCGCTGCCAGGAGCTCGGCTACCACTCGATGTGGTCCAACGACCACCCGGGCGCGAGGGGTCTCGAGACCCTCGCCGAATATGCGAAGGGCGCCGACCGGATCGAGCTCGGGGTCGCCGTGATCGCCCTCGACCGACAGTCGCCCGGCGAGATCGCCGCCGACATCGACCAGTTCGGGATCGACAGGGGCAGGCTCTGGCTCGGCCTCGGCGCGGGATTCACCGAGAAGCCGCTGACCACCATGAGGGAAGCCCTCCCGCAACTGCGCGAGGCGCTGCCCGGCGTCCGTCTCGTCCTGGCGGCGATGGGCCCGAAGATGTGCGCCTTCGCCGGTGCCGATTGGGACGGCGTCTTCTTCAACTGGATGACGCCCGAGTTCGCCGAGCAGGCCCGCGGCTGGGTCGAGCAGGGCGCCAATGACGCGGGCCGCGAGCCGCCGACGATCTTCGGCTACGTGAGAACCGCCGTCGGGGCGAACGCCGAGGGGCGCCTGGCCAAGGACGAGTCCTTCTACCGCGACCTGCACGCTGGGTATCGGAACCACTTCGACCGGCAGGGCGCCCCGGAGGGCACCGTCGGCGTGGCCGGCGAGAACGAGAGCGTCGTCCAGGCTGGACTCGCCCGCTACCGCGCCCTCGACGTGAACGTGGTCAGGGCCCTCGCCAGCGCGACGATCGAGGACATGAGCGCGCTGGCGGAGGCGGCAGCTCCAGGGGACTAGCCCCGGCTTCGCCTAGAACGGCGCGGTCGCGCCATACTGACGCCGTGCGCTCGGCCAGGAGAGCCATGGCGACGGTCGCGGTTGCGGTCGTCGGAACGATCTCATTCACCTCCGCGGCCGAGGCAGCCCCGACCGCCCCGCTGAGCCACTCCGGCCGCTGGATCACCGACGCGAAGGGCCGCGTGGCGATCCTGCACGGCGTCAACATGGTCAACAAGCAGCCGCCCTACGCGCCGTCGGCGCAGGGCTTCGGGGACGACGACGCCGCCTTCCTGCAGCGTTTCGGCTTCGATGCCGTCCGGCTTGGGCTGATCTACAAGGCCGTCGAGCCATCGCCGGGCGGCTACGACGACGGATACCTCAACGACATCGCGGCGACCGAGGCGGATCTCGCCCGCCATGGCGTCTTCAGCCAGCTCGACTTCCATCAGGACCTCTTCAACGAGAAGTTCCAGGGGGAGGGCTGGCCCGACTGGGCCGTGCAGGACGACGGGCTCCCCAACCCTCAGAACGGCTTTCCGGCCAACTATCTGACGAATCCGGCGCTGAACCGGGCGTTCGACCACTTCTGGGCGAACGATGCCGGCCCCGGCGGGGTCGGCCTCCAGGCGCGCTACGCGGCCGCCTGGGGGCACGTGGCGGCGCGCTTCGCCTCCGCCAAGCACACCCTCGGCTTCGACCTGATGAACGAGCCCTGGCCCGGGACCGCCTACCCGACCTGCGCGGTCCTCACCGGATGCCCCGGCTTCGACAACAGCGTGCTCGCGCCCTTCTACCGCAGTCTGATCGCCGCGATCAGGAGCGCGGGCCCCGGGAAGCTCCTCTGGTACGAGCCCAATGTGATCTTCAACTTCGGAGCAGACACGAACATCCCGGCGATGGGCGACCCATCGCTGGGAATGAGCTTCCACCTCTACTGCCTCGCCGGGCTGGTCGCCGGGACCGCTGGCCTGTCCTGTCCGGCGCTGGACGAGCAGGTGCTCCAGAATGCCGACAAGCATGCCCAGGCGACGGGAAACGCCCTGATGCTGAGCGAGTTCGGCGCCACCGACGATCTGGCGACGATCCGCCAGAACGTGCAGCAGGCCGACCAGCACATGGTCTCCTGGGAGTACTGGCACTACTGCGAGTGCCTCGACCCGACCACCTCCGGCTCCGGCACTCAGGCGATCGTGATCGATCCGAACCAGCCGCCGACCGGCTCCAACGTCAAACAGGCGAAGCTCGACGTCCTGTCCGAGCCGTACCCGCAGGTGATCGCCGGCACCCCGACCGCCTACGGCTTCGACCCGGCGACGGGGCGCTTCACGCTCACCTACTCGACCAAGGGACCGGCCGGGAAGAACTTCGCCCGGCGGTTCCCCGGGCGGTCAGGCAAGAAGTCGAAGGCCAAGGCGAAGTTCCGCCAGACGCAGATCTTCCTGCCGAAGGACCACTACCCGGGCGGCTACTCGGCCTCCGTGCGGGGCGGCGGGATCGCCTCGAAGCGAAAGGCCGGCGTGCTGAAGGTCATCGCCTGCCCCGGAAAGTCCAATGTCAGTGTCACCGTTCTGCCTGGCCGTGGCCGCAACCACGTCGGCTGCAGGGTGACCCCGAAGCGCCGCAAGCGGGGCCGTTAGGCCTCGGCGTCGGCGTCCTCGGGTTCGTCGGCCGGGACCACCTCGGACGCGCAGGTCGTGCAGAGCACCAGGCCGCTGGGCGGCCCGTCCGTGAGGGCGGTCTCCTTCTCCGCGTCGGTCAGGGTCGCGCCGCAGTTCTGGCACCGGTCGGGAAGCTGCTCGATCGTGCGTTCCTCAAGCTCCATGAGGTCAGTGTAGGCCGGAGAGCGGGACCTAGTACGGCGGCAGGCGGTCGTACCAGTCGCCCAGCACCCTGAAAGACGACCAGAAGCGCTGCTTCGCGTCCTCGGTATCGAGCGAGTCGTCGATGTCGGGGACGAAAAGCGCGTCCGTCGTCGGGGTGAGCCGCTGCACCTCGCCCTCGATCGGCGCGATCCGGTCCGAGAGGGGCAGCTCGAGGTCGTTGAGGGTTTCGAGGGCCTCATCCCCCATCACCACGACGATCCGGGGCTGGACGATTGCGATCTCCTCGGCGACCCTGGCGACGCACTCCTCTGAAGCGTGGGTGGGATCGGTGAGCGGGCACTTCACGCAGAGAGTCCCGAAGACGACGATCGGATCGATCGCCAGCCGCTTGAAGCTCTTCATCAGCGCGGTGCCGGCCCGGCCGTAGAAGGCGACCCCCTCCTCGATCTCCGAGGCGGTCGCGGAGCGCTTCAGCATCATGATGTCGGCCTGGGGATGGCCTGAACCCTGGACGGGCATCACGTTGCCCCGGGGGCAGTCCTGGCAGGCCGACAACTCCCGGCCCAGGTCGTTCAGCTCCCGGATCGCGCGCTCGAGGTACTTCTCTCGGATCTCGTCGTCGGTGATGGATGACACGGCGCCTTGCCTCTTCTTCGGCCCCGGCCCGGCCCCTTGCGGGTGCATCAACTCTTGCTCGCGCTGCGACGGCGGACCCGCGTCTTTCTCCCGTCGCGCGCCGCCAGGGAGCGGCCCCCGCGCCCTCCGCTCGTCTGCAGGAACTTCAGCGCCTGGACGTAGACGAGGTTCTTGTGCTTGCGGACGATGTCCGCCTCCCTCATCGACTCGAGGAACTCCTGCGGGCCGTCGAAGTCCCGCAGCCGGACCTTGACGCTGCCGAGTCCCTGCGCGACGTGGCTGTCCGACCCCGCCCCGGGAACGATCGAGTACTTGCGCGCGAAGCGGACGGCCTCCTCGTTGAAGGCGGAGAACGCGACGCGGGGGTTGAACACCTCGAGGATGTCGATCTCCTCCACGATCTCGAGTAGGTGCTCGTAGTCGGGGACGGAGTGGAGCCGGTCGAACGGATGCGGCACGTAGACGAGCCCTCCCTGGCGGCGGATCTCGGCGATCGTCTCCTTCATCGACATCCCTCGGTCAATCCGCTCGCGGAGGAAGAGCCCGATCACCTCTCCCTCGTGAGCGGTCTTCACCTCCTCGGCCACGATCACCCTGATGCCGCCGATTCTCCGGGCGATCTCCTCCGCTTCCAGGGCGCCTGAGATCTCGTTGTGGTCGGTGATCGCGATGGCGCCGAGCCCCTGCTCCTTGGCGGTCTCGAGCAGCAGCTCCGCGGGAGTGGCGCAATCCGGCGAGTGGTCGGTGTGCATGTGGAGATCGACGTGCAGGTACTCGCGCTCCTGCAGGCGCCGCCGGATCACGGGGTTGCCCTCCGGGTCGTGCCTGCGCGCCGCGAGACGGCGATAGACGGCCTCGACGTCGTCGGCCACCTCGGCCCACGGACGCGCCTCGCCGGAGTCGCGGGCGGCCAACCGCAGCTCATCTCGGAGAGCGGCATCGCGGGAGAGCCTCTCGAGCTGCGCCGCGAGGGTGATCACGTCGCCCAGGGGGAAGAGCAGCCCGCGCTCGCCCTCGCCGACCAGCTCCCGATAGAGCTCCAGATTGGACACGATCGGGACTGCGCCCGCCGCAAATGCCTTTCGGATCAGCCCGGGAGCGGCGCGCACCCCTCCCGAGGCGAGGCAGGCGATGTCGGCGCCGGCCAGGAACTCGGCCGGCTCCCCGTCGCGCGGCCGCACCACCCGGAGCCGCTCGCGCAACCGCCTGCTGACCCGAGCGAGGGGGTCGGTCGGGCCGTCGAACCAGATCACGCCCTCCCAGTCGACGTCGTCAGGCAGCTTGCGGAGTGCCCGCAATAGGAGGCGGAGGGCGCCGCGCTCCTCCTCAGCGCAGTGGACGATCCGGATCCGCCCGGGCGGGGCCGGGTCAAGCGCCGGCTCCGCGACGTCCGCTCCCGGCCTGATCAGCTGGTACTGCCCCGGGAAGAACCGCTGCAGGAGCTCGCCCGTGGACTCGTTGCTCGCGGTGCGCTCGTCGATCCGCCCGAAGAAGACCTCGACCAGCATCCGCGCCACCTGCGTGGAGAGAACCCGCTCGACGGGCTCATGGAAGGTGGCCACGTTGAGCGACTGGGAGTGACGCAGGGCGGCGGAGCCGGTGCTGGGCGCGAAGGGCTCGTGCACGTGCAGCAGGTCGAGCGGGACCGCTCCGAGCAGGCGCTCAAGGGCGCCGCTGATGTCGAGCGGAAGCGGCGCCGGCCGGCGCCGCGGCCCGCTGGGCAGCGGGATGCTCTGGCCGACGGCGATCACTCGCGGGTTCTCGCCGCGGAGCAGCGCCCTCGGATTGCTCGCCGCCTCGCGAATCCGCTTCCTGCTCTCGCGGATCGCCGCGCGGGATTCGGACGGGGCGACGATCAGGACCCGATGACCGCGCTTCGCGAGCTCGTCCGATGTTCGCGCGACGAACTCGTTGATCTCGTGGCGGGGGCCCCAAGGATGGGGGCTCACCTGCGCGATGGCGAGACTATCGCTGCCGCTCACGAGCGCAGCATAGGGACGGCTTCGCCATCAGTCGCGGTCGTCGGCGCCCGCCCAGGACAAGTCGCTCCGGCCTTCGGCCTTCGCTCCTACGTGGAGCGGGCTTACGACCGCTTCGCCTTGGCCTTCTTGCCCTTCTTCGCCTTCTTTTCCTTCCCGGCGGGAAGGCCACGCTCACGCGCGTACTTGGCGATGAACTTCTCGGTGTCCTCCCGCGCCAGCGAATCGGGTCGCTGGTTGTGGGGCGACTTCATCAGGTAGCTCGACGGCCCGTCCAGCTGGCCGACGACGCCATGGTTCAGCGCCAGCTTCACGATCCGGACCGCATCGATGACGATGCCGGCGGAGTTCGGAGAGTCCCAGACCTCGAGCTTCAGCTCGAGGTTCAGCGGCACGTCGCCGAACGCCCTGCCCTCCACGCGGATATGCGCCCACTTGCGGTCGGTCAGCCACGGAACGTAGTCCGACGGACCCACGTGCACATCCTCGGCCGGCAGCTCGTGGTCCATGATCGAGGTGACGGCGTTGGTCTTCGAGATCTTCTTGGACTCCAGCCGCTCGCGCTCGAGCATGTTGTAGAAGTCCATGTTGCCGCCGACGTTGAGCTGGCTGGTGCGCTCCATGCTCACACCGCGGTCAGCGAACAGGGTCGCCAGCTGTCGGTGAACGATCGTCGCGCCGACCTGGGACTTGATGTCGTCGCCGATGATCGGCAGGCCCGCCTCCTGGAAGCGCTTGTCCCAGTAGTCCTCGCGGGCGATGAAGACCGGCAGGCAGTTGACGAAGCCGACGCCGGCGGCGAGTGCCTGCTCGACGTACCACTTGGTCGCCTGCTCCGAGCCGACCGGCAGGTAGCAGACCAGCATGTC
>DASUPK010000101.1:0-20461 GCA_036276255.1 Solirubrobacterales bacterium
TTGAACTCCGGGTGGTACTGGGAGGCGACGAAGAAGGGGTGATCGGGCAGCTCGACCATCTCGACCAGGCGCTCGTCCGGCGAGGTGCCGCCGCAGACCAAGCCCTCGTCTTCGAGCCGGCGCCGCAGCTGGTTGTTGACCTCGTAACGGTGGCGGTGGCGCTTGTAGATGACCGCCTCGCCGAAGATCTCGCGCGCTTTCGTGCCCTCGTGCAATTTCACCGGGTCGGCGCCGAGCCGCATCGTGCCGCCCATCTCGGAGACCTCCTTCTGCTCGGGCAGCAGGTCGATGACCGGGAAGGGCGTCTCGGGGTCGAACTCGGCCGAGTTGGCGCCCTCCATGCCGGCCACGGTGCGGGCGAACTCGACGACCGCGATCTGCATCCCCAGGCAGATGCCCAGGTAGGGGATCGAGCGCTCGCGGGCGATCCGCGCCGCTGTCACCTTGCCCTCGATGCCGCGCTCGCCGAAGCCGCCGGGGATCAGGATCCCATCGCAGCCCTCGAGCTGCTCGGGATCGAGGTTCTCGGAGTCGACCAGCTCGACCTTGACGCCGACCCCGTGGTGGAAGCCGCCGTGCTCGAGCGCCTCGATCACCGACTTGTAGGCGTCGGCGAGCTGCACGTACTTGCCGACGACGGCGATCCGCACCTCACCCTCGGCGGAGTCGGCACTGCGCACCATCGCCTCCCACTCAGCCAGGTCCGGCGAGGGCGCCTCCATCCCAAAGTGGTCGAGGACGAGATCGTCGACGCCCTCGGCGCGGAAGACGAGTGGCACCTTGTAGATGTTGTCGACGTCGTGGGCGGAGATGACCGCGTCGACGGGAAGGCTGGCGAAGAGGGCGATCTTGCTGCGGATCTCACGGTCGAGGCGCCCTTCGGAGCGGCAGACCAGCGCGTGCGGCTGGATCCCGATCCGGCGCAGCTCGTTGACCGAGTGCTGGGTCGGCTTCGTCTTCAGCTCGCCGGCGTGCCCCACGTAGGGGACCAAGGTCAGGTGGACGAACATGCTGCGCTTCGGCCCAAGGTCGGTGTAGAGCTGGCGGATCGACTCGAGGAACGGCAGCGACTCGATGTCGCCGACGGTGCCGCCGATCTCGGTGATGACGAAATCGACCGCCTGCGACTCGGCCACGATCAGGATGCGGTTCTTGATCTCGTCGGTGATGTGGGGGATCACCTGGACGGTGGCGCCGAGGTAGTCACCGCGGCGCTCTCGCCGGATGACGCTGTTGTAGACGCCGCCGGCCGTGAAGTTCGAGGCGCGGGAGGTGTTCTCGTCGGTGAAGCGCTCGTAGTGGCCCAGGTCCAGATCGGTCTCGGCGCCGTCCTCGGTGACGAAGACCTCACCGTGCTGGAACGGGCTCATGGTCCCCGGGTCGACGTTGATGTAGGGATCGAGCTTCTGGAGCTGGACCCGGAAGCCGCGGGAGACGAGGAGGCGGCCGAGTGAGGCGGAGGCGATGCCCTTGCCGAGGGACGAGACGACACCGCCTGTCACGAAGAGAAATCGGGTGTCGCTGGGCGTCGGTTGGCTCAATTCGATCTGCCGATCGAGTCTAGTCGGTCAAACAGCGGAACTCGCTCGATCGCCGCGGCGATCGAGCGAAACTCCCCATAGAGCGAGATCGCGATCAGCGCCGCCAGCGCGATCGCGGTGCCGGCCGCACCGAGAGCGGTGACGCAGACCACTCCGACCACGGCGCCGATCAGACTCGCCCCGCTGTCGCCGAGCATCGCCCGCTCGCGCAGGGTGAGGAGCGCCCCGGCCGCGGCCGCCGCCGCGAACGGCCAGACGGGCGCGAGCGGCGCGGCCGACCCAGCGATGGCGCAGAGCCCGGCCAGCGCCAGGGCGGCGGCCTTCTCCGACCTCCCCGGTCGCAGGTCGATCAGGTTGGCCACATGGGGAGCCAGTGCCAGCACGCCCACGTCGAGGAGATAGGGAGCGCCGGCGCCCGGTGCGGCCCAGGCCGCCAGCGCCACCGTCCCGAGCGCCTTGAGCGCGCCGGTCGACGGCCGCCCCGCGGCCAGGGCCGCGACGTGGCCCCGCACACCGCGCGGGCCACCATCGCCCAACAGGTCGTCGATCAGGCCCAGCAGCGACACGCCGGCCACATAAGCGATCCAGCGGCCTCCGTCCACGCCGGCGAGCGCTCCCACGATCAGCCCGGCCATGACGATCGGAAGGCCGAGCGGGAAGAGCACCGACACGCCCCGGTAGTTGTGCCGCCTGGTCAAGCCGGCCGCGAGGCGCCGGGGAGGAGCCGGCCGACGCCGCTCGCGTCGACCAGTGCGTCCCCGACGAGCAGCCGGGCCAGGAACGTCGAGGACATCCCCGCCCTGCCCTTGCCGAGGAACTCGACCAGCGACTGCGGAGTGCCGACGCTCACCAGCAGCTCGGCCCCGTGCTCGTAGGCGATCAGCAGGGCGAGGTCCTGGCTCGTGCCGGGGGCAGCGACGATCGAGTGCGGAAGTCCGAGCGCCTCGAGGCGCGCGGCCCCGGGCGCTCCTCCCCCCGGGTATCCGTGGACCACGAGCTCCGCCCCGCTCCGCAGGGCGGCCTCGCCGGCCGAATCCATGTCGCCCACGACCAGGTCGGGAAGCAGGCCCCGGTCGATCAGGGCATCGGCTCCGCCGTCCACGCCGATCAGGACGGGGGCGCGCCGCTCGACGTAGCCCGCGAGAGCATCGAGGTCGCGAACGTGATCCCCGCCGCGAACGATGATCAGGGCGTCGCGGCCCCGGAAGCTCGTCCGCGGCTCGGGCAGCTCTCCGAAGGATAGAAAGCCATCCGCCTCGTCCCGCACGTGAGCAAGCGTGTTCTCGGCGAACTCCCGGAGGAGGTCGACGGAGCGCCGCCGCCCCTCCTCGAGCAGCGCGAGCAGCTCGTCGGCGTCGAGCGCAGTTCCCTCGTCGACCGCGGTGCCGGCGACGCGGATCTCCCCGCCGTCGATCTCGAGGGGATCGCCGTCACTGACCAGATCGAGCATCCCGGCATCCGCATCGATCAGCGGGATCCCCGCCCGGGTCAGGATGAGCGGCCCGAGGTTGGGATACGCGCCATCGGCGGAGGGGGACGCGTTAACGACCGCGGCGGGACTCGCTGCGACCAGTTCCTGCGCCGCGACCCGGTCCAGGTTTGCGTGATCGATCACCGCGATCTCGCCCGGCGCGAGCCGCCGGACGAGCTCCTTGGTCCGCGGGCCGACCCGGGCGGTCCCGGTGATGACGCTTGGGACGGCGATGGCCATCGGCAGAGCCTATGCAGCCCAGCGCTCAAGCGGCGCGGAGCAACTCACGCGCGTGGCGGTCTGCTGCTTCATCGCCGTCATCCCCGCCGAGCATCCGGACGATCTCCGCAACGAGGCCCTCGCCGTCCACCCTCTCGACCTGCGCCCTCGCCTGGCCTCCGTCCACGCTCTTCTCGATCCGGAAGTGGCTCTCGGCCATCGAGGCGACCTGCGGCAGGTGAGTGATGCAGAGCACCTGGCGCTCGGCTCCGAGGCTCCGAAGCCGCTCGCCGACCGCCTTGGCGGTGTTCCCGCCGATCCCGGCGTCGATCTCGTCGAAGACGAAGGTTGCGGCCCCGCCCCGCGCGCCCTGTCCGGCCAGGGCGAGCATCACCCTGGAGAGCTCGCCGCCGGAGGCGGCGTCTCGCAGCGGCGAGACCGGCATCCCGGGGTTGGTGGCGACCTGGAAGATGACCCGTTCCTGCCCAAGCGCCCCGAAGCCATCGGAGTGCGGTTCGAGGCTCACCTCCAGGTTCGCCCCGCTCATCGCCAGCTGCTCGAGCTCCGCGGCCACGCTCTTCTCCAAGCGCCGCGCGGCCCTGGCGCGCACCTCGCTGAGCCGGCCGCCGAGATCGGTCCGCCTCCGCTGGGCCTTCGCCAGCTCGGCCTCGAGCCGGTCCGTCGTCTCCTCCGCTCCCTCGATCGTCTCGATCTCCGTTCGGCAGTGCTCGGCGTGCGCCACCACCGATTCGATCGTGCCGCCGTGCTTGCGCTTGAGCCGGTCGAGTGCGTCGAGCCGCTCCTCGACCTGCTCGAGACGGCCAGGCTCCGCCTCCATTCTCTCGGCGTACCCGCGCAGCTCCGCCGCCAGCTCCTGGGCCTCCACCCGGAGCCCCCGGGCGGTCTCCGCGAGCCGGTCGAGCTCGGCGTCCACGCCCTCCTGCGCCGCGAGGGCGGACTCGGCTGTCCCCATCGCCTCGGCCGCGGCGCCCTCGCCTTCGCCGGTCACCGCGGCGAGCGCCTCGGCCGCCGCCGTCCGCAGCGACTCCGCGTGCCGCAGGCGCTCCCGCTCTGGAGCGAGCTCCGCCTCCTCGGCCGGATCGGGCTTCGCGGCCTCGATCTCCTCCAGCTCGAAGCGCAGGATGTCGAGATCGCGCTCGAGGGCGCCCTCCCGCTCCCGGATCCGAGCCAGCTCGCGCTCGACCCGAAGCACCTCGGCGTGCGCCTCCCGATAGGCCCGGCGCCGCTCCAGGTGCTCCTCGCCGGCGAAGCCGTCCAACGTCTCGAGCTGCGCGCCGGACAGCGTCAGCTTGCGGTGCTCGTGCTGCCCGTAGAAGGCGAGCAGCCGCGAGCCCAGGGCCTGCAGCTCGGGCGCCGAGGCCGAGCGGCCCGCGAGAAACGCGCTCGTTCGCCCGCTTGCCGAGACGCGCCGCCCGATGGCAACCTCGGTTGCTTCCTCCGGCAGCCGGTCCGCGACCTCGGCCAGCTCCGGATCGTCCAGCAGCCCCTCGGGAATTTCGAACACCCCCTCGACATAGGCCTCGGCCGCGCCGGGCCGGACGATGTGCGAGCGTGCCTTGCCGCCCATCAGGAGGTCGAAGGAGTGGGCCAGGATCGTCTTGCCCGCTCCCGTCTCGCCCGTGATCGCGTTCAGCCCCGGCGCGAGTCGCAACTCGGCGCGCTCGATCAGGAGCAGGTTCTCGATCCGGAGCTCAAGGAGCATGGGCCCCTCGTTCTAACGCTGACCTCCGACGGATTCTTCCCTCTGCAACACGGCGCCGCCATCAGATCGCGGCCACGAGTGAGATAGTGGGCTGCGGATGCCCGGCCGCGGAATCCAGCACATCGACCTTGCCGTCAGTGACGTCGAGCGTTCGCTGGCCTTCTACATGGACCTCTTGGGACCCCTGGGATTGAGCGAGTTGGAGCGCTATCCGACCTACCGGGGCACCGAGGAGGTCATCTATCTGAGCTTCGGAGACGAATCGCTCGGCCTTCGCCCCGCCGACGGTGGCACTCATCGCTACTACGACGTGGGGCTCGAACACCTGGCGTTCGAGGTCGACACCAGCGAAGAGGTCGACGCGGCACATGAGCGGTGTCTACGGCGAGGCGATCCGATCCACAGTCCGCCGGAGGAGGACAGCGACATATCGGGCTACTACGCATTCTTCGTCTTTGATCCGGATGGATTCCGCATCGAGGTCTTCTCTCCCGGGCCTGAGTGGTCCTCGCGCATTCACGGGACTTCCCGCGAGACAACGGCTTAACTCAGCCGGAAAGGGCTCGGAAGGACTGCTCAGATCGAGGCCACGGCCTCCTTCGCGTCCTCGCCGGCGGGGGCGCCCTGCGGCGCTCCCTGCTGCGGGATGAAGTCCCTCTGGCGGACCAGGGCGAAGGCGGCGAGTGCGCCGCTGAAGAGGATCAGGGCTCCGATCAGGAGGATGTCGTTGAAGGCGTCGGTGAACGCAACGCCCGCCACATGGGTGGCCTGGTCGCGCAGCTGCGGCGGTGCCTGGCTCGCCGCCTGGGTGCCGCTGGCCGCCACGCCGTCGGCGAATCCGCTCGGCGCCTGTGGCAGCAGCTTTCCGATCTCGTCGGAGATCTTGCTCTGGAACACCGCGCCGAGGGCGGCGATCCCGGTCGCGATGCCCGCGATGCGCATCGTGTTGTTGATCCCCGACGCCATGCCAGCCCGGGCAGCGGGCACCACGCCCAGCGCGGTCGAGGCGATCGACGGGTTGCAGAGCCCGATGCCGAAGCCGCTGACCATGAAGCCGGCTAGCAGGGTGGTCCACTCCGAATCGGGCTTGGCGCCGCGCATCAGCAGCAGCCCGATGCCCACCATGGTCAGCCCGATCGTCAGCGGCACGCGGGCCGGGACCCTGGCGACCAGGGTGCGAGTCAGGAGCGGGACGATGAACGCAAACAGGGTCAGCGGCAGGAAGCGGACGCCGGCCTGCAAGGGCGTCATCCCGATCACGCTCTGCATGTAGATCGTGATGTAGAGAAACATCGCGAACATCCCGGCCCCGATCGCGTAGGTGCCGTAGGAAACGCCCGAGAACGCCGGCTTCCGGAACAGGCTGAGGTCGAACATCGCGTGATCCTGGCGCCATTCTGCGAGCACGAACGCGACGAGCAGCGCGACTGAAGCCCCCAGGGAGCCGACGATCAGCGCACTGCCCCAGCCCTCGGCGTTGCCGCGCAGCAGGCCGAAGATCAGCGCGAAGAGCCCGAGAGAGAACGTGATCAGCCCCGCCCAGTCGAGGCGCTTGGCGTTGGGGTCGCGCGACTCGCCCGCCTGGGTCCGCCCCAGGATCAACGTCCCCATCCCGATCGGGACGTTGACGAAGAAGATCCACTCCCAGCCGAGCCCGTCGGTGAGCGCTCCGCCGACCAGTGGGCCGACCGCGACGGCGCCGCCGATCGTCGCGCCCCAGGCGGCGATCGCGCTGCCGCGCTCCGCGCCCTGGAACTCCTGGGCGATCAGGGCGAGCGAGGTCGCGAACATCGCCGCGCCCCCGATGCCCTGCAGGCCGCGCGCGAGGTGCAGGAAGATCGCGCTGGTCGCCAGCCCGCAGAGCAGCGACGCCAGCGTGAACAGCCCGACGCCCAGCACGAACAGCCGCCGGCGGCCGAAGCGGTCCGCGAGGGTCCCCATGGTCAGGGTGAAGGCGGACAGCATCAGCGTGTAGGCGTCGACCACCCATTGCAGCCCGGTCAGGTCCGTGTGCAGGTCCTTCTGGATGGCGGGCAGCGCGACGTTGACGATGGTGATGTCGAGCAGCAGCATGAACGTCGCCAGGCAGACCGCGAGCAAGCTCCACCACTTACGTGCCATGCACACTCCTTACCGCTGGGGACTGGACCGCAATCGTCAGTCTCTCAAACGCCCTAGGCGAGCTTCCCGAACTTCTCCCGGATTCGGTGATAGAAGCTCGCCCCCGGCAGCTGCGCCAGGCAGCTGACGCCCTCCCGGAAGCGGATCTCGAGCGCGTCTCCGGGCGCCAGCTCCCCGGCAGCCTCGCCGTCGAGTGAGATCTCCACCGGCTCGCGCCCGGCCGCGTTCATCACCTGGAGCGCATCGTCTGGGGCGACCACCAGCGCGCGTGCCGCGAGCGTGTGCGGCGCGATGAAGCTGACCACGTACCCCTTCACGCCCCAGGCCAGGATGGGGCCGGCGTTCGCCAGGTTGTAGCCCGTCGACCCCGCCGGGGTGGCGGCCACGAGCCCATCGCAGCGGACGTTCCCCACCTCCTCGTCGCCGATCGAGTAGGAGAGCTCCGCCACCCGCCCGTGCGGCCGCCGGACGAGGCTCACGTCGTTGAGGGCGACGGGCATCTTCACGGGCAGGTCGGCCGTGAGCGCGGGCATGTCCATCGCCTCGAAATCCCCGGTGAAGGCGCGTCGCAGGCCGTCCTGAAGCTCCTCCCGCTCCACCGCGGCAAGGAAGCCGACCGTGCCGAAGTTGATGCCGAAGACCGGCACGCCGGTCTCGGCGAAGCGGCGGAGCGCATAGAGGATGCTCCCGTCCCCGCCGAGGACGATGCAGACGTCGGGCCGCTCTCCGTCCTCGACCCGGATGATGCCCTCGGCGAAGCGGCCGTGCTTGTCGTGCTCGTCGGGCGTGCAGATCAGCTCGACCCCGGCCTCCCTCGCCGCCTTCACGGTGGCGACGACCGCTTCCGAGGCGGCCTCGGGCTGGGTGTGGGTGATCAGCATCGCGCGGGTCATGGCTCCACCTTCTCCAGGGCGGCGTCGAGCTCGACCGGCTCGCCGCTCCGTGACGCCCAGACGAAAGTCTCGCGATTCCCCTTGGGGCCGGGCAGTCCCGATGAAGCGAGTCCGCGCACCACCAGATTCTCCTTCTCGACGGACTCCGCGACCTTGCGGATCGCCTCGCGACGGTCGGCGGCGTCCCTGACGACGCCGCCCTTCCCCACCTTCTCCTTGCCGAGCTCGAACTGCGGCTTGACCAGGCCGAGCAGGTCGAACTCCTCGGCAGCGGTGGCGACGATCGGCGCGATCAGCATCGCCAGGGAGATGAAGGAGACGTCCACCGTGATCAGTTCGGGCCGAAAGGGCAAGTACGAATCCCCGAGGGCACGGGCGTTGAGCTTCTCCATCACCACGACCCGCGGGTCCTGCCGCAGCTTCCAGTCGAGCTGCCCGTGACCGACGTCGACCGCGATCACCGTCGCCGCCCCGCCCTGGAGCAGGCAGTCGGTGAATCCGCCGGTCGAGGCCCCGACGTCCATGCAGCGGCGCCCCTCCACCTCCACCGGCAGCTCGTCGAGGGCGTTCTTCAGCTTGATCCCCCCGCGCGAGACGAACTCCTCGCCCTCGGCCACCTGCAGCTCGGCCTTCTCGTCGACCAGCTCGCTGGGCTTCTCGACGGTCGCGCCGTCCCTGCCCAGGCGTACCCGGCCGGCGCGCACGCACGCCGCGGCGGCGGTCCGCGAAGGGGCAAGCCCGCGCTCGGCGAGCAGGGTGTCGGCGCGGCGACGGGACATGCGCCAACCGTACCTGGGCGGGGTTCGGCTGAGCGGGAGGGCGATGCCACGTACGACGTGTGATCGCGCTCGCGCATAGGTCATCGCTTAGAAGTGATTGACCTAGATCGTGCGTGCGGATAGGTTCTTCTCAACGTCCCTGGGCCCCGGGACACACGTGCGGGTAGGTGGGAAAATGACCAGAATCGAGTGTCGAGTTCAAGGTTCCGATGTAACTGCTGCGGTCACCGAACTCGCAAATCAGGTCAATGCTCGGGGTGGCGCGATGTTCATGGCCGACCCCGAGAAGGTGGCGGCTGGTGACGGGTGGATCGCGATTGATCTGCCTGAAGAGGACCGAGACGCCGCCGAGGTGATCCTGAAGGCGATCCTTGATGAGATTCCAGGGGGGCGAGATTCGATTCAGCCCGTCGCGCCTGGCGAGGGTCCTGATTCCTGATCTGGCCGAGGTTCTTCCTGCCAGAAACGGGTCCCCGACCTAATGACAATGCTTCTACAGCGATTGCCTACGTGTGACCGCGCTCACACATGAATCGCACATACGTTCGTATCTTGGTTTTCGCGATGACTCTGTTCAGGGCAATCCCGATTCACGTGCACGCCGCTCTCGAGGTGGCCGCCGCCCCCGTACTGATGGTGGCGCCCTTCGTGCTCGGCTTCACGCCCCTCGCGGGCGCTCTGAGCATCGCTCTCGGTGTTCTCCTGCTCGGGCTCGCCACCTCGATCTACGGCGACGCACAGCGCGGGAATGTGCCGCTGAGCGCCCACGCGGGACTCGACTACATGCTGGCCGCCGCCACCATCGCGGCCGGGGTCGTGGCGGGGATCGCCGGCGATTACGTCGCAACAGTCTTTTTGGTCGGATTCGGCTCCGCGCATATGGCGCTGACCGCTTCAACACGGTTCAGCCGTCCGCTCGGAGCCTGACACCGGCTACCTCCCACAGACAACACACATATCTCTCCTCCCTGTAGTACCCCAAGAGACCCCGCTTCGGCGGGGTCTCTTTTGTTGCGCACTATGTGTCAGCCGCGGGGGCTGCGCGGGAAGAAGCCGATCAGGCTTCGCGGGCCTTACTCGGCGCTTTCCAGCTCGCTTTCCTTGCGTGCCGCTCGCTCCTCATGAAGGTCAGCCTCAACTTCAGCGCGTTTGCCGCGTTCCTCTGCCAGGGAGGCCTCAGCACGACGCTGAGCAGCTTCCTCACGTTCGAAACCAACGTCATCTCGCTTGGCTTCTATGTGGGTCCTTCCAAGATCTCGCCGCGCTTTGGCCCGTCGGGCCGAAACCAGCAGTAGTCCAACGATGACCACCACCGCAACGACGATCAAGACAATCACGATCGTTGACATGCAGTCTCCTCTCTCGGTTTACCCTCAACTTGACGCGTGGCTGGCTAGTGCCGGACCAGCGATCCGGATGCGCCAAAGCGCCGGTGCGGTCTGGAGCCTTGCCAGACGCCGACAGGGGAATCCCCTAGAAGGCACGGGGGCAGACCCTCAGACGCTTACCGGCGGGTCCTCAGCGACGTCTAGGCGACGCGCCTGACCAGATACAGCGCAATCAGCGCCAAGACGACGATGATGAGAATGG
Source organism: Solirubrobacterales bacterium (assembly GCA_036276255.1). Classification (GTDB taxonomy): domain Bacteria; phylum Actinomycetota; class Thermoleophilia; order Solirubrobacterales; family 70-9; genus DASUPK01. The sequence continues at coordinate 10,338 of DASUPK010000101.1, forward strand.
TGACGATGGTCATGGGTCCTCTCCGGTAGTCCTGCGGGCGCGAACGTCCTTGTCCGCCCCATTGGTCTACCCGCTCGCCGGGTTCTGAACCCCGGAGCGGGGTTGAGCGAGGCGATCACCGGCGCTTCGCCTGGCGCCCCCCTTCCCTCGGGGGCGGGGACACTCTCGCTCCACCTTCGCGGTCCCCGCCGGTAAATTGACCGCGTGGAGGGATCTCACGCAGTGGTGCGTTCTATGAAGCCCGAGGCGGCGTGGGGCGCGGTCCAGCTCGGCTTCGCGGAGATTCTCGATCTGAGGACCGGGATCGAGCGTCGCCGCCACGGAGCTCCGCCTGGGGCGAGACCGGTATCGCTCGCCAAGCACGTAGTCAGTCCTGAGGGCGCCGGTGCCATCTACCTCTGCCAACACGCCATCCGGTCGAGGGCGACCTTGCGCCGGGGGGCTGCCGAGGTCGCGGGCGGCTTCGCCGCGTGGAAGGAGGCTGGCCTTCCGGTCGAGGAGGTCGACTAGACCTAGTAGCGGATCGAGCCCTGCCAGTGCGCCCTGTACTGCACGCTTTCGGGGTGGAAGGCGACGAGGTCGAGCACCTGGAAGCTGCCCGTGGCGCCCTTGAACATGCCGCCGCCGCCGGTGATCACACCGGTGATGGGACCCGTTGGATTGCCGTTCGAGTCGAGCGAGAAGTCGTAGAAGCCCCTGAACGCGCCACCGGGACCGCTGTAGAAGACAGCCTTGAAGGTGGTGTGCTCCGTTCCGCTGAAGTCCGAGCTGGGCCGGGGCTGGTTGTACGTCAGCAGGGAGTCCTCATCAAGGTGCGCCTTGCGGTTGCCGAACGGCCTGCCCACGAGCTTCGCGTCATCGGAGAACTCCACGGTGTTCGGGCCCGGCTCGTCGATGACGCTTACGGGGCTGGTCTTGTAATCCACGCTGAGCACGTGGTTCTTCCGCTTCCCTTTTTTCGCGGCGTGAGCCGTCGGGTGCGGGGTGGCCTGGGCGATGCCCATGCCGCCCACGGATAGGGCCAGCACGAAAGAGACGATCGGCGCAACGTGCCTCTGAGCTGCCATCAGCTTTGCTCCTTGCCTCCCTGGGGCCCCTAGGCCCAACTACGACCCGCGGTTGACGCTACCACCTTGCCGCCTCGGTACCTGGAGAAACGGCCCTCCTCGGAGGGCCGTTTCTGCATGCGTAGGGGCAGGGATGTCAGCCGGGGCGACTGACCCCCCCTGTGGCTAGGCCGCCTTGGCCCGGGAGCGGTTGCGCCGCCGGCGGTTGCGCGGCGGACGCGCGCTGTAGGTCCGCGGGCCTCCGTTGCCGGAGTTGTGGCCACTGCCCTTGCCGCGCCCGCTGCCCTTGAAGCTCTTGCCGCTCGCTGATCCGTTGCTGGAGTGCTGGCGAGCGGCGTGCTCGAATCCGGGGCCCTCGCTGAATTCACGGTGAAGGCCGAGGTCCGTCGCAATCTTTCGCATCTCGTGATGCTGGTCGGGCAGGACGAAGCTGGCGGCGAGACCTGAGGCGCCCGCGCGGCCGGTGCGGCCGGTGCGGTGCACGTAGGTGTCGCGGTCCTCCGGGGCGTCGAAGTTGATCACGTGGGTGATCTCATCGACGTCGATGCCGCGCGAGGCGACGTCGGTGGCGACCAGGGTGTCGCACTTGCCGAGCTCGAAGTCGGCGAGGGCGCGTCGGCGCTGGCTCTGGGACTTGTTGCCGTGCATGGCAACGGCCCTCACCTGCTCGCGCCCGAGCTTCTTGACGAGCCGATCCGCGCCACGCTTGGTGCGGACGAAGACCAGGGTGCGGCCGCGCTCATCGCGGAGCTCCTTGACCAGCGCGTCGACCTTGGCGTCGTGGCGGAGATGCAGGAAGCGGTGAGTGGTCGCCGCCTTCTCGACCTTGGGCGCATGGACGTGCCGCTTCGCGTCGTGCGTATAGGCGGCGGCCAGCTTGCCGGCCGCTCCCTCGAGCGTCGCCGAGAAGAACAGCGTCTGGCGATCCGTCGGCATCCTCTTCACGATCCGGTCGACGGCGGGCTTGAAGCCCATGTCGAGCATCCGGTCGGCCTCGTCGAGGACGAGGATCGAGATCTGCTGGAGGTTGAAGGCACCGCGGTCGAGCAGGTCCTCGAGGCGGCCTGGGGTGGCCACGACGATGTGGGCCTGCGCCGCCTTCTTCGCCTGTGCCGGGATTCCGACACCGCCGAAGACCGGTGCGATCTTCAGTGCGCGTGAGTGGGCGATCGAGCGAAGCTCGTCGACGATCTGCTCTGCAAGCTCGCGGGTGGGCGCCAGGACGAGGGCCGCGGGGCGGCGCGCGTCGGCCTGGATGCGCTCGACGATCGGGATGCCGAAGGCGAACGTCTTGCCCGATCCAGTCGGGGACTGGACGAGGACGTCCTCGCCTGCGAGGACGTCGGCGATGCAAAGCCTCTGCACCGCGAATGGTTCTTTGATGCCGCGCTCGGCGAGTGCGCCCAGCACTGGGCGAGACACGCCGAGATCGGCGAATGATTCGGATGACATGTGTTGCTACTCCTTATGTGCGTTGCGTTGGAGATCCTGTGACCCCAACCAACGGCGCATTCGGAGCGCAATGAGGGAGGAAACGGAACCTCTCGGGGACCCATGTGGTCGACCCGACGTGGACCACGGTAGCAGGCCTCCAAACGGAAACCGGGGATCCGGTCCCCGGATGGGCCGGCTCAGCCAGGCCGCCGGGACTGCATGCCGAGGCGCACACGCGCCTGCTGCACCGCCTTGATGGAGGTTCGGCAGGACTTGGCGATCCGGCTGTCGTCGGTATCGGGACGACGCTTCATCTCGAACTCGATCCGGGCGCGCGACTCGATCTGCCCTCGCTGCTGGGCCGACGTCGGCTCGTCGATCCCGGCCAGCGCCGCCTCACCCGCCCGGTCCCGCCTGCAGGCGAGGCAGTAGATCTCGTCGTCCTCCAGGATCCAGGTCGCGGGCAGCTCCGGCCGCTCCACCTCGGCCATCCAGCTGACGGTCACCTGGCAGCGGGCGCAGGTCCAATCGACCGCGGGCTCAGCACTCGTCTTGGGCATATTCCACCTTCCGACCCTCTGGATGGATTCGCACGAGGGAAGAGGGAAAGAGCCGCCGGGCGAATGCTCAACACCGAGGGTACTCCGCCACCCCGCGGGACTTTTCGTGTGGGCCTACCAAGGCTTAACCCTCTCCTTGCCTGCCGATTCCCCGTCCCTGGGCATCTTCTTCAGCGCGCCGTTCAAGCTGCGGCCACGACGTCCACGCCCAAGGAGGGAATCGATGAGCACACTGATGAAGACGCTGCTGGCCGTGGCGGCCACCATGCTCGTCGCCGGGGCCGCGTATGCGGCCACGGCGCCGACAGGGCACCGCGCGGCGACGGCCCCGGCCGCAACAGACGTGAAGGGCCCTTGCGACGAGCCCGAGCACGCCACGGACCCGCGCTGCGCGAACCCGCAGGCCCCCGAGGACAGGCCCAACGACGCCGAGCACGCGGACCGCCACCGCGGCCACGATGACGGCGTAGCCCATGAGGCCGAGAACGAGAACGAGCCCAACGACGTCGGGGACGACAACCCCGGCGAGGCCGAGCGCCACGACAACCGTGGCACCGGCTCGCTCAGCTCGGGACCGGGCAACGCCCAGGACCGCGGCGACCACGGAGTAATGGACGACAACTCCGGGCCGGGCTCCGAGGATTCCGGGCACTCCGGCTCGGGTCACTCAGGGTCCGACGACTCGGGCTCGGACGACTCCGGATCCGGTGGATCCGGCCACGGCTGAGCCACGGAAGAGGGACGGAGATCGGGCCATCGGGGGGCCATCACCCCGGTGGCTCGGTCCACCCTCTGCCCTCGGCCCTAGCATCAGTGCGCGGTGACCATTCCGACCCAACGACCGAACATCCTGCTCGTCGAAGACGAGCGGGCGATCACGGAGCCCCTCGCCGAAGCCCTCGAGCGTGAGGGCTTCTCCCCCGCCCTGGCCGGTTCCGCGGCCGAGGCGATGGAGCAGGCGAAGGCGTCCGTTCCCGACCTGGTGCTGCTGGACATCGGGCTTCCGGACGGCTCAGGCCTGGACGTGTGCCGCGAACTGCGCCGGCAGACGGATGTGCCGATCATCATGCTCACGGCGCGCGGCTCCGAGGCGGATCGAGTCGCGGGCCTCGAGCTGGGGGCCGACGACTACATCGTCAAGCCCTTCTCGGCTCGCGAGGTGACGGCGCGGGTGCGCGCGGTGCTGCGGCGGTCGTCGCCCGGCCCCGGCGCGAGCGGCGCGGAGCGGATCGAGATCGGCGACCTCAGCCTGGACACCGCCAAGCACGAGGCGCGGCTGGGCGGCGCGGCGCTCGAGCTCTCCCGCAAGGAGTTCGAGCTGCTGCGCGTGCTGATGGAGGAAGCGGGATCGGTGATCACGCGCGAGGCACTGATCGAGGAGGTCTGGGACATGAACTGGTTCGGCTCGACCAAGACGCTCGACGTGCACATCAGCGGCCTGCGCCGCAAGCTCGACGACGATCCCAAGGAGCCGCGCTACATCCACACCGTGCGCGGCGTCGGGTTCCGGTTCTCGGGGGCCGACGAGGTCTGACCCCATGAGCCTGCGCGCCCGCCTGCTGGCGGCCTTCGCCTACACCCTGATCGTCGTGATCGTCGCGCTGGAGGTGCCCCTCTCCGCGAACGTCAGCGACCGCGTCAACGCCGAGGTCGAGGCCGATTCCGCGGCGAAGGCACAGGTGGTGGCCGCCTCGGCCGCCGACCAGCTTCACGACCGGGCGAGCCTGGAGCGGATCTCCCGCCAGGCCGCCGTCAGCCTCAATGGGCTGGTCTTCGTCATCGACGGGAGCGGCCGCCAGATCGCGAGCTCGACCGGGAGCATCACGCGGCCGCCCCAGCCGACCGATGACCCGGTGGCGCTGCAGGCGCTCGGCGGGGAGGTCGCCCAGGGGCGCCATCACGAGGGACAGGACATTCTCTCCACCGCGGTGCCCATCGTCCGCAATGGCCGGACCGTGGGTGCGCTGGAGCTCGAGCAGAGCCTGAACGCGGTGCGCGACCAGGTTCGCCAGGACGTCCTCGCGCTGATCGGCATCGGAGTCCTGGCCCTGATCCTCGGGCTGGGCGTCGCCTGGATCCTGGCGGGCTCGATCGCTCGCCCGCTGCGCTCGCTCGGCGAGGCGGCGCGCCGCCGGGCGGCCGGGGACGCGAGCGCCAGGGCGCCGGAGCGCGGCTCGCGCGAGCAGGTGCAGGTCGCGCGCGAGTTCAACGAGATGGCCGACCGGCTCGACGCCGTGCTCGAATCGCAGCGAGCGTTCGTCGCGGACGCCTCGCATCAGCTGCGTACGCCGCTCACCGGCCTGCGCCTGCGCCTCGAGGCCGCGGGCGTCAAGACCTCGGACCCTGCCGTCGCCAGGGAGCTTGCGGCCGCCGAGCACGAGACCGAGCGCCTCAACCAGCTCGTCGAGGACCTCCTCGAGCTCGCCTCGAGCGAACAGCCGGCCGAGGATGACCGCACAGACCTCACGCAGGCCGCGCGGGCCGCCGCCGAGCGCTGGCGCGGGCCTGCGAGCGAGAGCCGGCATGAGATCGCGCTCGAGACCGACGGCGACCTCGTGGTTCGAGCCGGCTCCCGCGAGCTCGCCGCCATCCTCGACAACCTGGTCGAGAACGCGATCAAGTACTCGCCCAGCGGTTCACCGGTGACGATCGAATGCGCAGGGGAGAACGGCAGCGCAACCGTCGGGGTGATCAGCGACTCGGGGCCGCTGGACGACGAGGTGGCGAGCCACGCCTTCGAGCGCTTCTACCGGGGACGCGGCGCGGGCCCCGGGACCGGGCTCGGCCTGCCGATCGTCCAGGCCCTCGCGAAGCGCCGCGGCGGGCGCGCCAGGCTCGAAGCCGTCGATCAGAGACGGGTGCGCGCAGAGGTCATGCTGCCCATCGCGGACTTTGCCAACTCATAACCACGCCCATCTAGCCTGATCCCATGACCAGCAGAGAGCGATTGCTGACCATCCTGCTCGGCATCACCGGCATCGTGGCCGCCGGCGCGATCGCCCTCGCCGCCAACGCGATCTCCGGCGACTCGATCGGCCTCTCGGCGCAGCCCGTCTCGCTCGCGTCCAGCTCGCCGGCGCCCAAGCCCGCCCCGGCGAAGCGCGAGCGCGGTGGCGATCACGGCTCCTCCCCGTCCGTTGGGGGCGCCACGACCAGCGTGGACTCCGGCAGCTCGAACTCCGGCCCGGGCTCGTCGAATCAGGGCCCCTCCGGCTCATCCGTCGGCGGGTCCGGCGAGGACCACCATCACGGCGGCTCGGGCACCAGCGGCCCCAGCGGCACCTCCGGCACGAACGGATCCGGCACGAACGGATCCGGCTCGGCTGCCACGACGACCACCTCCGACGATCACGGCGGTGGCGGCGGTGGCCACGGGGACGGCTCGGACGACGGGCTCGACGGCGGCGGCTCCGGCCCCAACTGAGCGGTCCCTAGGGCCCGTGCCCTCTGGGCGAGGGCCCGGCGTGCAGCCGGTGGAGCCCGGCCGGAACCTTGAGGCGCCCGCCGATCAGGAAGGTGGCGATCAGGAAACCGCCGACCGCGATCGCGGCGTCCATCGTGAACGCGGTCTGGATCCCGTCGATGAAGCCGGCGCCGCTCTGGGCACGATCGCTGGCGCCGATGAAGACGGTGGTCGTCAGGCCGAGACCGACCGACCCGCCGGCGATCTGGAACATGTAGAGGATCGCTCCCGCGAGGCTGCGCCGGGACTCATCGACGGCGGTGACCCCCACCGTCGTTGCGGTCGGGTAGAAGAGCCCGATCCCGAGGCCTAGGATGGCCATGCCAGGCACGAGCGCCCCGAACGTCTCGCGGTCCGCGAGCAGGGCGATGAGCGCGGGTCCGAGCGCGATGCAGCCCGAGCCGAGGATGAGGAGCGGCTTGGCCCCAAAGCGCTCGTAGAGGTGACCCGCGGCGAATGAGACAGCGGCGAAGGTCGCCATCATCGGCAGCATGGCGGCGCCGGCTCCGATCGCCGAGTAGCCGAGCACGTTGATCATCAGTTGCGGCAGGTAGAGCATCGCCGCGAAGAAGACCGCGGACATCATCAGGATCGCCCCGCACGTGTAGGCGAAGTCGCGGTTGCGCATCACGTCGGGCGGGACCAGGGCGTGGTCCCCGGCCCGGCGCTCGATGGCGACGAAGCTCGCGATCAGGATGACGAAGGCCGCGAGCAGGGCGATGATCCGGGGGTCCCCCCAGCCCCAGTCGATCACCTGGTCGAATGCGAGCAGCAGCGAGACCAACCCGACGGAAACGGTGACGATGCCGGCGTAGTCCATGCGCGTGTCCTCCACCTCCGGATGGTCCGCCTTGATCTCCCTGAGGGTGACGAACACGGCGAACGCGGTCACCGGGAGATTGAGGAAGAAGATCCAGCGCCAGCTGAGCAGGTCGGTGAGCGCGCCCCCGATCAGGGGGCCGGCCGCGTTCCCGATCCCGGCTGCCCCGAGGATGAAGCCGCCCGCGAGCCCCGCCCGCTCATCCGGCAGGGCCGCGTAGGTCATGCCGAGGATCGCCGGCCACATCAGCGCGCCGCCGACGCCCATCGCGACCCGGGTCGAGATCAGCCAGGCCTCGCTCTGCGCGGCGCCGCCGAGGACCGAGAATGAGGCGAAGATCGCGCTCCCGATGAAGAAGGCGCGGCGGCGGCCGAACATGTCGGCGAGCCGACCGCCGGGGACGATCAGGACGCCGAAGGTGAGGGCGTAGGCGTTGACGACCCACTGCGCCGTGGTCACGTCCGTCTTGAAGTCGTGCTCGATCTGGGGGATCGCCACGTTGATCGCGGAGAAGTCGTTCGCGATCACGAAAACCGCGATGCCCATGGCGATCAGCGCCAGCCAGGTGCCGCGATCGAGCGGCTTCGCGCTTCCCTCCACCGCGATCAACCCTAGCCGGGCTGGGTGACGGCCTCTGGAAGCGCGAACGAGTTGGTCGCCGCGTCCGAGCCCTCCTCGGCGATCTCCGGGAAGCGGATGCCTGGGAGGAGCTTGACGTCGAAGACCTCCTGGACCAGCTCCTCGAAGCGCAGGAAGCCGGCGATCTGCCCGCTCTGGGGGTTGACGGCCCAGACGCCGCAGAGCCTCTCGTCCAACCGCTCCATGAGCGGCAGCCCACCGAAGGTCGCCGTCTCCCGCACCTGCGAGAGGCCGATGAAGGCGAGGCCGCCGGCGAAGAGCAGGCCGCGGGTGAAACCGGGGAGCTCGGCGACGGTCTCGACGGTGCCCGCCTCGAGGTCGGCGACGGAGATCGTCCCCTTGCCGGACTCGAGCACCCAAATCCGCCCGTCGTGCCAGCGCGGGGAGTGCGGCATCGAGAGCCCGCGCAGGACGGTCTCGCCGCTCTCGATGTCGATCAGGACTCCCCCGCTCGCCTTGTTCTCGCGCCAGCCGCCCGCGACATCCGTCTCGCCGAGGGCCGTGACGTAGCGGGGCTCATCGTCGATGACGCAGAGGCCGTTCAGGTGGCAGCGGTCTTCCGAGACGAGCTGAGGGCGCCGCGCAGGTCCTCGATGGCGCGCGGCTGGATGTCCGCGGCCGTCAGCCGGTTGCTGTCCCACTCGCGGTTCTCGGGCATGAGCTCGAAGATGCCGTCGAGGATGGGCATCGATGCGCTGAACACGCCCGGCGCCCTGGCGAGCGAACGGAAAAGCGCCGTGCCTCCCGATCGCGGCGGCGCAATCACGAATACCGGCCTCTCGATCACGGCGGCAGTTTCGCATTTGACACGCGCCCGGCGAGGATGATCCAATCACCGTGGATCCACGCAGGATCCGTCGAGCGGCGGGAGCCGCTCCAGTCATGGGGAGAACTGCCGCCAACCACCCGCTGACCGCGCCGCTGCCGTTCGCGGCGATGGTCGCCTGCGTGATCGCGACCTTCCTGGCCCTCGACCACTTCGCCACAGCCGACGAGCAGCTCCTGCTCGGGGCGGCGACCTGGGGCATCCTGATCGCGTCGTGCGCGTTCCTCGACCGCGAGGACCGTGCGCGAGCGCTGCTCGTGGTGGTGGTCGCGACCTGTGCCGAGGTGCTCGGCTCGATCGTGCTCGGCGCCTACACCTACCGGCTCGAGAACCTTCCCGCGTTCGTTCCTCCGGGGCACGGCCTCGTCTTCCTGGCGGGACTTCGCATCAGCCGGTCGGCGCCGGTTCGGCGCCACACCCGAGCCTTCCTCTGGGCGGTGATCGGCCTGGTCGCGGCCTGGGGCGTCGCCGGACTGGCCCTGCTCGGCCGAACCGACGCGCTCGGGGCGATCACAGGCGCGCTCCTGATCTGTGTGCTGCTCCGCGGGCGAGCCACGACCCTGTACGCGGGCGTCTTCCTGATGGTGGGCTTCCTCGAGATCTACGGCACCTCGATCGGCGCCTGGCATTGGGCCGCGACCACGCCGGACACCCCCCTCCCCGCCGGCAACCCGCCGAGCGGAATCGCCGGTGCCTACGTCCTCTTCGACGTGGCTGCGATCGCGCTGGCCCCGCGGGCCCTCGCGGCCTTCGACCGCATTCGCCGCCTCCCGCTGCTCGGCTACTCAGCGATCCCCGCGGCCTCCAGCGCCTCGGACCGCTCCCAGTAGTACTCGGGGCGCGGGATCAGTTCGCGGTGCCGGAAAGCGCCGCCTGCGCATCGGTGCCGGGCGTCGCGGCGACGTGAAGCACGGACGTGTGGCCCTTGTCCCCGGCGTTGCTGGGTGGAACGAACTGCACGGTGACGGTGCAGGTTGCCCCCGCGGGCAGCGTGGCTCCCCACGAGCCAGCCGCCTAACCATCGATAGACGCTGATCCCATGCGAGTCGAGGCATCGGGCGCAACACCCGGTCGCCCGCCCAGCAACGATGCGGCGGCGGCACCCTCGACCCTCGAGATCCGCTCGAGTTCGATCGAGGCGCCGTTGCGCCGCGCGCAGCGGGGACAGTTCCGTGGCGACGTCAGGGGATTGCGGTCGAACATCGTCAGACCGCAGCTGGGACATCTCAGATAGGCCATCTTGCGCGCTCTCCTCAGGGCTTGGTTCGCTGGGGCGGACCGGATCCGTCCGGTCTGCCTGCCCTGTCCCCCCACC
>DASUPK010000102.1:0-3281 GCA_036276255.1 Solirubrobacterales bacterium
CCGAAGTGAAGGATCCGCCAGAACGTCGTGGGGTCCCTCTCATCGACGTAGATGTCGGCCTCGGCGAACGGGATCCGCGGAAAGAGCCCCGGAGGCCCCTGAGGAAGTGCGCTGGCGAGCCGAAAATGGTTCACGTAGCGAGGCCTGTTCCGGTTCAGGATCTCCGGCCCGACGTAGGCCGCGCCCCTGAAGATCTCGTTCAGCTGGTCCAGGGTGAACCCTGGGATCCGAGAGCAAGGATGATCCGTCACTCCAGGCCACCTGTTAGGTGATCGTGTAGAGGGAGTTGCCGAAGATCAGATTCGTGAAATAGATCGGATAGTTCTCGCCTCCGGCGATCATCTGGCTGTTGCCACCGCTCCCCCGCCAGGTGAACGGGACGTTCACGCCGAGATCCGGAACGAGATAGCGACCGCTACCGCGGAAATCCCGGGGAAGCCGAGGGGGCGGCTGAGGATGGCAGGCCAGCATGCGAAGCCTTCTCGAGACCCTGATGTTGCCCCGAATCACCGCCCGTCTCGCCTTGTTGCGTGTCCTGGCGAGCCCGCTCCTTTGCCGTCCCAGCTTCCTCTGCAGCCGGACACACGCCGACGAGCTTTCCCGCGCAAGCGGATTCGAGGAACCGCCGATGCTCCGCTCGATCCAACCGGCGGCACCGCCGCCGGTTGGAAAGGCGAACAGCGCGAGTAGGACCAGCGCCATGGTCGCCATCGACCTGCGCGAACGGCGTTCGCGCCTTCTCTCCCCGGACGCCAAGACGCAGGCAGTCTAGGACGTCGATAGGTCGTCCCCTCGAAACGACGAAGGGCCCGGATCTCCGGGCCCTTCGTGAATAGCGGTGGGACTCAAACCCGCGACTGCCCTCAGCGGCGACCCTTGATCGCCTCACGCGTCTTCCGCATCTCGGCCGCAAGCTCGCCGAGGGTCTCGGTAAGCCGGCCGACGCTCTGGCCGGCGTCGGCCAGGTTCTTGCCGGCCTTGCCCACGCCGTTGCCGAGGCGCATCCCCGAAGCCTTGCGCCCGGAGTCGCGCTTCGATTGCAGAGCCATGCCACCCGCCACACCCGCCAGAGCCGCCCCTGCCGCCAGTGCCGGTCCCCTCACCTTGCCTGCGATGGTCGAGATCGCCTTCCCGCCAGTCTGAGCTCCCTCGGTGACCGCGTTCTTGCCCGTCGTTGCAAACTGCTTGACGGAATCTGCCGGCGCAGTCGCAGCAGAGCGCTTTGGTTGCCTGCGCGATCGGGCCTTGGGCTGCGAGCTGCTTCGCGCGGCCGCCGGCTTGCGGCTCTTCGCACCGCTGCTTCCATTTCGCTGCTGACCGTTTCGCGTCGAACCCGAGCCTCCAGAGGAGGCTGTCGATCGGCCCGAGCCGTTCGATCGTTTCGTCGCGCTGCGGCGAGCCTGCGAATTCCTTCTTGTGCTCGTCTGGGCCATTTCCGACCCCTCCTTTCGCATCCTTGCGATTCGTTACGTGCCTCCAGCAGTTACCCCGAATTTGCAGCGATGAACCCTCGGAGCCGTCTGGCCGGCGTCTGCCGCAAGGGCGAACCGGGCCAAAAACGACGAAGGCCCCGCAACGGTGCGGGGCCTTCGTGAGCAGCGGGTCGGGATTCGAATCCGCGACCTTCGGGTGGGCTCAGGCCTCAAGAACCGCCCGTGTCGTACTTGAACGAGATCCCGAGCCGGATGCGGAACTCGGAGACCTTTCCGCTGTCGATCGTCACGTCCTGGCGTACGACCTCGGCGATCCGCAGGTCGCGCACGGTCTCGCTGACCTTCTCAATGGCGTTCTTCGTCGCCTGCTCCCACGAATCGGAGCTGACGCCGACCACTTCGGTGACTCGATAGACGCTGTCTGCCATTTCTCTCCTTGGGTAGGACTGCGCCAGATAGCCTCACACTTCGGCCGCCCTCGTGCCTCCCAAGGCCGCGAGATGCGTTTGCTTCGGATTAGGGGAGAGGTCCGGGCTGGCGTCCCAGGTACTCCGATTCGAGCACCAGGTCCTTGAGCAGCGATTGGTACTCGAGGTGGGCCTCGTGCTCTGTGGTCCGCCAGGTGCGGCCTTCCTCGGTCTGCATGAACTCGCGGTAGTCGGGCGCTCCAGGCGTCCCGACGTTGTCGGCGACGACCACCGAGCCGGTGTGCAGCCAGCCCTGGTCCAGGATCCGCCCAAGGTCTGACAGATAGGCGGACTTGTCGTGATCGATGAAGACGAAGTCCAGCGATCCGCTGGCGAAGCCGTGCTCGGACTCGAGCCTTGCAATCGTCTTCTTCCCATCGCCGAGCGTCCCGACGAGCACCGTCAGCTCCTCGCCGATGCCGGCGTGGTCCCAGATGCGGCGTGCGATCGCCGCGTTTTCGGGGTTGAACTCGATCGAGACGAGCCGCGCTCCTTTTGGCATCACCCGAGCGGAACGCAGGGCGCTGTAGCCGCAGTAGGTCCCCAGCTCGAGCAGCCGGCGGGGCTGGGTCCGCCGGATGGCGGCGTCCAGGATCTCGCCCTTCTCGTCGCCGACATTGATCAAGAAGCTGCGGTGGTACGCGAAGTCATCGATCACCCGGATCACATCGTCGAGGTCGCCCTGACGAGCCTCGGCCTCGACGTGCCGGGCAAGCGCCAGCTCCCGCCCGTCCCCCACCTGCCACTCGGTCTCGAGGCGCCGCCTGCCCAACAACATGCGCACGATCGACCAGCGCAAGAACGGAAGCCGCTTCCCCCCAAGCTCTGACAGTGGCGACATCGCTAGGCGTAGTGGCAGAACTCGAGACCCAGGGGCTCTGCGGGACGGCGATCGAAGAACAGGGCGGTGACCCCCGAGGCGGGATTGGTGCACAGGTGGTCCTGCAGCGACGCTGGCGATCGGAATCCTTGAGCCTCCACCAGCTCGCCCAGCTCTCCGAACCGCGCTGGGCTGCTCACCCCGAACGCAAGGTGCGCGCCGATTCCCTCGCGAATCCAGCCGTCGAGCACATTGCGCTCGATGCCGCGCGGTATCGCGACCTCGACCCTCAGCGACCCGCGATCCGGGTCAGCCGCCAGGGCCTCGAAGATCGTGGTGGGGACCGTTCGGCCAGCGAGCTGTGCGAGCTGCCTCGTCAGGATCGTGCTCGGGAACGTGTGCCCATTGGAGCCGAACCCGGCTTCGGCGGCGGCCGAGTCGAGTGCTCCCTCATCCTCAGGGCTCGCCATGAAGCCGACGTGGTCGATCCCCAAGATCAGCGAGCTGATGGTGCTCGCCGAGGCGCGCTGCGGCAGCAGCTGCTCGAGGCACTCCTCGGCA
>DASUPK010000103.1:0-27748 GCA_036276255.1 Solirubrobacterales bacterium
CGGGTCGCTCCTCGTCCAGATCGACGACGCGAACAGCAACGGCACGTCCGGCGTCGCACTGACCGGCAGCGGTCCGGCGTCGTTCAGCGGGACGACCGGAGCGACCGGGTGCGTCCTGTGGCGGAACCTTCCCGCCGGGAACTACTCGATGACCGCGGGCGGAGCGGCCGCCGGGATGGTCGATCCGGACGGCGTTGCGCCAGCGCCGGAGCCGGTCAGCGTCGTCGACCAGTCCACCAACACGGTGAATCTCCAGTACGACCGGCCCGGGTCTATCCAGGGGATCAACTTCAGGACCCGCACCTACGGGGGCTCCCTGGTCACCTCGACCGCCGACACCGCGGTCCTCTCCCAGTCCGGCATGACTCAGGTAAAGGTCTATGGGACACCGGGAGGCACGCGCCAGACGACCTTCAACACCGGAACGAACCTCTTCCCCTTCACCTCCCCGTACACGGTCTACGCCGGCAGCTGCACGGCGAACGATCCGACCGCCGACCCGACAGCGACGGGGGCATACGGAAGCGCCACCGTGCCGGCGGGTGGCAGCGCCAACCTCGCGTCCCCGGGATACGTGCAGCTTCCCTCGCTGCTGGTCACGCTCTGGAGCGGGACCAGCTCCCTGCTTCCCGGCACCCCGGTCTCGGGCGGCGATGTCACCGTCCAGGAGGCCGGCAGCCCCACGGGCTGCGGCGTCACGCGGACCCTGACGACCAACACGAACACCAACGGCCAGGTGCCGGTGGCCGGTGACGTCGGCCTTCCCTACGGGACCTACAACGTCTGCGCGAACAACGCGGCCGCGACCGACCGCCGCGTGATCAGCTCGGTGGCTGTGCACAGCACCGCGGGGACGAGCCTCGACATCTATCTGGGCAGCCAGCCGGCGGGGACGTGTCCATGAGGGTGCTCCGCGAACAGAGCGGATTCACCCTGGTCGAGCTCTTGATGACGATGCTCGCATCGCTCGTCGTGATGAGCGCGATCGTGATGATGACGACCACGGCGCTGCGAAACCAGGACCGGATCAACAGGCGGGTGGACGCGAATCAGCGGGTCCGCCCGGTGATGACCCGGATCATGCAGGAGCTCCACTCCGCCTGCGTAGCGCCGCGGATCACGCCGGTGATCGGGGACGGGACGGCGAATGGCAGCTCGGGAACGCGGATCACGTTCCTCTCGAAGAGCGACGCCACCGTCAGCCCGACCCCCGACATGCACGTGATCGCCCTCAGCGGCGGGACCCTGAGCGAGACGGTCTACCCGGCCACCGGCGGTGCCGCGCCGACCTGGACCTTCTCGGGAACGCCTCTCACCGGTTGGAACGCGAGGCCTCTGCTCACCAACGTCTCGGCGCCGGCGGCAGGACTGTTCCAGTACTACGACTTCGTCAACGGGCAGGTCGACACCTCGCCGACGACCGTGCCGCTGAGCGCCACGAACGCGGCCAAGGCCGCGATCGTCAAGGTCACCCTCTCCAGCTCGCCCACCCAGGGCGTTTCGACCTTCGATCCGAACTCGCCGCTGGTGGTCTCCGACTCAGCCGATCTGCGGCTCGAGAACGCCGGCCAGTTCCCGAACCAGGACAACCTGCCATGCGTCTGATTCGCAAGCGACTTCGCGCATTCGCCGGCCCCGAGGACGGATACACACTGATCGCGGTCCTCGGCGCAGTGCTCATGATCTCGCTGCTGGTGACGGCGGCTCTGGCGGCGACCAACGACGACCAGCGCCTGATCTCCCTCGACCTCGAGCAGAAGCGGGCATACGCGTCGGCCCAGGCCGGGATCGCGGACTACACCTACCACCTGAACAACGACAGCGGCTACTGGACCCGCTGCACCAACGTGCCGACGCCGAACGCCATCAACCAGCAGACGTCGACGGCGAACCGCAGGCCGGTGCCCGGCTCGACAGACGGCTCGACCTACGCGATCCAGCTGCTGCCGGCGACGGGACAGTCGGTCTGCGATCCCAGCAACCCGACCCAGTCGATGCTGGAGTCGAGCGGCCCGAACATCGGGACCTTCAGGATCCGGTCCATCGGCTACGCCGGCACCGAGAAGCAGTCGATCGTCACGACGTTCAAGCAGGCGACCTTCCTCGACTATGTCTACTTCACTCAGCTCGAGACCTCCGACCCGGTCACCTATGGCTTCGCCAACCCCTCCGCGGCCCTGACCGGCGCGTACAGCCAGTGCACCAAGTTCCGGCGGGACGGCCGCGAGAGCTCTCCCATCCCCGGCACCAACAACCAGTTCTGTGACCAGATCGTCTTCGTCGGCGGAGACCAGATCGACGGGCCGCTGCACACCAACGACGACCTCGCGGTCTGCGGCAGCCCCAGCTTCGGGCGCAACTCGGCCGATGTGACCGAGGTGAGCGCTCCGCCTCGAGGCTGGCAGTCCGGACGCAACTGCACGGGCAACCCGAACTTCGTAGGGCCGTTCGCCACCACCGCCCCGGTGCTCACCCCGCCGACGACGAACGGCTCGCTGAGGACGATCGCCGGCCCCAGCTACACCTACACCGGCCAGACCAGGATCACCCTGAGCGGCAACACCATGTCGATCAACGGCGGCGCAGCGGTCGCGCTGCCGAGCGACGGGGTGGTGTACGTCGAGAACGGGGCCGGCTGCACCTCGTCCTACTCGCCGTTCACCGTCACCTACCCGAGCATCTCGGGCTGCGGCAACGCGATCGTGCACAGCAACGGCACCTACTCGGGCCAGCTCACGATCGCCGCGGAGAACGACGTGATCATCGACGACGACATCGTGCGCGCGAGCAGCTCCGCGGACCTGCTCGGCCTGGTCGCCAACAACTTCATCCGCGTGAAGCACCCGGTCTGTCCCTCGAACAACCTCGGCTGCTCGAGCGGGACGACGACCTCCCAGACCGCCAAGGGGTCGTGCAACGGCGGCGTCAACGGCACGGGGTCGAACTCAAACATCCAGATCGACGCGGCGCTGCTCGCGATCGGTCACTCCTTCATCGTCGACCACTACGACTGCGGCTCGAGCCTTGGGACGCTGACGGTGAACGGGGCCATCGCGCAGAAGTTCCGCGGAGCGGTCGGCACGACGGGTGGAACCGGGTACATCAAGGACTACAACTACGACGACCGACTCCGCTATCAGGAGCCGCCGCACTTCTTCGACCCGGTGCAGTCCGCCTGGCACGTGCAGCGGGAGACGCTCGGGTAGCCGCCGCTAAAGGCCCCGGACGCAGGAGCCGAGAGAACCACCATGTTCCCCATCGCCTCACTTGCCTTCGTCGGCGGGATCATGACCGGCAGCTTCGTCGGGCTCGTCGCCCACCGGATGCCGCGGGGCAGCTCGGTCGTCGGCGGGCGCTCGATGTGTGACTCCTGCGGAGTGCAGATAGCCGCGTACGACAACGTGCCGGTGCTCTCCTGGCTCATGCTTCGCGGTCGCTGCCGGTCCTGTGGGGCGACGATCCCCGTCCGGTACCTGCTGGTCGAGCTCGCGCTCGGCGCGGCGTTCGCCGCGACTGCAGTCGTCTTTCACGACGACCCGGGGACGCTCGCCCTGGGGCTCGTCTTCGTGGCGATGCTCGCCGCGATCACGCTGACGGACCTCGAGCGGCGCCTGATCCCCAACCGGATCCTGATTGCCGGGGCGGTGGCGGCCCTCGCGATCGCAGTTGCGACCGATCCGTCGAGCCTGCCGGAGCGCGGGATCACCGCCCTGGTGGCCGGTGGGTCGTTGCTGCTCATCGCACTCGCGTATCCGCGGGGGATGGGGATGGGGGATGTGAAGCTCGCCGCCGTCATGGGCCTCTATCTGGGCAGCGCCGTCTCGGTGGCCCTCGCCGTCGCGGTGATCGCCGGCTCCGTCGTGGGGATCGGCGTGATGCTCCGAGAGGGCTCCGGCGCCCGCAAGCAGGCGGTCCCATTCGGCCCGTTTCTGGCGCTGGGCGGGGTCGTGGCGCTCCTGGCGGGCGACCAATTGGTGAACGCCTACCTGAACGCCTTCGTCCGCTAGTCCACTCTCATCAGTCCTGGGTATGGCGCAAATGCCAATTGCGGCCGATGAGAGTGGTTAGGAAACGACCCTCCGACGATGGCCTCTGTGAAGAAGAACACTTCCCTCGTTGGCCTCGACCTCGAGTCGGGCAGCGTCGCTGCGACCGAAGTCGTCGGACGCGGCGACCGTGCAGTGGGCCGTACCGCGATCGTGCCGCTTGAGCCCGGCGTCGTGCGTGAGGGCGGCGTCCAGGACCCGGCCGCGCTGAGCAGCGCGCTCACCGATCTCTTCGCCCGCCACAAGCTCTCCAAGTCCGTCCGGCTCGGCATCGCCAACCAGCGCGTCGTGGTTCGCACGCTGCGACTGCCGCGGATCGAGGACCCGGACGAGCTCGATGCGGCGGTCCGCTTCCGCGCCCAGGACGAGATCCCGATGCCCCTTGACCAGGCCGTCCTCGACCACCGTGTGATCGGCCGGGGGGAGAGCGCCGACGGCAACCCTCAGATCGACGTGCTCGCCGTCGCTGCGCGGCGCGACATGATCCATCCGCTGGTGCAGGCGATGAGGGATGCGGGCCTCAATCCCGCCGGCATCGACCTCTCTGCCTTCGGCATGATCCGCGCGCTCGGTCCCGCGAACGGCGCGAGCGCCGGCATCGGCGAGTCCGGCGAGCTGCCCGTTCCCACCACGCTCTACGCCCACCTCGGCGACGTCACCAACATCGCCGTCGCACGGGGCAGAGGCTGCCTCTTCACCCGCGTCAGCCCCTTCGGGGTCGAGACGATCGCCGACCGCGTTGCCAGCCGCGAGGGCATCTCCCTCGACGAGGCCCGCGAGCTGCTCATGGATGTCGGGCTCGAGGAGGAGCTCGACTTCTTCGACGATGGCCGCAACAGCTCGGCGGCCCGTGAGGAGCTCGAGCGCGGAGCGGGCAAGCTCAGCGACGAGCTGCGGATGTCGATGGAGTTCTACGGCGCGCAGGAGGGGGTCACCCCCGTCGAGCGCGTTGTCGTCTGCGGCGCCGGCAGCACCATCCCGGGGCTCGCCGACCGGATCCGATCCGACCTCGGCCTGGAGATCATGCAGGAGACGCCGCCGGAGCTCTCCCACCTCAATCCCGAGGACGCTGCCCGCCTGACCATTTCCTACGGCCTCGCCCTGGGGGAGTGACCTGAATGCGCTCCGTCAACCTCATTCCGCCCGATGAGCGAGGTTCAGATCGCTCCGCGATGCGGACGGGCGCGTTCTCCTACGTCCTGATCGGCGCCCTGGCCCTCGCCCTGCTGGGCGTGATCGCGCTGGCGTTCACCAGCAAGCAGGTCTCCGATCGCAAGTCCGAGATCGGCAAGCTGCAGACGCAGGCGCAGCAGGCGGAGGCGAAGGCGCAGAGCCTGCAGGCGTTCGCAAACTTCCGCGCGGTCCAGCAGCAGCGATCCACCACGATCACCAGCCTCGCGCAGAGCCGCTTCGACTGGCAGCGGGTGATCAACGAGCTTGCCCGAGTGATCCCGTCCAATGTCTGGCTCGTCCAGCTCGCAGGGACCGTCAACCCCCAGGTCAGCCTCCCGGACGCTCCCGAGGTCCAGGTCAGGGACGACGTCTCAGGCCCCGCGCTGGAGCTGGTGGGCTGCGCCACCAGTCAGGACGCCGTCGCCGGCTTCGTCGCGGCTCTCGAGGAGATCGACGGCGTCACCCGGGTTGGCCTCCAGCAGTCTGAGAAGGTCGACGACGACACCTCCCTCGGCGGCGCCTCCGTCACCTCCGCTTCGGGTCAGGAGACCAACGCCGAGTGCCGGACCAACACCCGCATCCCGAAGTTCGAGATCGTGGTCGCGTTCGACGCGGTTCCGACGCCGAGCGGAGCAGTAACCGATTCCTCAGTGCCCTCTTCGCTGGCGACGACGGCCGCCCCCCAGGTCGCCTCCCAGCCAACCTCGAGCACCTCGGCGGGAGGCTGATCATGAAGATGAGCGACAAGGCGATCGTCTTCGGGGTGTTGGTGGGCGCGCTGGCGGTCGGCTTCTATCTGATGGTTCTCGGTCCCAAGCGCGAGAAGGCGGACGAGCTCAATGACCAGATCAGCCAGCTCCACGCCTCGATCTCGCAGCAGGAGCAGGTGGCGAGCTTCGCCGAGGCGGCTCGAAAGGACTTCCCGCGCTACTACGGCCGCCTGGTCGTGCTCGGCAAGGCTGTCCCTCAGGAGGCGGACACCGCCTCGATGCTCGTGCAGCTGAACACGATTGCCGGCGACAGCCATGTCGACTTCCGCTCGATCGAGCTCGGTACGGATGCCGCATCCTCGGGCGCCGGCAGCACCTCGGCAAGCACTCCGACTGCGTCGGCCGCATCGAACTCCACCGCGGCTCCGGCGGACACTTCGACGACGCCAAGTACCGGATCCACCACCCCTTCGACGGGCTCGACGAGCGGCACCACAGCGAGCACCTCGAGCACGACCTCCACGGCCGCCGCGACGCCAACTGCCGCGACCGAGTCCTCGGCGGCCTCACTTCCGATCGGCGCTGTGGTCGGGCCCGCCGGGCTCGCCACTCTCCCGTACACCCTCAAGTTCAAGGGCGGCTACTTCGACATCTCGAACTTCATCGGCGGCGTCGGCAACCTCGTGGAGCCGACCGACAGCGGCGTGCGCGTCACCCCGGACGGGCGCCTGTTCACCGTCGATGGGTTCACCATCAGCGGCGGCCTGGCGGGGTCCTCGCCGCGGCTCAAGGCGAGCTTCGCGGTGACGACCTACGCGACGCCTGAAACCCAGGGCCTGACGCTCGGGGCAACCCCGAGCGGCCCGGCGCCGTCCGTTACGGGCGCCGCCACGGCTCAGCCCGCGAGCGCGGTGGTGGCGAAATGAGCGGCTGGAAGGTGCAGAAGTTCTTCGGCGACCTGCTCTATGACCTGCGCAGCCGCAACCTGCTGCCGGTCGTGATCATGCTGGCGGTCGGAATCGTCGCGGTCCCGCTCCTGATCTCGCGTGGATCTTCCGGGAACGGCTCGGCCAGCCTCGGCCCGACGGCTGCCGCGGTGACCCCCTCACCGCTGGCCGAGAACGCGGTCGTCTCCTATCACCCGCCAGGATTGCGCAATGCGAAGTCGCGCCTCAACGACCTCAGCGCCAAGAACCCCTTCATCCAGCAGTTCACGAACTCCGGCTCGAAGTCAGGCTCGTCGAGCACCTCGTCCGGCGGGGCGCTCGATCAGGT
Source organism: Solirubrobacterales bacterium (assembly GCA_036276255.1). Lineage (GTDB taxonomy): Bacteria > Actinomycetota > Thermoleophilia > Solirubrobacterales > 70-9 > DASUPK01. Next base: position 7,205 of record DASUPK010000103.1, read on the forward strand.
CACGGCCTTCCCCGGGGACTTCTCCGGGCAGAACGGCTCGAGCGGCGGCAGCAGCGGAGGGGGGAGCAAGGGAGGCAACGGTGGCTCCTCCGGCGATGGCGAGACGAAGACCGTCTACAGCTACTACCAGACCGATGTCACGATCGGCGAGGCGGGCGGCCATCAGGTCGCGGCCCACAACCTGAGCCAGTTCCAGTTCCTGCCCAGCCCCGACAAGCCGGCTCTGACCTACATGGGAACCGCCTCCTCCGGCCAGCAGGCGCTCTTCCTGGTCTCGAAGGACGTGACGAGCGTGGGCGGCACCGGCATCTGCTTCCCGACCGCCGACGAGTGCCAGCTACTCGGCCTGGGCGCGGGCGCCGGCGCAGACTTCTACTACGCCCCCGACGGCAAGACCTACCACGTGCAGGTCACCAGGATCAAGCACGTGACGAGCTCGAAGCCGCCCGCCTGAGCGCGAGCCCGAGCGCTTCACAAAGTAAAGCTTTGGCGCTATCCTGGGCCGCGTGTTCGACCGTGAATGTCCCGTCTGCCGGACGGCTGAGGTCATCTCCGGCAAGTGGACTCTCCTCATCATCCGCGACCTGGCGGACTCCTCGCTCCGGTTCTGTGAGCTCGAGCGCTCACTGGAGGGGATCAGCCCCAGGACCCTCTCGCTGCGCCTCAGGGCGCTCGAGGAGCAGGGCATCGTCGAGCGCCGCACCTTCCCCGAGGTGCCGCCGCGCGTGACCTACCAGCTCACGGACAAGGGCCAGGCCCTCGTCCCGCTGATCGAGGACATGCGCAGCTACGGCCGCAAGTGGATCCCGGTCGACGAGCGCGAGCACGTCGCCGCTGCGGTTTAGGGCCCGTTAAGTCACAGCACAATCAACGTCAACAGCGGCGATCAAGGGGGAGGGCCGGGGCGCTGCCGTGCTCCCGAGGGCTGGTGGTGTTGAGACTTTGGGTGTCCATAGGTACCCAAACTCTCCACATGCGCCGATTGCAGCATTGAGGGGGCTATAGGCCCCAAAAGGCTGCAAACGACGGATCGAAGCCTCGAGGACGCGCTGGCGACCGTGCCGCCTTCCTTCATCGCCGCTGTTGACGTTCGTCCCGCGAGGACCGCTGCAATCCCGCGTTCACTCGCAGGAACGTCCATGAGAACGGGCGAATCCGACTTGCGTGACCACACTTGAGAGCACCACAGAGAGACTCGAGGAGGCGCTGAGGCGCCTCGCCGTCGAAGCGGCCGATCTGTTCGAGGAGCTGCTGTCGAGCGGGGCGGAGATGCCCTTCGACCTGGAGCCAACCGACGACGGGCCGCTGCCGATGTACTCCTACGCGCCACTGACTGGGCAGTTCATCGAGCGGCACCTCGCCGAGCTGCGCCGCCTTGAGGCCTTCATCGAGGTGCGCGAGATCGCCGGCGAGGAGTCCGCGATCGGCTTCATGATCGGCCTCTGGGAGGGGAAGACCGAGTTCGACATCGCCGGGGACCGGCTGCAGGGCGCCGTCAACGCGGTACTGGCGACTATTCGCTCGGACTCCGACGAGGCGACTCCCGCCGGAGAGGTGATCGTCCCGCTCGTCGGCTTCCACATGCCGAAGGACGAGATCGAGCTTGATGGGGTACGGATCGTGCGCGCCGACCTGGTGGAGGACGCCCCGCTCGATGCGGTGGACGCGACCAGGTCCGGCGGGCGCGGAAAGGCGGGCTTCCTGGCCTGTCTGAGCAGCGGCGTCGCCGCGGTCGCGCCGGCGGCGGTCGTCGCCGATGACCTGCGACGCGCCCTGCGCACGATGAGGCTGTTCCGCCCCGGTGCCGTTGGGATCTCATCCCACGGCTGGGCCAAGCGGACCGGCGGCTGGGAGCGGTTCGGCACGGGTGCGACCCGACCCCGCCAGGGCGGCTACCGGCTGACCGGCAACGAGGTCGGCGATCTGGAGAGCTTCGGGCGCGCGCTGAACGAGCGCGGCTCGCGGCTGCCCTCGCTCGACTGGGCCGCGTCCCGCTTCGAGCTTGGCTCCGAGCGCGGCTCGCTGATCGAGGCGCTGAGCGACTACCTACTCGCCCTCCGGGGACTGCTGGAGGGCGGGGGAGCGGCGCGGACGACGATGTCCGCACGCGTCGCCGCGCTCGCCTGCGAGCCGCACGAGCGTGAGCAGGGCCGGGTCACGGTCGAGCGCGCGCTGACGATCGAGCGAAAGCTGATGAGTGGAGGCCGCTTCCGGCCCGCGGCGGGTGCCTCGCCGCTGGATGTGATCGCGGAGCTCGAGGAGCTCCTGCGCCGTCTGCTCAAGGGACTTGCCACCGGAGAGCTGGGAGGAGACCTGAGGGCCGCCGCAGACGAGGTCCTGCTCTCCGAGGGTCTTTCGGCCACGCACCTGGAGACGCCGGGTATCGGCGAGACCGCCGAATGGCGTCTCCCGGACCCCCAGCCCGACGAGGCGCTCGATCTGTCGGCCATCTCCGACGGCAACCTCGGCGACGAGGAGATCACGGTTCATAGAGCCGAAGTCGATGAGAGGGTGCGCGACAGCGCAACCCGTGTAGATGGGCCGGAGACGAACCAAATGGACGATTTGTCCGTCCGCGGGGTCGAGGAGGATCGGCAACCGACGACGAGGATCGTCGTCGATGATGTCGAACTACCCGAGATCATGAGCGCCGAAGGCGACCATCGGGCTCCGACCCGCCCCGACGAGGGGGGTCGTGCGGATTGGTTCAGCGCCGGAGACGGCGAGCCGGAGTGGCCCGCCTTCGCGAGGCCGCGACGCAAGGACCACGCGCAGCGCGAGCCGTCGAAGGACCGCGTCCGCTACCTCTTCCCGGTTCCGGACGCCACCGACTGGTCGGTCGGCGAGCTCAGATACGAGCGCAAGCACTCGGGCTAGTTACTCGGCGCCGGCAGCCGCCAGCGCCTCGCGCTGCTCCTCGGTCGCGAACAGGTAGCGGTCGATCTTGAGCAGGGCGACCAGATCGTGCACGTCCTCGTCCAGGTACGGGATCCGGATGACGGCCTTCGGCGTGAGCTCGCGCTGGAGATGCTCGACGTTCTTCGCGTCGCGTTGGGCGAGCGCCTGGTAGTCGGCGAAGTTCTGCGCAACGCGCTCGGCGAGATCGTCCGAGAGCAGCCCGTGGAGGTCGGTCTCCGCCTCGCCCTCGGCCTCCTCATCGGCCTCGTAGTGGACCTTGTTGACGATCACGCCCCCGACGGGCAGTTTGGCCTCGACCAGCTTGCGGTGGAAGTAGACGGCCTCGTTGACGGGCTCGCCCTGCGGTCCGCAGACCACGACGAAGGTGGTGGCGGGGTCGGCGAGCAGCTCGGAGACTCGCTTGGCGCGCTCCCGGAACCCGTCCACCATCCCGCTGAACGCCTGGAAGAACTCGCTCAGGTCGGTGAGCAGGTCCAGCCCGGTGACGCGCTTCAGCACGCTCATCGCCATCGAGCTGCCGCGGCCGACGACCTTGCTGGCGAACCCGGTCGGCTTCATGAACATCTGCATCCCGCGGCCCTCGATGAACTGAGTGAGCCGCTTGGGCGCGTCGAGGAAGTCGAGGGCGTTGCGGGAGGGCGGCGTATCGAGCACCAGGAAGTCGTAGCTGCCCTCCTGGTGGATCTCGAAGAGCTTCTCCATCGCCATGTACTCCTGCGAGCCCGCCAGAGCGTTGGAGAGCTGCCTGTAGATGCGGTTCTCGAGGATGCGGTCGCGCGTCTCGGCGTCCGGCGCGTGCTTGCGCACGAGGTCGTCGAAGGTCGCCTTGGGGTCGAGCATCATCGCCCAGAGCTCGCCCTTCATCTCGACGCCGCAGGGCTCGAAGAGCTTCGGGTCGACCTTTCTGGGCGTGTTGCCGAGCTCCTCGAGGCCGAGGGAGTCCGCGAGCCGCTTGGCGGGGTCGATCGTCAGCACAGCGACCTTCTGGCCCCGTACGGCGAGCCCCGCGGCGAGCGCCGCCGAGGTGGTCGTCTTGCCGACGCCGCCAGAGCCGGCGCAGATGCAGATACCGCGTCCCTCGACGATGTCCGTGATCGAGGGCATCAGACGAGCGCTCCCGAGAGCCGCTCGAGCGAGGACACATCGAGCTGCGGCTTGAAGATGAAGGGGAGGGTCTTGACAGGCGATGAGACGGCCTTCTTCAGGCGCTGGAGCTGCTCACGCTGGGAGCGCGACCGGCGGAACTCCGAGAGCGCGGCGCGCACGGCGGCCCTGGCCGGGCCATCGGCCCCCTCGAGCGCCTTCTCCAGCTCCGAGGCGTCGCTCTTCGAGAAGCGCTCGGGGTAGAGCGCATTCATGTAGACGCGGTCGACGGCCATCCCGATGTCGCCGGTCAGCGACTCCTCCAGTGATGCGGACTCGTTGACCGGCATCTCCTCGGGGAGCGAGACGATCGCCACGCCCGTCGCGTCGTGGTCGGTGATGAACCGGTCGAGCTCCTGAGCCTGGGAATGGATCGGGCCGACCCGGGCGATGCCGGCGAAGGTCCGAGGAGTCTGCAGGAAGCCGATCCCGTGTCCCGTCGCGGGCGCGTCGACGATTACGAGATCGTATTCCTCCGCCTTCTTCACCTTGCGGTCCGGCTGCGCCAGCTCCCAGATCTTCCCGATCGTGACCAGCTCCTTGAGGCCGGGGGTTGCGGCAGCCAGGTAATTGAAGATTCGGGAGCGAACGAGCATGTCTCGCATCGCGCGGACCTTGAGCTGCAGCAGCAGGTACTCGCGCAGCGACTGGTCCGGGTCGATCGAGATCGCCCACAGGTTGTCGGCCACCTGGACCTCGTGAAAACCGATCTCGGCGCGCCTGAAGACCCGCGAGGCGGTCTCTTGGCCGCCGATCTCGCAGACGATCGTCCGCTTGCCGCGCGCGGCGGCCGCGAGGCCCAGTGAGACGGAGATCGTCGATTTACCGACGCCTCCCTTGCCGGTCACGAAGACCAGCCGCTTGTCGAGTAGTTCGGGCACGCGGGCGGATTCTTCCAACTTGACGACCGGGAAGGAAAGCGGGCCTCGCCTGCGAATTAGCCCGCCTAGATGGCTAGTTTCCGCAGAAAGCACACTTCTCAAACCGCTGACGACGTCGGGCGCATGAGGCCCGAGGACCTCGTCGCGCCCACGCCCGAGAAGAAGGACACGGGCAAGGGCAAGACCTCCAAGGATTCGAAGACGGCTTCGCCATCAACGGCGGCCACAAACGCCGCCGCCGAGTCTACGAAGGCCAAGCAGCCGGAGAAGCCCAAGAACAAGGGCCCGGCGAAGGTGATCGCGTTCGCCAATCAGAAGGGCGGCGTCGCGAAGACCACGACCGCGCTCAACCTCGCCGTGGCCTTCAAGGAGTCGGGCCACCGCGTCCTCTGCGTCGACATGGACCCGCAGGGCAACCTGACCATGAGCCAGGGGGTTGACCCGGACAAGGTCGAGAAGAGCATGTTCGACGTGCTCGTCCACCGGTTCCCGATCTCAGAGATCATCGTCAAGCGCGAGATCGACGTCGCCGTCGCCTCGATCGACCTCGCCGGCGCGGAGATCGCGATGAGCACCCAGATCGGTCGCGAGCGGGCGCTGCAGAAGGGCCTCGACGAGGTCCGCAACGACTACGACTTCGTCTGCATCGACACGCCGCCCAGCCTGGGGCTGCTCACGGTGAACGCGCTCACCGCGGCCGACAAGGTGATCGTGCCCGTCCAGTGCGAGTACCTCTCGATGCGCGGCCTCGTCCAGCTTCAAAACACCCTCACGATGATCCGGGAGAACCTCAACCCCGGCGTCGAGATCGAGGGGATCCTGCCGACGATGCTCGACTCGCGGACCGTCCACGCCAAGGAGGCGGTGGAGATCCTCGAGGAGAACTTCGGCGAGCTCGTCTTCAAGTCGCGGATCCGCAAGGCGATCAAGTTCGCCGAGGCGCCCGTCCGCGGCGCCTCAGTCCTCAAGTACGACCCAAGCTCGAAGGCCGCGGGTGCCTACCGCGACCTCGCAAAGGAGGTCCTCACCCATGGCTCGTAAGAAGCGCGCCAGCATGCGCGAGGGCCCCCTCGCCGATCTGTTCCGTTCGACCGAGGAGTCAGTCGGTCCCGACGAGGTCAACGTGACCGCCAACGGCGCCGGCACGGCCCGGGTCGAGGTCGCCGTCGAGGAGCCGCAGCCCGTCCAGGAGACGCCCCGTACCGAGCCCGTCCCGGAGCCGACGCCGGAGCCCGTGCCCGAGCCCATGCCGGACCCGGTCCCCGAGCCCCTTCCCGGGCCGGAGCCCGTCCCCGAGCCGACGTCCCCCGACCCGGTCGCCGAGACCAAGATCGAGGAGCCCGAGCCCGAGATCACCGTGGAGCGAGTCGAGGTCCACCACGAGGGCCTGGAGCGCCTCATGGGCGGTCCCGGCACCGAGATCCGCCCGGCCTTCGGCCGCGAGGAGCCGGACACCTCTTCCCCGACCCGCCAGCCGGTCGTCCCGCGGACGCACCAGGCCGTCCTGCGCGTCGTCGGCGTCGGCGGCGCCGGAGTGAACGCCGTCAACCGCATGGTCGAGGCCGAGCTCCCCGGCGTGGAGTTCCTTGCGATCAACACCGACCTTCAGTCCCTGCAGAACTCGAATGCCGACGTGACGCTTCACATCGGCGCCGAGCTCACCCGCGGGCTCGGCTCGGGATCGGACCCCAGGGTCGGATACCGGGCCGCGTACGAGGAGCAGGACAAGATCAAGGAGCTGCTCAAGGGATCGGACATGGTCTTCCTCGCGTCCGGCTCCGGCGGCGGCACCGGGACCGGCGCCGCGCCCGTGGTCGCCAAGCTCGCTCGCGACATCGGCGCGCTGACGGTGGCCGCGGTCACCAAGCCCTTCTCCTTCGAGGGCGCCCGGCGCGCAGCGCAAGCGGAGGAGGGCATCGCCGCCCTCGGCAAGGAGGTCGACACGATGATCGTCGTGCCGAACGAGCGGCTGCTGACGATCCTCGAGCGGCGCACCTCGATCGTCGACGCCTTCAAGGTGGCGGACGACGTGCTGCGCCAGGCGGTGCAGGGCGTCTCCGACCTGGTCATGCTCCCGGGCCTGATCAACCTCGACTTCGCCGACGTTCGGACGACCATGATTGAGGCCGGCGACGCCATCCTCGGCATCGGCATGGGCTACGGCGAGCACCGCGCGACGATCGCCGCCGAGAAGGCGGTCTCCTCGCCGCTGCTCGAGACCTCCGTTGAGGGCGCCCACTCGCTGCTCCTTTCGATCACCGGCGGGCCAGACCTCTCCCTGATTGAGGCGAGCGAGGCCGCCGAGATCGTCAGGGCCGCCGCACATCCGGAGGCCGAGATCATCTTCGGGGCGAGCGTCGACGAGGACATGAGCGAGGAGGTCTGGATCACGGTGATCGCCACTCGCTTCGACACCGCCCTCTCACATCGCTTCCACCGGCGCAACGAGTCGCGCGAGCCGCGCATCCCCGACAGGGACGCGGCGCTGCGGCCGGAGCGCTACGCCGACCCCGTCGGGGACTGGCGCGAGCGCGACCCCGCCCCGCGCCGGAACGGCCGTGCGGATGAGCTCTACGGGGACGGAGTCTGGGGCCGGAATCCGGCTCGCCAGCCGACGCAGCCTCGTTCGCTCGACGGCCGGGTGCTGGACGTCCCAGAGTTCAAGCCGGGCCCCTAGCTCACACCCGCCAAGCCCGTTCGGCCGACGGCCGGGTCGGCGCACAGACTGCCTAGGCTGCGCGCATGAGCGAACCGAGGGGAGTCGTCGCCGCGGGCCATCCGCTGACCGCCGAGGCGGGCGCGCAGGTGCTGCGCGAGGGAGGGAACGCCGTCGACGCCGCGGTCTGCTCGATCCTGGCCTCGTTCGTCTGCGAGAGCTACCTGACCGGTTTCGGCGCCGGCGGATTCATGATGGTCCACGAGGGCGGCGAGAGCACGCTGATCGACTTCTTCGTGGCCGCCGGCGGTGCGGACGGGATCGAGCGCAAGGCGGAGCTCGAGCCGATCCCGGTCTACTTCGACGAGACGCCGCAGATCTTCAACTGCGGGGCCGCGTCCTGCGGGGTGCCGGGCAATCCGGCCGGGATCGAATACACGTGGAAGCGGTGGGGAAGCCTTCCTCTGGATCGGCTGACGCAGCCTGGGATCGAGCTGGGACGCAAGGGCGTCCGATTGACCTCGGGGGCCGAGTACTTCCACGAGATCCTCCACCCGATCCTGGTCTCGACCCCGGAGTCCGCCGCTCTGTACACGCCCGAGGGGCAGCGGCTCGTCGAGGGGGACGTCTTCCACTACCCGGAGATGGCCGACGCTCTCGAGCGCTTCGCTGCGGAGGGCGCCGAGCCCTTCTACGCCGGCGAGACGGCCCGGGCGGTCTGCGACTGGGTGCGCGAGCGCGGCGGCACGCTCGGTATGGATGACATGGCCGCCTACGCGCCGATCGAAAGGCAGCCGGTCAGGGCGAGCTTCCGCGGGCACGAGGTGCTCACCAATCCGCCGCCGTCGTCCGGGGGCATCCTGACCGGCTACTCGCTCGGACTGCTCGAGCGCCTCGGCGAGAGGAGCGGGGTGGAGGAGATCGTTGCGGCGATGGAGGCCGCCAATGCCAGGCGCACCGACGACTTTCACGTGGGGCTTCACGACTCCGAGTACGTGCGGCGCTTCCTCGATTCCGACCTCGACGAGGTCGCGGCGCGCATCGAGGACGGCGAATGGGTGGGAGGACACGGGGGCGCCGGCGGTCCGGATGAGCCGGAGGACCGAATCGGCTCGACGACTCATCTCGCCGTCATCGATTCGGACGGCAACTGTGCATCGGTCACCTGCTCGAACGGGACGGGCTCGGGGGTCGTGGTGCCGGGCACAGGGGTCCACGTCAACAACATGCTCGGCGAGGAGGACCTGAACCCGCAGGGCTTCCACCGGATCCCCCCGGGCCGCCGCGTGAGCTCGATGATGTCCCCGACCCTCGCGCTGCGCGACGGCGAGGTCGTGCTCGGTCTCGGCAGCGCCGGCTCCAACCGGATCCGCTCGGCGATCCTGCAGACGACGGTCAGGGTGCTGGAGCAGGACATGGACGCCGAGGAGGCGGTGGTCGCCGGGCGGCTTCACTTCGAGGCCGGGACGGTGCAGGCCGAGCCGGGCGTCGACGAGGCCGGGCTCGCCGACCTGGAGCGCCGAGGCGTCCCGGTGGTGCGCTGGAAGAGAAAGAACCTGTACTTCGGCGGGGCGCAGGCCGTCCGGCGGGATCCGCGCGGCGGCGCGCTCAGCGGCGGCGGCGACCCGCGCCGCGGCGGAGCCGTGGCCTTCGCCTGATTGTCCGGCGGCGGTGTCTCTGGCGGGTCAGTCGAGCCCCGGCAGATGCACCTTGCCGTTGCCGCTGGCGCGCTCGGCGGCCTCCTCGGCGCGCTCCAGCGCCTTGCCGACGGCGCCGAGGGCGTTCGCCAGCAGGGCCATCCGCTCGTCCTCATCGCGCATCTCCAGCAGCTGCTGCTTGGTCTCGGGCGGCAGTTCGATGCGGGATGCGATCGCGTAGGCGCTGGCGCCGTCGAGCTCCTCGGCCCCGGGCCGCAGGCCGGTGGCCCGCTCCGCCAGCTCGGCGAACGCCTCGCGCGCCGCGGCCGCGGCATCCTCGTCGACCGGCGGCACGTCCTCGTCCGGGATCAGCTCGACCTCGCCGGTTGGGTACTCCGGCGACTCGAAGCGGTCGAGCACCCTGAACGGGGCCTCTCCTCGCACCACGATGTTCAACCGGCCGTCGTCGAAGCGCTCGGTGACGTCGTCGATGATCGCCGTGCACCCGACCGAGCGGGCGCCCTCGTCGTCGCGGAGCACCACGCCGAACGGCTCTCCCTGCTCCAGCGAGGTTCCGACCATCCGCTTGTAGCGCTCCTCGAAGATGTGCAGCGGGACCTGCTCGCCGGGGAGCAGAACCAGCGGCAGCTCGAAGATCGGAAGCTCGAGACCCGCCATCCCCTCCCATCTTAGGATCCAGCGGTGGCCGAGATCGATTTCGAGGCTGAAGGGCTGCTGGACGGGCTGAGGGGCGAGGCCCGGGAGGCGCGCCTGGCGCTGCTCAGGGACCTGGATGAGTCCGGGGTGCCGCTGGAGGAGCTCAAGCGGGCGGTCGATGAGGACAGGCTCGTGCTGCTGCCGGTCGACCGGGTCTTCGCCTCCGGCACCGAGCGCTACACCGCCGCCGAGATCGCCGAAAGGGCCGGCCTCGAGCCGGACTTCCTCGGCCAGCTGCTGCAGGCGCTCGGCGCTCCGACCCCCGAGGAGGATGAAAGGCCGTACTCGGAGCAGGACCTGGAGGCGGCGAAGCGCGCCAAGCTCTTCATGGATGCGGGGCTCCCCAAGGAGGGGGTGCTGGAGACGTCGCGCCTGATCGGCATCTCGATGGCCAACCTGGCCGATGCGAACCGGGACATGGTGGGAGAGGTGTTCACGGAGCCCGGGATCGACGAGCACGAGCTGGCTATGCGCTACGCGGCCGCGGCGAACACCATGCCGCCGCTTTTGGGCGAGACGCTGCTGCACGCCTATCGGATCCACCTGCGCGAGGCGATTCGACAGGCCGTGATCACCGAGACCGAACTCGCACAGGGGAGGCTCCAGGGGTCGGACGAGGTCTCGATCGCCTTCGCCGACCTGGTCGAGTTCACTCGGCTCGGCGAGTCGATGGAGATGGAGGAGATCGGCCGGATGACCGGGCGCCTCTTCGAGCTCGCCTCCGAGGCGGCTCGGCCGCCTGTCCGGCTGGTGAAGATGATCGGGGACGCGGCGATGTTCGCCTCCCGCGACTCGTTGCCGCTGATGGACGCGGTGATCGACCTGGTCGATGCGGCCGGCGACGAGGAGATTCCTCCGCTGAAGGCGGGCGCCGCCCGTGGCCGCGCCCTCGGGCGCGGCGGAGACTGGTACGGGCGGCCGGTCAACCTCGCCGCGCGGATCACCAGCTTCGCGAGGCCGGACAGCGTGGTGGTGGATGAGCCCATGAAGGAGTCGCTCGAATCCGCAGATGCCGGCCGCTTCCGATTCTCCTTCGCGGGCAGGCGACGCTTCAAGGGGATCGAGGGCGAGGTGCCGGTGCACCGGGTCCGGCGTTCGGAGCAGGGTTAATCCGCGCCTAACCGCTCGGCGTAACGCTGAGCGGATGAACGAGTCTGGACAGCGATGGCGCTGCTGATGCTGTTTGCGTTCGTGGCCGGGGCGGGCACCGCCCTGTCCCCGTGCGTGCTGCCGATCCTGCCCGCCGTCCTGTCGGCCGGTGTCACGGGCGGCCGGCGGCGGCCGCTCGGCGTGGTCACTGGGCTCGCGATCTCGTTCACCTTCGCAACGGTCGCGCTCGTCTATGTGATCAACGCGCTGGGGCTGCCGAACGGCTTCGCGCGCGATCTGGCGATCGCGGTCCTCTTCGCCTTCGGGATCTCCCTCCTGATTCCGCCGATCGGCGACCGGGTGGAGGCGTTCGCGAGCCGCCTGGCACCCGGCCCCGCCCGGTTCCGCGGCGACGGGTTCGGCTCGGGGCTCATCGTGGGAGCCAGTCTCGGGCTGGTCTACGCGCCGTGCGCGGGTCCAATCCTCGCCGGGGTGATCGTGGTCTCGGCCGCCCAGGACTTCACCGCCGGCCGGCTCGCGGTCGCGCTCTCCTACGCCGTCGGATCGGCGATCGTGCTCTACGTGCTGCTGCTCGGCGGCAGGCGGCTGACACAGCGGCTCAACCCGGTGCGCGGCCGGGTGCAGATGGCGATGGGGGCGGTGATGGTGCTGGTCGCGATCGCAATGACCGCCAACTGGGACGTCCGCTTCCAGACCGAGATCGCGAGCGCGCTCCCGCGGTTCCTGGTCAATCCGACGGAGAGCATCGAGAAGAGCAAGGCGATCTCGACTCCGCTCGCCGACGTGAGCCAGCACGGGACTCCCGTGGTGCCGGCCGACCAACTCAATCAGCCGGTCAGCCTGCAGACGTACGGTCAGGCTCCGGACTTCACCGGCACGCAGGATTGGTTCAACACCCCGGGCGGCGAGTCGCTCTCGATGAGCGATCTGCGCGGCAAGGTCGTGCTGGTCGACTTCTGGACCTACACCTGCATCAACTGCATTCGCACGCTGCCCTACCTGGAGGCCTGGCAGCAGCGGTATGGGAGCCAGGGGTTCACGGTGGTCGGGGTTCATTCGCCGGAGTTCCCTTTCGAGAAGGACGCCGGGAACGTCCAGGCGGCGATCCGCCAGAACCACCTGACCTATCCCGTCGCGCAGGACAACGACCTGGCCACCTGGGACGCGTGGGGGAACCAGTACTGGCCCGCCGATTACCTCGTCGACGCCCAGGGCAATGTGCGTGACGCGCACTTCGGCGAGGGCGACTACGCCGAGACCGAGCGAGCAATCCGCACGCTTCTGCGCCAGGCGGGGCACACGAAGCTCGGGGCGGGCGCGCGCGCGAACGCGCAGGCGCCGTCGGCGGGGGAGAGGACGCCCGAGACGTATCTCGGCGCGACTCGCGCCCAGGGCTGGGTGACTCCCGTGCACCCCGGGCATCAGGACTACGGGGCCGCGCCCGGCCCGCTTTCGGCCAACCAATTCGCCTATGCGGGCCACTGGGCGATCACCGACGAGGACGCGACCTCGGAGGAGGGCGCCGAGATCGACATGGAGTTCGACGCGCGCCGCGTCTATCTCGTCCTGGGCTCGCCCGACCAGGCCCGTCGCGTCCAGGTGCTGCTCGACGGCAAGCCGATCCCCGCGAAGCTCGCCGGCGCCGACGTCCGAGGTGGCCGGGCGACCGTCCAGGCGCAGCGGCTCTACCGGCTGGTCGACCTTCCGGCCGTCTCGCAGCACCGGCTCTCGCTGATCTTCGATCCGGGAATCTCGGGATACGCGTTCACGTTCGGGTAGGGCCGGGAGGAAAACCGGCGCTGAAGGGGCGGGTCAGAGGTTTCGGCCCGGCCCAATGGTCGATTGCAGTATTCGCGGTGCTATAGGCCCCGAAAGGCTGCAAACGGACACTCGCGCTGCGGATCTGGCCGCCAGCTCGCCTCGGGGCCGGACGTCGCTCGCACCCTCCGCCGGCTCCTCAGAGCGCCGGGTCATTAGGATCAGCCCATGGACCCAGAACACGCACGCGCCCGACTCGCCGAGGAGAGGGCACGGATCGAGGGCGAGCTCAAGGAGCATGAGGAGCCCGACACCTCGAGTGAGCCCGAGGACTCGGGCGATGAGGCCAACGACCTCGAGCAGGCGGGTACCGACAGCGCCCTCCTCGAGGATCTGAAGCGGAATCTCGAGGAGATCAAGCGGGCCGAGCAGCGCTTGGATGACGGGAGCTACGGGAAGTCGGTCGTGAGCGGCGACCCTATCCCGGACGAGCGGCTCGAGGCGATTCCCTGGGCCGATCGCAACGTCGGCGAAGAGCCCGGCGGCCGCGGCTGACATTCGGCCAATCCGGCGGACGGGCCCTCCCCGATCGCCGATCCTTCAGGAATGGCGAAACCGGCGCCGGAGCGCAGCCGCATCGTCCGCAGCGCTGCCAGCCTCGACGAACGCGATGAGACCTACATGTCGCTGCTCGGCAAGCTGCTGGCGGCGATCGTGGCCACCCTCTGGGGCACCTCGATGATCCTCGCGGGCGCGCTCGGCCTGCAGCCCGGCACGAGTTGGGCGCTCCTGAGCCTCGCCCTTGGGATGATTCTCATCCTGCTGGCCGCCGATCAGGCGTGGCGGGCGATTCGCAAGCTCGGTTAGGAGCGTCGCGCTGAGACGAGCAGGTTGTAGAAGAGCTGCGGCGGGAGCCGCGGCTCCAGGACCTGGTTGTCCACGCGCTGCAGGGCGATGTAGCTCCGGAAGGCGAATCGCCGCCAGCCCCAGGGAACCTCATCCGGCTCGGCGCTCGCCTCCAGCGTCCTCACCGTCCAGCCGTGAATCGAAGCGAGCAGCTCCTCGCCCTTCACCCTGACGTCATCGAACGCCGCCTCGTGGCAGAAGCGGCGCAGGGCGCCGGGTGAGAAGGCGTGCACGTCGACCTCCGGCTCGAGGTCATGCCCGTTCTGCTCGGCCACCGCCGCGTCGCAGTCCCGCGCCGATGCACCCACCAGCCGCCGCCAGAGCGGGGCCGTGAGCAGCGCCGTCCGCTTGGGGATGGCCGCGAGGAAGTCGCCGTATCGCGAGGGCTCGCCGCAGAACGCCACCGTCCCGCCGGGTCGCAGCACCCGCCCGAACTCCGAGAAGGCTTGGCGGAGGTCCGGGATGTGATGGAGCACCGCGTGGCCGAAGACGAGGTCGAAGCTCCCGTCCGCGAACGGGAGGGTCTCGGCCTCGGCCGCGGCGGTGGTCACATCCAGCCCCAGCCGCTCCGCGTTCGCCTCCAGCGTCGACAGCATCCCCGGCGAGATGTCCGTCGCGGTGGCCCGCTCGATCGCCCTCGCCTGCAGCAGGTTGAGGGAAAAGTAGCCCGTTCCGGCGCCGATCTCGAGCGCGTCGCCGAAGGGTGCCTCAGGCCAATAGCCGAGCGCCTTGCGCAGCTTGGCGGTGACCTGCTCCCGGCCGATGTCGCCGAAGTCGATGCCCCACTTGGCGTCGTAGGACGCCGCCGCCACGTCGTGGTAGCGCTCGTTGACCTCCTTGATGCGCTCGGGCGTCGACACGACGGGGGATCGTAGCTACGGCTTCGCCACCAGATCGCGGCCACAGGCGGCCGCCCACATAAGCCGCTTCGGGCTTCGCCCTGCGCTCCAAGGTGGAGCGGCCTGGTGGCCGCTAACTGTCGTACGTCTTGATCGCCCGCAGCGAGAGGCCGATCAGGACCACTCCCATCACCAGGATCACCCCGATGCAGACCAGGATCTTGTCCACCACCCACCCGTCGATGATCAGCGAGCGGATTCCGACGATCACGTAGCTCACCGGATTTAGGCGCGCGAGCGTCTCCATCACCGGCGAGAGGCGGTCGAACGGGACGAAGTTCGGCGTCAGGAAGAGCAGCGGGAAGAAGAGCAGGAAGCTGGTGTTGGTCGCCTGGACGTTTCGAGTGGTGAGCGCCACCAGGATCCCGAAGCCGGCGTAGGCGACGCCGAAGAACGAGGCGAGCAGAACGCAGACGATCGCGCCCAGGACTCCCGACTCGACGTGCGCTCCGAACGCGATCCCGGCCAGAAGAACCACGGTCGAAGCCGCGACGCCGCGCACCAGGTCGGCGCCGAGCCGGCCGACGATCAGCGAAGTGCGCCGGATCGGCGCGACGAGCAGCTTGTCGAAGTAGCCGCTGTCGATCTCGGTGACGAGGGCCAGCCCCGTCGTGGCGGTCGCGACGGCGAACATCAGCGAGACCGGCAGCTGGAACGCCACGTAGCCCTGGCCGTTGAGGAACGGCGTGGTGCTCGGGAACGTCTTGGAGACCTGCCCGATGTTCACCGCCAGGAAGAAGAGCGGGATGAACAGGGTCGGGATCGTCGCCTCCGGGTAGCGGATCACCTCCCGCACCGCGCGCCGCCCGAGCAGCAGAACCTCGGTCATGGCGTCAGCACCCTCGCCGCGGCCTCGTCCTGCTCGACGCCGAGGTCCTCGCCGTCGCCGTCGCCGGCGCCCTCGAGCCGTCGCCCGGTCGCCTCCAGGAAGGCATCGTCCAGCGAAGGCTGGTCGACGGCGATCGCGCCGACATCGACCCCCGCCGCGTGCAGGCGTCCCACGATCGCCGCGATCGAGGCGGCGCCGTCCTCGACGTAGAGCGCGAGCGCGTCCTCAGCGGGGACGACGCGCTCGAGGCCCGGCAGCTCGCCGATCGCCGCCTGGGTCTTGGCGGGGTCGGCGCCCTTGAGCTGGACGGTGACGACGTCGTTTCCAAGGTCGCCCTTGAGCTTCTCGGGCGTCCCCTCGGCGACGATCTCTCCGTGATCGATGATCGCCAGGCGCTCGCAGAGCTCGTCGGCCTCCTCCAGGTACTGGGTGGTGAGAAAGATCGTGGTGCCCGTCGCGTTGATGCTGCGCACCTCCTCCCAGATGGTGAGCCGGGACGCCGGGTCGAGCCCCGTCGTCGGCTCATCGAGGAAGAGCACCTCGGGCTGGTGCACCAGGGCGCTCGCCAGATCCAGCCGCCGCTTCATCCCCCCGGAATAGGTCTTGGTTCGCCGCTCCGCGGCATCGGTCAGCCCGACCAGCTCGAGCAGCTCGCTTGCCCGTTCGCGCCCCGCGGCGCCGGTGATCCCGTACAGGCCGCACTGGAGCTCGAGCAGCTCCCGGCCGCTCTGCACCGGATCCAGCCCGATCTCCTGCAGCGCGACCCCGATGCTCCGCCTCACCTCGTCGCCGTCCGAGACGACGTCATAGCCGGCCACCGAGGCGCTGCCGTCGGTCGGGGGAAGCAGCGTGCACAGCATCCGCACCATGGTCGACTTGCCGGCGCCGTTCGGGCCCAGGAAGCCGAAGATCTCGCCCTCCGACACCCGCAGGTCCACGCTGCGGACCGCCTCGACGTCGCCCTTGAATGTGCGGGTCAGGCCTCGGGCCTCGATGGCAGGGTCTTTTCCGTTGTTCTCCGTCAACCGTCTTTCCATCCTTGAGATACCCCGTCTATGACGCGATCGCCGGCCGAAACTCATCGGTCGCGACCGAATCGCACTCTACGAAAACCGTGTAGTCCCTAACTTCCCCGCGATGAGCGAAGTCGAACAGACCTATCTCCAGGCCGACCAGCCGGAAGGGGTCCCGCCGCTCGAGCTGACCGGCGAGCGCACCCTGCCCAACGTGCCCGAGGAGAACTACTGGTACCGCCGTCACGTCGCGGTCTACGAGTGGATCGCAGATCGCTGCGCGGGCCTTCGCGTCGTCGACCTCGCCTGCGGCGAGGGCTACGGCTCGGACCTGCTCGCCCGGCGCGCCGCCGAGGTGATCGGCGTGGACGCGAACCCCGAGGCGTTCGAGCACGCCCGCGCCCGCTACCGCCGTCCGAACCTGAGGTTCGAGCGGCGGCTGGTCGAGGACTTCAGTGCGAGGGTGCGCGAAGGCGCAACCCGTCTCACGGAGGTGGACGCGGTCGTCTTCCTCCAGACCATCGAGCACATCCACGAGCCCGACAATCTCGTCGAGACGATCTCCCGGATCGCGCCGAGCGCGTATATCTCGACCCCGAACCGCCTCACTCTTGCCCCGCCGGGCGCCGAGAAGTCGGACAACCCCTGGCACCTGCGCGAGTACGACGCCGCCGAGTACCGAGAGCTGCTCGAGCCGCACTTCGCGAGCGTCGAGCTGCTCGGCCTCTTCCACGCTCGCAAGCTGCGCGCCCATGAGCTCGCGATCCGGGCGGGCTGGGACCGGATCCATCCCGCGCTCCACCTCACCAAGCCGTTCTACGACCGCTTCATCCCGGCGATCAGCGCCAGGGACTTCCGGCTGCGGGCCGGCGATCTCGACCGGGCGCTCGACTTCGTGGCCGTCTGCCGCGTCTGAGATGCCCGATCGCACCGCCGGCGATCTCGCGATCGTCCTCCACTCGCACATGCCGTACGTGGAGGGGTTCGGAACGTATCCGTTCGGCGAGGAGTGGCTCTTCGACGCGTTCGCGCGCTCGCACCTGCCCGTTCTGGACGTCGCGGAGCGCCTCACCATGACGGTCACGCCGGTGCTCGCCGACCAGCTGGAGGCCGACGGCGTGGGGGAGAGGATGCTCAGCTTCCTGCGCCGCCACCGGGTGGACGCCGCCTACCGCGACGTGGCGGACGCGGGCGCCGCCGTTCGACCCGCCGCCCAAGCGGAGGCCGATCACCACACGGCCGCCGTGAAGCGCCTGGGGAAGATCGGCGGCGATCCGTTGCGCGCCTTCCAGGAGGCGCAGGAGAAGGGCAGGGTCGCCCTGATGGCATCCGCCGCGACGCACGCGGTCCTGCCCAAGCTCGCCACCCTTGCGGGGCGCCGACTTCAAGTGGACGCCGGCCTGCGCTCGCACGCGCGCCGCTTCGGCGCGCCGGCGGGGTTCTGGCTGCCGGAGTGCGCGTACGCGCCCGGCGTCGAGGACGTACTGGCCGAGCGGGGCATCGCCTTCACCTGCCTCGACGAGAGCGCTCGGGAGCGCGGCACTGCGGCGCTGGCGCCGATCCGCCTGCCAGGAGGCCCGCTCGCCTTCACGATCGACTGGCCGACGGTGCAACTCGTCTGGTCCGACGGCGGCTATCCCTCCGATCCCGCCTACCTCGAGTACCACCGCCTGTCGGCGAACGGCATGCGCCTCTGGGCGATCTCGGGTCGCCCCTACGACCCCGCGGCGGCGGCGAAGCGGGCGGCCGAGCACGCGGCCGCGTTCCTCGCCGCGGTGCGCGACCGGCTCGAACGCCACCGGGCCGACCGCGGCCGCCGCGGCCTCTGCGTCTTCGCGATCGACACGGAACTGCTCGGCCATTGGTGGGCCGAGGGCCCGATCTGGCTCGCCGAGGTGCTCAGGGGTGCGGAGCTCGACGGCGTTCGCCTGCTCACGCTGCCCCAGGCCTTGCGTGAGCACGAGGGCGAGGAGCGCCCGGCCTTCCGAGGCAGCTGGGGAGAGGGGAAGAGCCTGGAGACCTGGGATTCACCGCCCGTCTCCGACCTGGTCTGGGCCACGCGCCGCTCCGAGCTCCGTCTGCTCAGGGCGCTCGGCATGCGCACCGTCGAGCATGACGCCGCCCGGCGCGCCGCACGCGAGCTGCTGGCGCTCCAGTCGAGCGACTGGGCCTTCATGGACCATCGCGGTCAGGCGGGGGACTATCCGTACACCCGGGCGACCGCCCACGCTCAGGCTCTCCTGGAGGCCATAGACTCCCCTCAGGCAGTCGACGCCCGCGTCCGCAATCTCGCCCCTGACCTGAGTCTGGCGCCACTGCTCGAGCCTTAGATGACCGAGTCCGAATCCACGCACGCCGGGATGACGCGCCTGGCGCGTCGCAGCTCTGCGTCCTCGAACTCGATCATCTGAAATGAACCGCGTCCTGATCCTCTCCTGGGAGTACCCCCCGCTGATCGAGGGCGGTCTGGCCCGCCACGTCCGCAAGCTCTCCGAGGCGCTGGTGGAGCGCGACACCGAGGTCCACGTCCTCACCCGCGGCGGGGAGGAGTCGCCGTCCGAGGAGGTCATGGCGGGGGTCCACGTCCATCGCGTCATGGAGCCGACCCGCCCCGCCGAGCTCAACGAATTCGTCGCCTGGGTCGAGCGGATGAACTCGGACATGCTCGCCGCCGGCGTCGAGCTGGGCGATCGCTTCGACTTCGACCTGGTGCACGGCCACGACTGGCTGGTCGCCAACGCGTGCGATCATCTCGCCCGCCGTTTCGACGCCCCCCTCGTCACCACGATCCACGCGACCGAGCACGGCCGCCACCAGGGATGGGTGGACAAGCACCCGCAGTCCTACATCCACGGCGTCGAGCGCTGGATCACCAACCGCTCCGACCGCGTGATCGCCTGCTCCACCTTCATGCGCGAGCAGATCGTCGACGTCTTCGGCGTCCCGGAGTCCTCGCTCGAGGTGATCCCCAACGGGATAGACCCGGACGAGATCCGGCCGCATGACGATGACGGGCTCCGACGGCTCCGTGCCGAGTTCGCCGAGCCGGACGAGTCGCTCGTCCTGCTCGTCGGCCGGCTCGTCTACGAGAAGGGCTTCCAGTTCGCGCTCGAGGCGCTCCCGGAGATCATCGAGCGGCACCCCAGGACCCGCTTCGTGGTCGCGGGCTCGGGGACCCACGAGGAGGAGCTCCGCCGCCAGGCGGAGGAGCTCGGCCTGATGAAGCACGGAACCTTCGTCGGCTGGATCGGCGACGACGTCCTGCACTCGCTCTACGCGATCGCGGACGTCTGCGTGGTCCCCTCGATCTACGAGCCCTTCGGCCTCGTCGCCCTCGAGGCGATGGCATCGAGCTGCCCGTGCATCGTGGCCGACACCGGCGGCCTGCGCGAGGTCGTCCCCCACGACGAGGTGGGGCTGCGTTTTCGCGCCCGGGACCCGCAGTCGCTCGCCGAGATGACAGTCCGGGTTCTGGACGATGCGAAGCTCTGCCGCCGGCTGACCGCCGAGGCCTTCGAGCACCTCAGCCGCTTCGACTGGGGCGATGTCGCGGAGCGGACGGCGGCCATCTACGCGGAGGTTGTGGCCCTTGACGCGGTTGCCCGACGGCCGGCGTGAGGTCTATCCCTCCCGCGGCAAGGCTCCCAAGCGACGGGCGCCCGACCTCGGGCCCGGCCTCAACGTCAGCGTGCCGATCTCGTTCGGCCTGCCGCTGCTCGTCGTCGGAATCGCGCTGATCGCCGCCGCCGTGACCACCGGCAACCTCATCTTCTGGATCACCGGAGCGATCGCCGCCGCCGCCGGGGTGCTCCTCTTCGCGTCAGGCAAGCGGCTCTAGCGGCCACCAGGCCGCTCACCTCGCGCCGCAACCGACGACTGTGCTCTAGCCGTCTATTCGGGGCTCGACCGGATCGGGCCAGCGAAGCTCCTTGGGCGTCTCTCGCATGCGGATGATCTTCGCCGGGACGCCGCCCACGACGGCGTTCGCGGGCACGTCGCGGGTCACGACCGAGTTCGTGCCGACGATCGAGTTGTCTCCAACCCGCACCCCGCGGAGGAAGCAAGCCCCGTATCCG
>DASUPK010000104.1:0-26901 GCA_036276255.1 Solirubrobacterales bacterium
AGCGGCAGCCAGGCCGCTCCACTTCGGAGCGATGGGCGAAGCCCAAAGCGACTCATGTGAGGCGGCCGCTTGCGCCCGCGATCTGATGGCGAAGCCGTCAGCCGACCAGGTTCTGCAGGCCCTTCTCGTCGATCACCTCGGTTCCGATCTCCTCGGCCTTCGCGAGCTTCGAGCCCGGACTGTCGCCCGCGATCACGTAGTCGGTCTTCTTCGAGATCGAGTTGACGACCTTGCCGCCGGCGAGGCGGATCAGGCGGGTGGCCTGCTCGCGGCTCAGGTTGGGCAGGGTCCCCGTCAGCACCAGCGTCTTGCCGTCGAGCGGGCCGCCATGCCTGCGCCGCTCGGAGGGATCGAGCTCCATGCGCAGTCCCGCATCGCGCAGCCTCTCGATCAGCTTCTTGGTCCGGTCCTCGGAGAGCTCCTCGTAGATCTGCTCAGCCAGCACGGGGCCGATGCCCTCGGCCTGGACGATCTCCTCCGGCTGGGCCTCGAGCAGCGCGTCCATCGTCCCGAAGTGCTCGGCGAGCGACTCGGCGTTGACGAAGCCGATTCCCGGGATGCCGAGCGCGTAGAGAACCCGCGAGAAGGGCATCTTCTTCGCGTTCTCAATCTCCTCGACCAGGTTCTCGGCGGAGATCTCGCCGAAGCCCTCGAGCTCGGCGATCCGCTCGGCGGTCAGATCGAAGATGTCCGCCGCGTCGGAGATCAGGCCCTCCTGGAGGAAGCGATAGGCGTTCTTCTCCCCCAGACCCTCGATCTCGAGAGCGCCGCGGAAGTGCTTGATGTGCTGGAACTGCTGGCCGGGGCAGCCCGTGCGGTTGGGACAGATCGTGAAGACGCCGTCGCCGGGCTTCACCGTCGGGGTGCCGCAGAGCGGGCACTTCTTGGGCGGTTTCGGCTTTCGCGCCCCCTTCTTGCGGCGCTGGATGATCGGTGAGACCACCTGCGGGATCACGTCGCCGGCGCGCATGACCACCACCTCATCGCCCTCGCGCACGTCCTTGCGCTCCAGGTCCTCCTCGTTGTGGAGAGTCGCGGTGCTCACGGTCACGCCGCTGACGTGCACCGGCTCGAGCATCGCGAAGGGCAGCAGATGGCCGGTGCGCCCGACGTTCCAGACGATCTTGTTCAGCTTCGTCGTCGCGGTCGTCGGCGGGAACTTCCAGGCGACCGCCCAGCGGGGCTCGCGACCCGCCACGCCCAGCTCGCGCTGCAGGCCGCGGTCATCGACCTTGATGACCACTCCGTCGATCTCGAAGTCGAGGGCGTCGCGGCGGTTCTCCCACCACCGGCACCGCTTGGCCACCTCGTCGACGCCGTGCAGGACCGAGATGTCCTCGTTCACCTTGAAGCCGCGCGCGCGCAGCCACTCGAGCGACTCGGAGTGGCTCTCGGGCTCCCAGCCCTCCAGCGCGGCCACGCCGTAGCACCAGATCGACAACGGCCTGGTGGCGGTGATCGAGGAGTCGAGCTGCCGCAATGAGCCCGCCGCCGCATTGCGCGGGTTGGCGAAGGTCGCCTCGCCGTCCTGGGCGCGCTGCTCATTCACCTTCGTGAAGCCGGCGATCGGCAGGTAGATCTCCCCGCGCACCTCGACCAACTCCGGCGCGTCCTCGACCTTCAGCGGGATCGCCTTGATCGTCTTCAGGTTCTGGGTGACGTCCTCCCCCACGCGGCCGTCGCCGCGAGTCGCGCCCCGCGTGAAGACCCCGTTCTCGTAGGTGAGCGAGATCGCCAGACCGTCGACCTTGGGCTCGGTGACGTAGCGGATCTCCCGCCCGGAGATGTCGAGCCGCTCGAGCTGACGCTCCACCCGCTTCGCCCAGGCGCGCAGCTCGTCCTCATTGCGCGCGTTGGCGAGCGAGAGCATCGGCTCGTGGTGGGTGACCTGCTTGAACTTGTCGAGGGGCTTCCCGCCGACTCGCTGCGTGGGGGAGTCGGGCGTGACGAGCTCGGGATTCGCATCCTCGATATCGCGCAGCTCCCGGAGGAGGTCGTCATAGCCGGTGTCCGAGATCGTTGGGTCGTCGAGCACGTAGTAGCGGTGATCGTGCTCGGCGATCTCCCGCCGCAGCTCGCCCGCCCTGCTCTTTGCCCCCTTCGCAGGACTCACCGCTGCGTGGGAGCCTCGCGGTCGACCGCATCCTGGGCCTTGGAGAGCATCCCCGCGAAGTCCCACTTCTTGAGGCGGTCCAGGCTCGGGCGGTCGGTGAGGTCGAAATGGACCGGGGTGACGGAGATGCGCTCCCGGGCGATCGCCGAGAGGTCAGAGCCCTGCTCGTCCTCGAATGACGGCTCGAAGCCGTAGATCCGGTACCTGAGGCGGCCGCTCTCCGGATCCTCGTCGACCAGCTGCATCTCGTCGTTGTAGAGCCGCTTGCCCAGATGCGTCACCTCGACTCCGCTCGGCTCGCCCGGGGGGAAGTTGACGTTGATCAGGGTGTCGGCGGGCAGCGGGTCCTCCGCGGTGCGCCGCACGAGCTCGGCGGAGAAGGCGGCCGACGCCGAGAAGTCATAGTCCCGACGCGCGTAGTAGTCCAGTCCCCCCGGCGCCGACTGCTGGGACAGCGCGATCGCCGGGATGCCCAGCACGATCCCCTCGAGAGCGGCCGCGACCGTGCCCGAGTAGGTGATGTCGTCGCCCAGATTGGAGCCGTGGTTGATCCCCGAGACGATCAGCTCCGGACGCTCACCCACCAAGCCGAGCTCGGCGAAGCGCACACAGTCGACGGGGGTTCCATCGGTCGCGTAGCCGCTGGAGCCGTCGTCAAATGGGATCTCCTCCACCCAGAGCGGCGAGCGAGTGGTGATGCTGCGCGCGGTCGCGCTCCGATTCGAATCGGGTGCGATCACGTGAACCTCGAGCTCCGGGATCTTGCACAGCTCCGTGCGCAGGGCGTTCAGTCCAGCCGCCTGGATCCCGTCGTCGTTGGTGATCAGGACTCGCATCACCACCGATTCTAAGGTCGGGCGAACTGCAGCTATGCGCCGGACGCGGCCGGCTTGCCCTTCGGCGGGCGCGACCGCCAGGCGCGCAGTCTCTCGCGCAGGTAGGCCCAGGCGAGACCGCATCGGGTGATTGCGAAGGTGCCCAAGTCGCTGCTTCCTACGTCCTGGCGCCCAAGTTGGATCAGTAGCGAACGCTTGACAGGTGCAGGCCATGCCCTCGCGCCGTGTCGCCCGCGCGCTCGCGCGGCGCTCCCTCCAACAGGGACTGGAAGTCCTCGATGGTTCGTCTCCCACCTCCAACCTCCAGCATCGTCCCCACCAGCACTCGGACCATGTTCCGCATGAAGGCATCTGCCTCGATCCAGAGTTCGAGCACCGTGCCCTCCCCCAGGACCGCCGGCTTCTCATGCCAGTCGGCGCGGAAGATGTCGCGCTCGAAGCGAACGTGCTCGGTCTGCGTGGGCGTGAAGGCGGTGAAGTCGTGCGTGCCGCGCAGCGCGTCGGCGCAGCTTGCGAGCGCGACGCGATCGACCCGATGCGGCCAGAACAGCGATACACCGGCCTCGAAGGGGTTCGGCGTCCGGTCGGAAAGCACCCGGTAGCAATAGATGCGGGCCTTGGCGTCTCGACGGGCATCGAAACCATCCGCCGCGGGCTCGGCGCTGAGCACCGCGAGGTCGGGCCCCGTGAGCGAGTTGAGGGCGCGCACAAGGTCCTCTGGGCCGTCCCCGTCGAGGACGAAGCTCGCCACCTGCCCCCAGGCGTGCACGCCGGCATCCGTGCGTCCCGCAACGGTCAGCGGCACAGGCCTGCCGACCATCCGCTCCAGGGCCTCCTCGAGCTCACCCTGGACGGTCCGCATGCCCGGTTGCGCCGCCCAGCCCGCGAACTGGGCGCCGTGATAGGCCAAATTCATGCGCACGGTCACCACAAGTGCGCGACACTACCCAGCAGTGGCCCTGCCCGGCTCAGACGAACCGTCGTCGATCTCGCACGAGGAGGCGCGCCAGGAGCTCTTCGGCCGCGGCCCGAGCAGGGCCGGCCTGGCGGCCTACGAGATCATCGTGCTCATCCTCGGGATGGTCGGCGCAGCGATCGCCTTCGAGGAGATCGACAACTGGTCCCAGTGGGTGGTGCTCGGCGCGATCATCGTGACCGTGATCGGCTTCATGATCGCCGTCAGCCCCAACCGGAGGGGCGATTGAGGGGGCCTGTGACCAGGTTCACGGATCAGCGCCGGCCACCCGCCTAGGGTTAGGCCGAACAGCGGAGGAGGAGAGAATGGCGAACACCGACATCACCCAGCGCTCTCAATACGAGCGCAGCGACCTACTGGCCGGCGGAGAGGGGATCCGCCGAGGTTCAGAGAAGGGCTCCGCGATCTACAGCGTGATCGCGCTGATCGTTGGAATCGCGCTCTGCGTCGTTGCGCTCTCGACCATCGAGAACTGGGCGCAGTGGATCGTGCTCGGCGTGATCGTGGTCTTCACGTTCGCGCTGATGTTCGCGCTGGGCCCGAACCGCCGGGGCTCGGGGTCCAATTTCAAGGTGGGTCGATAGAGGGCTTCGCCATCAGATCGCGGCCACAGGCGGCCGCCCCAAACAACCACTAGGGGCTTCGCCCCTCGCTCATGACAGTGCGGCCTGGTGGCCGCTAGACGAGCTCCAAGAACACCATCTCGGCCGAGTCGCTGCGACGCGGGCCGAGCTTCACGATTCGCGTGTAGCCGCCCGGCCGCTGTGCGTAGCGCGGCGCCAGCTCCTCGAACAGCTTGTGGACGGCGAACTTGTCGTTGTGGAGCTCCGAGAGGGCCTGCCGGCGGGCATGCAGATCGCCCCGCTTGGCGAGAGTGATCAGCTTCTCGAACTCGGGCCGCAGCGCCTTCGCCTTCGGCTGAGTGGTCCGGATCCGCTCGTGCTCGATCAGCTGCTTCGACATCGTGCGAAGCATCGAGTCGCGGTGAGCCGCGTCGCGGCTCAGCTTTGCCCTCTTGCGCTGGTGCCTCATCGCCGTCCTCCGGCCAGGAACTCTAGTTGCCCTAGTCCGCCCGCAGCGACAGGCCGCGTGCGCGCAGGGTCTCCTGGACCTCTTCGATCGACTTGCGACCGAAGTTCGGGATCGCATTGAGCTCCGACTCCGACTTCCGCACGAGCTCGCCGACGGTCTGGATGCCGGCACGCTTCAGGCAGTTGTAGGAGCGAACGCCCAGCTCGAGCTCCTCGATCAGGATCTCGTCGAGCCCGTCGGCGCCCGGGACGGACGCGGCGTCGCCGCCGCCTCCGCCGCCATCGACCGCGGCGATCGCGCCCTCGCCCCGCAGCTCGTCCACGCGGTCGGCGGTGGTGAAGATCGCCAGGCTCTTGATCAGGATCTCGGCGGCCTCGCGGAGCGCGGCGCCCGGCTCGATGGAGCCGTCGGTCTCAACCTCGAGCGTGAGCTTGTCGAAGTCAGTCCGCTGCCCGACTCGGGCGGAGTCGACCGAGTAGGCGGCGCGGCGGATCGGCGAGAAGATCGCGTCGATCGGGATCACGCCGATCGGCTTGTCGTCCGACTTGTTCTCGTCCGCCGGCGAGTAGCCGCGGCCGCGGCCGATCGTCAGATACATCTCGAGCTTGGTCTTCTTCTCGAGAGTCGCGATCGGCGCCTCGGGGTTGAGGATCTCGACGCCCGCGGGCAGGTCGATGTCCTTGGCCTTGACCTCCCCGGGGCCGGTGGCGACCAGCGGGGTCTCGACCTCATCGGCGTCGGTGTGCATGCGCACGACGACGTCCTTGAGGTTGAGGACCAGGTCGGTGACGTCCTCCTTCAGGCCCGGGATGGTCGAGAACTCGTGAGCCACGCCCTCGATGCGAACGCTCGTGATCGCGGCGCCGCCGAGGGAGGAGAGCAGCACGCGGCGGAGGCTGTTGCCGAACGTGTAGCCGAAGCCCTTGTCGAGCGGCTCGATGGTGAAGGTGCCCTTGTTCTCCTCGGCATCCTCTCCCGCGATCTTCGGGATTTGGAAATCTGGCAGGGTGATCATGGCTTCCATCAGGTATCTACTTCCTTCTCTGGGGGGTTACTTCGAGTACAGCTCGACGATGAGCTGTTCCTCGACCGGGGCTGAAATCTCGCTCCTCTCAGGGAGCCTCAGCACCTTGGCATTGAGTGAGTCGTAGTCGGCCTGCAGCCAGGCCGGCACTCCCGAGGTGAGCTCGGTGGCATTACGCACCACGTCGGTCGCGGCGCTGGTCGACTTGATGGTGATCACGTCGTCCGGCTTCACCTGGTAGCTGGGGATGTCGACACGGCGGCCGTTCACGGTCCAGTGGCCATGGCTGACCAGCTGGCGGGCCTGGCGGCGCGAGGCTGCGAAGCCGAGGCGCACCAGGACGTTGTCCAGGCGGCACTCCAGCAGCCGCAGCAGGTTCTCGCCCGTGACACCCTCCTGGCGGCTCGCCCTGTCGTAGTAAGTCGCGAACTGCTTCTCGAGCACCTGGTAGTAGCGCTTCGCCTTCTGCTTCTCGCGGAGCTGCGCCCGGTACTCGGACTGCCGCATGCGGCCTCGGCCGTGCTCGCCCGGCGGATAGGATCGGCGCTCGACGCCGCACTTGTCGGTGAAGCAGCGGGAGCCCTTGAGGAACAGCTTCTGCCCCTCGCGGCGGCACTGCTTGCACTGCGCTCCGGTGTCGCGAGCCATCAGACGCGCCTCCGCTTGCGGGGGCGGCAGCCGTTGTGGGCCTGTGGAGTCACGTCCTTCACCGTCGTCACGTCGAGCCCGGCGGCCTGCAGGGACCGAATGGCGGTCTCGCGGCCGGAGCCGGCGCCCTTCGCGAACACCTCGACCTTCTCGAGGCCGTGCTCCATCCCCTTCTTGGCGGCCGCGTCGGCGGTCACCTGAGCGGCGAATGGAGTCGACTTCCGGGAGCCCTTGAACCCGGCCGAGCCGGCGGACTCCCAGGCGATCACGTTGCCCTCGGGATCGGTGAGCGTGACTATCGTGTTGTTGAACGAAGTCTTGATGTGGGCCTGCCCGTAGGTGACGTTCTTGCGGACCTTGCGGCGCGCGCGACCCTTCTTCGGAGCTGCCATCTAGCGCGTACCTCCCCGGCTCACTTGGGTTGCGGGGCCTTCTTGCGGCCCGCAACACTCATCCGGCGCGGGCCCTTGCGGCCGCGCGCGTTGGTCTTGGTGCGCTGACCCCGAACCGGAAGCCCGCGGCGATGGCGGAGACCCCGGTAGGAGCCGATCTCCTGCAGCCGCTTGACGTTCTGGGAGCGCTCCCGGCGCAGATCGCCCTCGACCTCGTGGTTCTCGACAGCGTCTCGAAGCTTGATGATCTCGTCCTCGGTCAGGTCCTTGACCGCGGTGTTGGGGTCGACCCCGGTCTCCTTGAGGATCTCGTTGGCCGTGGAGCGGCCGATTCCGAAGACGTAGGTGAGACCGATCTCGGCCCGCTTGTTGAGTGGCAGGTTGACGCCCGCGATCCGTGCCATCAGGGCATCAACCCTGCCTCTGCTTGTGGCGAGGGTTGGGACAGATCACGAGAACGGCTCCGCCGCGGCGGATCACCTTGCACTTCTCACACATCGGCTTTACAGACGCTCGGACCTTCATTCCCCTTCTCTCACCGGGGTCGTATCGGACTGGGAGTGAGCCTGCCGGCCCCAGGAGTCGGGCCTACAGGCGCGAAACGTCGGCCACGCAGAGCGTGAACCGACTCGTGGAATGGTAGCAGCGTCCCTGCCTGGCCCGTGCGTAGCCGGGCTCAGCGGTTGACAGCGGTGTGCGAGGTCCTCTGGACTCCGTTACGTGTGGTAGAAGCGCGGCGTGGAGTCGCAGACCGAGCCGATGGACCGCGAGGAACAACGCCATTCCGGGGGCGAAGAGCGGGTGACGCCGCTCGAGCTCTTCTTCGACCTGGTCTTCGTCCTTTCGTTCACCCAGGTGACCTCGAGCGTGGTGCACCACGGCGACTGGGCCGGGCTTGGTGAGGGCATCCTGATCCTGGCGGCTGTCTGGTGGGCCTGGGCGGCCTACGGATGGCTGACGAACACGATCGATCCGGACCAGAACGTCAATCGGCTCTGCATGTTCGCGGCGATGGGCGGGATGGTCGTCGTCTCGCTGAGCATCCCGGAGGCATTCGGCGATCGCGGCCTGCTGTTCGGCTGCGCCTACTTCTTCGTGCGCGCCATGCAGCTCGTCCTCTACGTCCGCAACACCCGCCAGGAGGGCGACGAGTACAACTTCGAGGCGATCCTGAAGCTGGCGCCAGGGCTGCTCCTGGGCTCCGCCCTACTGATCGTCGCCGGAGTCCTGGACGGCGGGGCGCGGACGTCGGTGTGGATCCTGGCGATCCTGATCGACTGGTCCACCCCGCTGCTCTTCGGGAGCGAGGAGTTCCACCTGGAGCCGGGGCATTTCGCCGAGCGCTACGGCCTGATCGTGATGATCGCCCTGGGCGAATCGGTGCTCGCGACCGGAGCCGAGATGAACTTCAAGCTCAACGCCGCCGAGGTGATCGCGGCGCTGCTCGGCATCACCGCCGTCGCCGCCCTCTGGTGGGCGTACTTCGACATCGTCGCGATTGTCGCCGAGCGCCGGCTGATCGAGGCGCCGCCGGGAGAGCAGGCGCCGCTGGCGCGCGACGCCTACAGCTATCTGCACTTCCCGATGATCGCCGGGATCGTGCTGCTCGCGGTGGGCCTGCGGGAGACGCTCGCCCACGTGCACGAGCCGCTCGACACGGTTCCGGCGATCGCGCTCTGCGGCGGCACCGCCCTCTACCTCGCAGGCCACATCGGCTTCCGCCTTCGGATCCTGGGCACCTTCAGCCCGCACCGCGCCCTGGCGGCGCTCGCGCTGCTCGCGCTGATCCCGCTGGCGCTGAGCGCGGACTCGCTGGCGGCGCTGGCCGGAGTGGCGGTCGTGCTGGTCCTCCTGATCACCTACGAGGCTGTCCACTTCCGCGCCCAGCGGGCCCGGGTGCGCGCCAACCCCTCGGCCACGCTGGCGGAGATGCGCGGCGGCTAGCCGGTCCTTCGTGGCCCCTCGCGGTTAAGGTACGGCGCAGGGAGCATTTTCGGGGGGACAACATGAGGAGAAGGAGCAGCTATGAGCTTGTCGGCTGAGCAGGTCAACGAGCAGGCGGTCAGCGTCGCGACCGAGGTGGTAAACGACTCGGTCGTCGCGGCATGTCATTTCGAGCAGGTCACGCAGGATCAGCAGCTGAAGGCGGCGGGCATCGGCGGCGCCACCCGTGGAATGGCCAAGTTCGGCACGAAGCTCGGCGAGGGGATGATGCCCAGCGTCGGAGGAATGGCGAAGGGACTCCGCGGCGCCGGGTTGCCAGAGAACTTCATTCTCGCCGTGACCTCGAATCAGATCCACGCCATCGAGGAGAAGGACAAGAAGGGCAACCTCCGCCCGGGCAAGGTGCTGAAGTCGTGGAACCGCGATGAGGTCAGCGCGAGCATGGGCGGCGCTCAGGTGATGGCTGCCGTCTCGGGGACTCCCGAGGATCGCCAGGTGATCACCCTTTACCTGCCTCTGGATGGGTCCAAGAACAAGTACCTGGCCGCCGCCGGGCAGATGCAGGCCCAGGCGGGCGCGTCAGGGCAGCCGACCCGGTTCCAGATCGCCAAGGACGAGGCGAGCGACGCGGTCGCGAAGGAGCTCGTCGGCGACGCGCCGGCGATGCCGAACGTCCAGATCGGCGGCGTGCCGATCCAGCAGATGGGTCAGATGCCGGGTCAGCCGGCCGCGGGCGGCGACGACTCGACCGCCAAGCTGGAGAAGCTCGCCCACCTGCACGCGAGCGGCGCTCTCACCGACGAGGAGTTCGCAGCTCAGAAAGCGAAGATCATCGGAAGCTAGCGGCCACCAGGCCGCTCCACTTTGGAGCGGAGGGCGAAGCCCGTAGCGACTTATGTGGGGCGGCCGCCTGTGGCCGCGATCTGATGGCGAAGCCAGGCCGCGCGAAGCCGAGCGTCGGCTACTCCAAATGCCACGGTGTGAGGACGCGCGGGCCGTCCTCGGTGATCGCGATCGTGAACTCGAAGTGCGCGGCCAGTGAGTCGTCCGCCGAGTAGACGGCCCAGCCGTCCGAGCCCATGCGGACGTCGGCGCCGCCGGCGTTCACCATCGGCTCGATAGCGAGCACCATGCCGATCTCGAGCTCCGGCCCCTTGCCGGGGTCGCCGAAGTTCGGGATCTGCGGGTCCTCGTGCATGTCCCGGCCGACGCCATGACCGACGAGCGTCCGGATGATCGATAGCCCGTCACGCTCCACCCGCTGCTGGACGGCATGCGAGATGTCGCTCAGGTGGTTGCCCTGGACCGCCTGGGCGATGCCCTCGAAGAGAGCGTCCTTGGTGGCGGTGAGCAGAGGCTGGGCGCCCTCCGGCTCCTCACCCACCGCGACGGTGATCGCCGCATCCGCGACCCAGCCCTCGTAGGTAACGCCCACGTCGATCGAGAGGATGTCGCCGCGGCGCAGCTCGTAGGGGCCAGGGATGCCGTGTACGACCATCGAGTTCGGCGAGGTGCAGATCGAGCCGGGGAACCCCCTGTAGCCCTTGAACGAGGGGACCGCGCCCTGAGAGCGGATGAACTTCTCGGCCGCCTCGTCGAGCTCCTTGGTGGTGACGCCGGGGCGCACCTTGGAGCGCAGCATGCGCAGGCAGCGGGCCTGGATCCTGCCGGCCTCGGCCATCGCGTCGATCTGCTCGGAGGTCTTGCGGATGATCATGCCGCGGAACATGTCAGTCTCACATCCCCTCCTCTTCCTCACGGCGCAGCGTCGCGAGGATCCCGTGGATGCTCTCCTCGACCTGGTCGGGCGACTGTGCGCCGTTGACCTGGTTGAGGATGCCACGGTCCTCGTAGTAGGAGATCAGCGGCTCGGTCTTCTCGCGGAACTGGCTGAGGCGATTCTTGATCACGTCCGGCTTGTCGTCGTCGCGGACGATCAGCTTGGCGCCGTCGATGTCGCAGACGCCCTCCTCCTTCGGCGGGTCGAAGTCGACGTGGTAGATGTGGCTCGGGTTCTCCTCGCAGGTGCGGCGCCCGCCCAGGCGTCGCACGACCTCGTCCTCCGGGACGTCGATCAGGATCGCCGCCGTGAGGTCGCGCCCGAGCTGCTTCATCTTCGAATCGAGGGCCTCGGCCTGCGGAACCGTGCGGGGGAAACCGTCCAGGATGAACCCGTCGGCCGCCTCATCTCCCTGGAGGCGCTCCGCGATCACGCCGATGATCACCTCATCAGGGACCAGATCGCCTCGGTCCATGAACTCCATGGCCTGCTTCCCGACGTCGGTGCCCTCCTTCACCGCGGCGCGCAGGATGTCACCAGTCGCGTAGTACGGGAGCCGGAAGTCCTCCTGCAGGCGCTCGCCCTGCGTCCCCTTGCCGGAGCCCGGAGGTCCGAGGAGGATGAGATTGAGCTCTGGCATCGGGGATCTCGTTGTGCCCGCGGCGCGAACGGGCAGCTCGCGGCGCCTTTTCCTACTTCAGGAAACCTTCGTAATTTCTCATCATCAGCTGGGCCTCCAGCTGCTTCACGGTGTCGAGGGCGACGCCCACGACGATCAGGATGGAGGTCCCGCCGAAGAAGAAGTTGGCCGACGTCTGGCTGATCAGGATGGTCGGCAACGCCGCGACCGCGCCCAGATAGAGGGCGCCGGGGAAGGTGAGCCTGGACAGGATCCGGTCCAGGTATTCGGCGGTAGGTCGCCCGGGCCGCACGCCGGGGATGAACCCGCCGTACTTCTTCAGGTTGTCGGCCTGATCCACCGGGTTGAAGGTGACCGCCGTATAGAAGTAGGTGAAGATGATGATGAAGAAGACCTCTCCGACCACGTAGTGCCAGCTGTTGGGGCTGAAGAACGCGGCGAAGTCGAGAGCGGCGGGAGTGTTGATGAGCTGGCCGATTGTGGGCGGGAACGCCATGATCGACGCGGCGAAGATCACCGGGATCACGCCGGCCATGTTCACGCGTAACGGCAGATAGGTCGATCCTCCCGATGTCATCCGGCGGCCGACCACGCGTTTCGCGTACTGCACCGGGATCCGGCGCTGGCCCTCCTGGACGAAGACGATCGCGACGATCACCGCCAGCGCGATGAAGGGCATCATCACGACGAAGACCTGGTCGGGGTTGTTCCACCACTTCGAGATGCCCTCAGGAATCCGCGAGACGATCGAGGCGAAGATGAGCAGGGAGATCCCGTTGCCGATGCCTCGCTGGGTGATCAATTCACCCATCCACATCAGGACCGTGCACCCGGCGGTGAGCGTGACGACGATCAGGAACACCTTCGGGAAGGTGCGTTCGCCGATCACGTTTTGGCCCCCGACGCTCGACGAGCTGAACAGGAAGACGAAGCCGAGCGACTGGGCGAAGGCAAGTATCACTGTGAGGTAGCGCGTGTACTGCGTGATCTTCTGCTGGCCGACCTCTCCCTCCTTCTGGAGGCGCTCCAGGGAGGGCACGACCACGGTCAGGAGCTGCAGGATGATCGAGGCCGTGATGTAGGGCATGATCCCCAGCGCGAACAGGGAGAGCCGGGAGAGGCTTCCACCCGAGAAGAGGTTGAGGAAGCCGAGGATGTTCGAGCCCCCCACGTTGTTGACCCCGTCCTTGATCGCCTGGGCGTCGACGCCTGGCGACGGGATGTAGGCGCCGAGGCGGTAGAGCGCCAGGATCCCCGCGGTGAAGATCAGCTTCTTGCGGATCTCAGCGACGGTGAAGGAGTTGAGGATGGTTTGAAGCATCAGATGATCTCTACAGAGCCTCCCGCCGCCTCGATCTTCTCCTTGGCCTGGGCGCTGAACGCGTGCGCCTTGACCGTCAACTTCTTCGAGATATCGCCGCGGGCGAGGATCTTCACCGGGTCGCGGCGCTTGGCCAGGCCTGCCTCGCGCAGGGACTCGGGCGTCACCTCGTCATTGGCCTTGAAGCGGGCATCGAGGTCGGAGAGGTTGACCGGCTGCGTCCGCGTCCGGAACTTCTCGAACGGCATCGACATCTTCTTGTTCGGGCCGCGCAGCTTCCGCATCCGCATGTGGATCGGGTTCTGACCGCCCTCGTAGGCCGTCTTGCGCTTGCTGCCCGAGCGGGCGCCGGCGCCCTTGTGGCCGCGGCCCGAGGTCTTGCCGTGCCCGGTGCCGGGGCCGCGCCCCAGCCGCTTGCGCGGCCGGCGGGAGCCAGGAGCGGGCTTCAGCGAGTGCAGGCCGACCTGATCGGTCTTCTTCTCGTCAGCCACCGTCGACCTCCACCAGGTGGCTGACGGTGCGGATCATCCCGCGCAGTTGCGGGGTGTCGGCGTGCTTCGCCTCCTTGCCGATGCTGCCCAGCTTGAGGGAGCGAAGGGTGTCGCGCTGAACTCCGGAGGCGCCATTGGAAGATCGGACCTGCTTGAGGGCGATGTCCGGCATCAGGACTGCCCCTCCCGAGTGACAGGAGCCTCGGCTTCGCCACCAGATGCCGCGTCCTCGCCGCCGCCGGCCTCGCCACCAGAACCTCCGGAATCGCCGGCGGCTGCGGGCGCGGCAACCTCCTTGGGCGCCTCATCCTTCGCCGCGCCGTTGCCGTTGCCGACGCCGAGCACCTCGCGGATCGAGATGCCGCGGAGCTTCGCGACGTCCTCCGGCCTGCGCAGGCTCTCGAGGCCCGACATGGTCGCCTTGACCAGGTTGATCGGGTTCTGGGTGCCGATGCTCTTGGTGAGCACGTCGCGGATCCCGCCGAGCTCGAGCACGGCGCGGACGCCGCCTCCGGCGATCACGCCGGTACCGGGACTCGCAGGGCGCAGCACGACGTGGCCAGCGCCGAAGCGGCCGATCACGCGGTGGGTGATCGTCTGCCCGTACTTGGGGATCCGGATCAGGTTCTTGCGGGCATCCTCGACCGCCTTCTGGATCGCCAGCGGGACCTCGCGAGCCTTGCCGTAGCCAATCCCGACCACGGAGTCCTCGTCGCCGACCGCCACCAGGGCGGTGAACGAGAAGCGCCGGCCGCCCTTGACGACCTTCGCGACGCGGTTGATCTCGATCACCCGCTCCTGCAGGTCGAGACCCTTTGGACTGACGCTCTCTACAGCCATCGGACCGACGAAGGTAGCGGGTTTGTCTTGGCCGCCATCAGAA
Source organism: Solirubrobacterales bacterium (assembly GCA_036276255.1). Taxonomy (GTDB): domain Bacteria; phylum Actinomycetota; class Thermoleophilia; order Solirubrobacterales; family 70-9; genus DASUPK01. Next base: position 14,081 of record DASUPK010000104.1, read on the forward strand.
CCGGAGGCCTCCCTCACGGGCGCCCTCGGCGATCGCAGCGACGCGGCCGTGGAAACGGTATCCACCGCGGTCGAAGACGCAGGTCTCAACTCCGGCGGCCTTCCCGCGTTCGGCGAGCAGCTCCCCGACGCGCTTGGCCTGCTCCATCGAGCCGAGCTTGCGTAGCTCCTCCTCGGTCCAGGAGACGGACGCCAGCGTGCGGCCGGCGTCATCGTCGATCAGCTGCGCGAAGACGCCGCGGTTCGAGCGGTAGACCGACAGGCGCGGGCGCTCGGCGCTGCCGCGGATGCGGGCGCGCACACGCCGCCTGCGGCGAAGTCTCTTCTGTGGCTTGGTGAGGACGGTCATCAGGCCCTCTTCCCGACCTTGCGGGCGACGTGCTCGCCGGCGTAGCGCACGCCCTTGCCCTTGTAGGGCTCGGGAGGCCGCGTCTTGCGAATGCGGGCGGCGGTCTCGCCAACCAGCTGCTTGTCGATCCCGCGAACAACGACTTCGGTCGGCTGCGGGACCTCGAACTCGATGCCCTCGGGGGCCTCGATCGTCACCGGATGCGAGTACCCCAGCGCCATCTCCAGGGTCTTGCCCTTCAGGTTCGCCCGGTAGCCGACTCCCTGGATCTCGAGGCGCTTCTCGAAACCGTCGGTGACACCCTCGACCATGTTTGCGATCAGGCTCCTGGTGAGCCCGTGCAGCGCACGGTGCTCACCACGGTCCGTGGGCCGCTCGACGGTCAGGGTGCCGCTGTCGATCGCAACCTTCATGTCGTTGTCGACGTGCTGGTTGAGCTCGCCCTTCGGGCCCTTGACGGCGACAGCGCCGGGCCTGACGTCGATCTCGACGCCATCAGGAATCTCGATTGGCTTTCTTCCGATTCGGCTCATCAGCTGCTCACCAGACGTGCGCGACGACCTCTCCGCCGACGCCCCTCTGCCGGGCCTCGTGGCCGGTCATGACGCCGCGCGAGGTTGACATGATCGTGGTGCCCATGCCTCCGAATACCCGCGGCACCTCGTCCTTGGGAACGTAGCGGCGCCTGCCCGGGCGGGAGACGCGATCCATGCCGCTGATCACCGGGTCGCGATTCTGCGTGTAGCGGAGTCGAACCTTGATGACCTCGCCGACGCGTCCCGGCTCGACCGTGAAGTCGGCGATGTAGCCCTGCTCCTTGAGGATGCGGCTCATCTCCCGCTTCAGGCGCGAGGCGGGGATCTCCACCTCCTCGTGGTCGGCGAGGAGCGCGTTGCGGATCCGGTTCAGGTAGTCGGTGATCGGGTCGGTCAGCATGGCCCTACCAACTGGACTTGGTCATTCCGGGGACATATCCGTTGTGCGCGGCCTCGCGGAGGCAGATCCGGCAAAGGCCGAACTTGCGGTAGTACGCGCGTGGCCGGCCGCAGCGGCGGCAGCGGTGGTACCCGCGGGTCTTGAACTTGGGCTCCCGGCGCTGCCGGACCCTCTGTGATGTCTTCGCCATTACTCCTCTTCCTTGCTTGAAGTCTCTTCCGAGTCCCCGCCTTCGCCGGAATCGGCCTGCGCCTCGGCGCCGCCGGCACCCTCGGCCCCTTCCTCGCCTTCCTCGCCCTCCTCGGGCTTCTCGGGCTTGGCGTAGGCGTCGGGGTTCTCCTCCTTGAGCTGCTCCAGGGCTGCCGCCTCGGCCTCGGCCCGCTCGCGGGCCTCCTCCTTGCGGCGCTCCTCCTCTTCCTCTTCCTCGACGTCGGCCTGCCCGGGACGACCCTCCTGGGCGAACGGCATCCCCAGCCCGTCGAGCAACGCGAAAGCCTCCTCGTCGGTCTTGGCGGTGGTGGTGATGGTCACGTCCAGGCCGCGGACCTCGTCGATCGAGTCGAAGTCGATCTCAGGGAAGATGATCTGCTCGCGAATCCCCATCGAGTAGTTGCCCCGACCGTCGAACGAGCGGGCGTTGAGGCCGCGGAAGTCGCGAATCCGGGGGACGGCGATCGAGTTGAGCCGATCCAGGAACTCCCACATCCGCGCGCGCCGCAGCGTCACGGCGACGCCCACGGGCATGCCCTCGCGGACCTTGAAGTTGGCGACCGACTTCTTCGCGCGGCGCACGCTTGGCGCCTGGCCGGCGAGGGTCGCGAGCTGCTCGGTGGCGGCCTCGAGCATCTGGGTGTTCTGCTTCGCCTCGCCCAGACCCATGTTCAGGGTGATCTTCTCCAGGGTCGGCACGGCCATCGGGGTGGAGTAGCCGAAGCGCTGAATCAGCGCGGGCTTCAGCTCCTGCTCGTAGGTCTCCCGGAGCCGGGGCGGCGGAGCTGCCTGCTTCTGCTGTTCGGTGGCCGCTTCCACTAGTCCAGATCCCTTCCGGTCCTCGCGGCGACTCGCTTTCGCTTGCCGTCGGCGCGGTCGACCCTCACCCGGGTGGGCTTGTTGTCCTCGCGGTCGAGCAACATCACGTTGGAGACGTGGATCGGGCCCTCGCGCTCGATGATCCCGCCGACCTCGCCGCCCTTCTGCGCATCCTTGACGGAGCGCGGGCGCTGGTGGCGCTTGATCATGTTGAGGCCCTCGATGAAGACGTAGCCCTTCTTCGGGTTGGTCCGGATCACCTTGCCTCGCTTGCCGCGGTCCTTGCCGCCGATCACGATCACGTCGTCGTCCTTGCGAACTCGCATCCTGGCCATCAGAGGACCTCCGGGGCAAGGGAGACGATTCGCATGAAGTTCCTGTCGCGCAGCTCGCGTGCGACCGGGCCGAAGATGCGGGTGCCACGCGGGGCCCCGTTGTCGTCGATCAGCACGGCGGCGTTCTCGTCGAAGGCGATGTACGTGCCGTCGCCCCGGCCCAGCTGCTTGCGCGTGCGAACCACGACGGCCTGGACCACCTCGCCCTTGCGGACGCCGCCGCGCGGGGTGGCCTGCTTGACGGTGGCGGTGATCGTGTCGCCGATCCGTGCGTAGCGGCGATCCGATCCGCCCTTGACGCGGATGCAGAGGATCTCTCGCGCGCCGGAGTTGTCGGCGACTCGAAGTCTGGATTCCTGCTGGATCATCGCTCTACTTCGCCTTCTCCACGATCTCGACCAGGCGCCAGCGCTTGGTCCGCGACATCGGCCGCGTCTCGATGACCCGCACGAGATCGCCCTCGCCGGCCTCGTTCTGGGCGTCGTGGGCGTGCAGGGTGCGGGAGCGGCGCACGATCTTCTCGTACTGCGGATGGCGCCTCGCGACCTCGATCGCGACGGTGATCGTCTTGTCCGGCTTGCTGGAGACCACGCGGCCCTGCCTGGTCTTGCGGCCCGCGGACTCGCGCTCGGCGGGCGGCGTGCCCGTGCCTGCCTCGTGCTTGGTGCGGCTCTTGGCGCGGTAGGCGGAGCGGCGGCCAGCGGCCTTCTTGCGGTCCTCGCCGCGCGCGGCTGCCCTCTCTTCGGGAGCCCGCTGGGGGCGCGCCTCGCCAGGCTGCCGCGATCGCTGCAGGCGCCTGCGGGCCTTCCAGTCGAGGCCTTCGAGTTCGTCACCCTCATCAGAGGAAGCGTCCTCGGCTTCGGCTGGCTCGTCATCGGAACCATTGGAGTCAGCCTCGCCCGCGGGGGCTTCATCCTCCTTGGGCGTTTCCTCAGCAGGGGTCTCCTCGGCCTGAGGCTGTTCCTCAGCCTGGGGCTCCTCGGCCGGAGTCTCCTCGGGAGTCTCTTCCGGCACCTGTTCTTCGTTCTGCTCGTTCTTCTCTTCGTCTGCCATCAGACTCTCAGCTCCTGCTCTAGATCGATTCCGCGCTCCTTGGCCACGGTCAGCAGCCGGGCGACGTCCTTGCGCACTGCGGTGATCCGCGAGGTGTTCTCCAGCTCGCCGGTGGCGTGCTGGAGGCGCAGAGCGAACTGCTCGTCGCGCGTCTGGCGGATCCGCTCCACCAGCTCGTCGTCCTTGAGGTTGTGCGCCTCGGAAGCCTTCATGACTGCTGCTCCGCTCCCTCGCGGCGGACGAACTTGGTCTTGATCGGAAGCTTGTGCCCGGCGAGCCGCATCGCGTCCTTCGCCAGATCCTCCGGGACGCCGGCCAGCTCGAACATGACCTTGCCCGGCTTGACGACGGCGACCCAGCCCTCGGGGTTGCCCTTGCCCGAGCCCATGCGGGTCTCGAGCGGCTTCTTGGTGATCGGCTTGTCCGGAAAGACGTTGATCCAGACCTTCCCGCCACGCTTAATCTTGCGGGTCATCGCGACTCGGGCGGCCTCGATCTGGCGGTTGGTGATCCAACCGCGATCGAGGGCCTTGAGCCCGTACTCGCCGAAAGCGACCGTGGTGCCTCCCTTGGAGTACCCGCGGCGCCGGCCGCGCATCTGCTTGCGATAGCGAACCCGCTTCGGCATCAACATCAGGAACGACCCCCTCGTGAACCGCCGGACGGCGAGGAGCCGTCTTCGTCGGTGAGCTCTGAGCGGAAACCCTCGGGCATGACCTCGCCCTTGTTGATCCAGCACTTCACGCCGATCCGGCCGGTGGTCGTCTTCGCCTCGATGAAGCCGTAGTCGATGTCGGCGCGCAGGGTGTGCAGCGGCACGCGGCCATCGGAGTAGCCCTCGGTCCGGGCCATCTCGGCGCCACCCAGCCGGCCGGAGACCTGGACCTTGACGCCCTTGGCGCCTGAGCGCATGGCGGAGGTCAGTGCTCGCTTCATCGCGCGGCGGAAGGCGACGCGGTTCTGGAGCTGCTCGGCGATCGACTGCGCGACCAGCTTCGCGTCGAGCTCCGGTCGCTTGATCTCCTTGATGTTGACCTTGACCGGCTTGCCGGTGAGCTTGTGGAGCTCGCGGCGCAGCGCGTCGACCTCGGTGCCGGACTTGCCGATCACGATGCCCGGACGCGCGGTCGAGATATCGACCTCCACCTCGCCGGAGCCCTTCTTGATCGTGATCTTGGAGAGGCCCGCGTGCGAGAGCTTGTTCTCGATGTGCGAGCGGATCTCGAGATCCTCGTTCAGGTAGTCCGCGAACTCCTTTTCGTTGTACCAATTCGACTTCCAGTCGTGGATGTAGCCGACCCGGAAGCCCTCTGGGTGGATCTTCTGGCCCATGTGGTCCCTCAGTCCTCCGGCGTCAGCGCCACGGCGATGTGGCTGGTTCGCTTGTTGATCCGCGTCGCGCGTCCCAGCGCCCGCGGCCGGTAACGGCGCAGCGTGGGTCCCTCGTCGACGTGGATGTCCTTGATGAAGAGGTCGTCGGCGACGAGATCGTGATTCGTCTCCGCGTTCGCGGCGGCCGACTCGAGCAGCTTGCGGATGTCCTGGGCGGCGCTCCGGGTCGAGAAGCGGAGCAGGGGCAGCGCGGCCTCCAGCGGGAGGCCGCGAACCTGGTCGGCGACCAGGCGCGCCTTGCGCGGAGCCACGCGGACGAAGCGGGCCCGTGCGTTGACGACGGGGCGGTCGTGCGCTTCCTTCTTCGCGGGAGCTTTCTTGGCGGCCGGCTTCTTCGCGGGAGCCTTTGCCTTGGTCTCGGTCTTCTTGGGCGCCGCTTTCTTGGCGGCGGGCTTCTTGGCGGGAGTCTTCGAAGTCGACTTCTCCGCGGCCTTGGAGTCGGCGGTCTTCGAGGTCGCCTCCGCCGCGCCCTTGCCCTTGGTGGTGGTCTCGGCCTTGGGCTTCGGCTTCGCCGCGGGCTTCTTGGCAGCCGGCTTCTTCGCGGCGGGCTTCGCCGCCGGCTTCTTGGCCGCAGGCTTCTTCGCCTGGTCCTTCTTCTCGGTGTTCTTGTCGTCAGCCACCGGCTAGTCCCTATCGCTCGCCGAGCCGGCGCCCGAGTGGGCGCGAAATGTCCGGGTCGGGGCGAACTCGCCCAGCTTGTGTCCCACCATCGACTCGGAGATGTAGACGGGCACGTGCTTGCGTCCGTCGTGGACGGCGATTGTGTGCCCCACCATCTCGGGGAAGATCGTCGAGTGGCGTGACCAGGTCTTCAGCATCTGCTTCTGGCCCGACTCGTTCATGGCGTTGACGCGCTTCATCAGCCGCTCCTCCGCCCACGGGCCCTTCTTGGTCGAGCGTCCCATCAGATCTCTACTTCCTCTTTCCTCGGCGGCGGCCGCGCACGATCAGCGCGTCCGAGCGCTTGCCCTTCTTGCGGGTCCGGTAGCCCAGCGTCGGTTTGCCCCAGGGGGTGACAGGATGGCCGCCGGGCGTGTGGTGGGCCTCGCCGCCGCCGTGCGGGTGGTCCACGGGGTTCATGGCGACGCCTCGGCTCTGCGGGCGCTTGCCCTTGTGGCGGTTGCGGCCGGCCTTGCCGATCTTGACGTTCTGGTGCTCGGCGTTCGAGATCGTCCCCACGGTCGCGCGGCACTCGCCGCGGACCATCCGGACCTCGGACGACGGCAGGCGCAGGCTGACCAGCGGGCCCTCCTTGGCGACCACCTGGATGGCGGTCCCCGCAGAGCGACCGAGCTTGCCGCCCTGGCCGGGAATCAGCTCGACGTTGTGCACGACCGTTCCCGTCGGGATCCGTGCCAGCGGCAGGGAGTTACCCGGGGCGATGTCGGCGCCCTCGCCCGAGACGATCTCCGCGCCCACCCGGAGCCCCTGCGGAGCGAGGATGTAGCGCTTCTCGCCGTCGGCGTAGTTGAGCAGCGCGATGCTCGCCGAGCGGTTCGGGTCGTACTCGATCGAGGCGACCTTGGCAGGGATCCCGTCCTTGGTGCGCTTGAAGTCGATCTGGCGGTAGCGGCGCTTGGCCCCGCCGCCGCGGTGGCGCGCCGTGACCCGGCCGTTGGAGTTGCGGCCGCCGCTCGACGTCTTGCCCTTGGTGAGCTTCTTCGTCGGCTCCGTGCCGGTGAGCTCATCGCGCACCGGATAGGTGCCGAAGCGCCTGCCGGGGCTCGTGGGTTTGGTCTTGCGATTCGCCATTTGGTTAGCCCTCCACCGCCGCGCCCTCGAACAGCTCGATCCGCTCGCCCGGTGAGAGCTGGACGATGGCCTTCTTCCAGGAGCGCGAGCGCCCGGAGTGCAGTCCGCGCCGCTTCGGCTTGGACTTCACCTTCGAGGTCCGCACCGCCTTCACGTGGACGTCGAAGATCTCCTCGACCGCGTGGGCGATCTGGAGCTTGTGCGCCCGGTCGTGGACGCGAAAGGTGTACTTGCCCTCAGCCATCAGCGCGTAGCTCTTCTCCGAGACGACCGGGCGGATGATCACCTGACGGGAATCCACTACTCATCACCTCCAACTTCGCCGCTCTTCGCTCGCGGCTTCGCATCCGATGATGGGCGCTCGCTCGAGCGGCTCGCCGCCCTCCCCTTGAGCTCCTCGAGCGCAGCCTCGGTGATCACCAGCGACGATGCGCCGACCACGTCGGCGACTCCGACGGCGTTCGCCTGCGCGACCGTGGCGGCTGGGATGTTCCGGAAGCTCTTGGCGACTGCCTCCTCCTCGGCCCCGACGACGATCAGGGTCGGCGAGTCCGCGCCCCACTTCGCAAGGGCATCGGCGGCCTGCTTGGTGGCGGGCTCGCTGAAGGCAGAGCCGTCGAGAACGGCGACCGTGCCGCGCTCGGCGTGCACGGTGAGGGCGGCGCGCAGCGCCTTGCGCCGCGCCTTGCGGTTGACCTTGACCGTGTAGTGGCGGGGCTTCGGGCCAAAGGCGGCGCCCCCGCCGTAACGGTGCGGCACGCTCAGCGCGCCGGCGCGGGCGCGGCCGGTCCCCTTCTGCCGCCAGGCCTTGGCGGTCGTCATCGACACCTCGCCGCGGGTCAGGCTGGAGTGGGTGCCGCGGCGCCGGGCGTTCAGGTCCGCGCGGGCGGCCTCGTGGACGAGTGCCTCGTGGAACGGCTCGCTGAAGATCTCCTTCGGCAGGTCGGCCTTCGCCTGCTTGTCGAGGCTCGTCGCCTTGATGGCGCCGCTCGAACTCGACTTCGCGGGAGCCTTCTCGGTGGCCTCAGCCATTGCTGCGCACCTCCACGGTGGCGTTCTTGCCGCCGGGCACGGAGCCCCGGATCAGCAGCAGGTTGCGCTCCGCGTCGACCTCGACCACGCTGGCACCGCGCTGGGTCACCCGCCGCGAGCCCATCTGGCCCGGCATCCGCATGCCCTTGAAAACGCGGGCGGGATCGGCGCTCGCGCCGATCGAGCCCGGGGCACGAACGTTGTGGGAGCCGTGGGTCTCCGGCCCGCGGCCGAAGTTGTGCCGCTTGATGGTCCCCTGGAAGCCCTTGCCGATCGAGACGGCGGAGACCTTCACCTTCTGGCCCGGCTCGAAGCTGGTCACGGTCACGTCGTCGCCGATTTTCACGGCTTCGCCATCAGAGGACGCCTGCTCGCCGCCTCCGGCCTCAGCACCGGAACCTTCCTCGGCGTCGGCGGCTGCGGGGGCGTCAACCTCCTTGGACGCAGAGACCTCGACGCCCCTGAACTCGACCAGGGTCTTCATGCCTGCCGCGCCCGCCTTCTTCAGATGGCCCGCCTCGGGCTTGGTGACCCTGTCCTCGGCGACCGGGATCGCCGCGAGCTGCACGGCGTCATAGCCGTCGCGGTCGGCCTTGCGGATCGCGGTGACCCTGTTCGGCGCCGCCTCGATGACGGTCACCGGGACGGCGGTGCCGTCCTCGAGGAAGATCCGGGTCATGCCCAGCTTCTTGCCGACGATCGCGGCCATCAGATGACCGCCTCCGTGGCCACGTGCGCCTGGGGGCGTGCATGGCCGAGCAGGTCGAGGACGCAGGGAGCGAAGCGTGGCATCGCCACGCGAGCGACCGAGGACGAAGAGCTGCGACGCGCCATGCGCGTCATCCAGGCGTGCGTGGTCGCGGTGGCGGTCATCTACAGGCGGATCTCCACGTCGACGCCGGCGGGAAGGGTCTCCATCCGCTGGAGCTCGTCAACGGTCTTCGGGGTGGGCTGGTGGATGTCGATCAGCCGCTTGTGAGTGCGGATCTCGAAGTGCTCGCGAGAGTCCTTGTCCTTGAACGGGGAGCGGATCACGCAGTAGACGTGCTTGTCGGTCGGCAGCGGGATGGGCCCGGCGACGGTCGCGCCGGTCCGCTCCGCGGTCCCGACGATCTCCTGGGCAGCCCGGTCTATGGCGTCGTGGTCGTACGCCTTGAGCCGAATCCTGATCTTTCCCGATGTCAGTGAAGCCATTTGTGCGTGCTCTCGCTAGTGGTCTTTCGCGCAGATAGGGCGCCGCCCCGGTGAATAAGGGCCGCGCCCTGGTCGTATGTCTGACAGTTGTCTTGGCCCTTTGCCCTTGTGGGAGGGCCTTACTAAGAACGGGGCCCCGAGCGGGGGCCCGTCACAGCTATTCGACTACCTCGGTCACGACACCCGAGCCGACGGTTCGCCCGCCCTCTCGAATGGCGAAGCGGAGGCCCTGGTCCATGGCGATCGGCTGAATCAACTCGACCTCCATCTCGGCGTTCTCGCCCGGCGCCACGAACTCGCGGCCATCGGGAAGCTTGACGACGCCGGTGACGTCCGTCGTGCGGAAGTAGAACTGCGGCCGATAGCCGGAGACGAACGGCGTGTGACGGCCACCCTCCTCCTTCTTCAGGCAGTAGACCTCCGCCTTGTACTTCGTATGAGGCGTGATCGAACCGGGCTTGCAGAGCACCTGCCCGCGCTGGATCTCCTCCCGCTTGGTGCCTCGCAGAAGGGCGCCGATGTTGTCGCCGGCGCGGCCCTCGTCGAGGATCTTGCGGAACATCTCGACTCCGGTGACCACGGTCTTGCTCGTGTCGGTGATGCCGACGATCTCGACCTCGTCGCTGGTGTTGACGACGCCCTGCTCGACGCGGCCGGTCGCGACGGTGCCGCGGCCGGTGATCGAGAAGACGTCCTCGACCGGCATCAGGAAGGGCTTGTCGAGGTCACGCTCGGGCTCCGGGATGTACTCGTCGAGCGCGGCGGCCAGGTCGATGATGGACTGCTTGGCCTCCTCGTCGCCCTCGAGCGCCTTCAGCGCCGACCCTTTGATGATCGGGACGTCGGCTCCGGGGAACTCGTACTCGGTGAGCAGGTCACGGACCTCCTCCTCGACGAGCTCGAGCAGCTCCTCGTCGTCGACCATGTCGACCTTGTTCAGATAGACGACCACGTACGGGACGTTCACCTGACGCGCCAGCAGGATGTGCTCGCGCGTCTGAGGCATCGGGCCGTCGGGCGCCGAGACCACCAGGATCGCGCCGTCCATCTGCGCGGCGCCGGTGATCATGTTCTTGACGTAGTCGGCGTGGCCCGGGCAGTCGACGTGCGCGTAGTGACGGTTGTCCGTCTCGTACTCGACGTGCGAGGTGGCGATGGTGATCCCGCGCTCCTTCTCCTCGGGCGCGTTGTCGATCTCCTCGAACGACTTCACCTCGGTACCGCCCTTATCGGCGAGTGTCTTGGTGATCGCGGCTGTCAGCGTGGTCTTGCCGTGATCGACATGGCCGATGGTGCCGACGTTCACGTGCGGCTTATCGCGATCGAACTTCTCCTTGGACATCTCGCTCCTTTGGGGGTCTAGTTGGTGTCTTTAAGTGGGTCTTCGAAAAAGTGGTTCGGTTGCTGACCAACCTGGGGAATATAGCTACGCGCTGGCTCCCACGGGCTCTCCCGAGCGGTGCTCGACGATCTCGTCCTCGATGCTCTTCGGGACTTCCTCGTAGCGCTCGAACTGCATCGTGTAGCTCGCGCGGCCCTGGGTCGAGGACCGCACGTCGGTGGCGTACCCGAACATCTCTCCGAGGGGCACGAACGCGTGCACGGCGAGGGCGTTGCCCCGGGGCTCCTGGCCCTGGACCTTGCCGCGGCGGCGGGAGAGGTCGCCGATCACGTCGCCGAGGAACTCCTCGGGCGTGACCACCTCGACCGACATCACGGGCTCGAGCAGCACCGGCTTCGCCTTGCGGGCAGCCTCCTGGACCGCCATCGAGCCGGCGATCTTGAAGGCCATTTCCGAGGAGTCCACGTCGTGGTAGGAGCCATCGATCAGCTCGACCCTGACGTCGACCATCGGGTAGCCGGCCTTGACGCCGGACTGCAGCGCCTCCTCGATCCCCGCCTCGACGGAGGGGATGAACTCTGAGGGAATCGTGCCGCCCTTGATCTTGTTGATGAAGTCGAATCCCTCGCCGGGCGCCGGCTCAACGTTGATCACCGCGTGGCCGTACTGGCCACGGCCACCGGTCTGGCGGACGAAGCGGCCCGAAACCTTCTGAACGGGCTCGCGGATCGTCTCGCGGTAGGCGACCTGGGGCTTGCCGACGTTCGCGTCGACCGAGAACTCGCGCAGGAGGCGATCGACGATCACCTCGAGGTGGAGCTCGCCCATGCCGTGGATCAGGGTCTGGCCGGTCTCCTCGTCGGACTCGACCTGGAAGGTGGGATCCTCCTCGGCGAGCTTTCCGAGGCTCTCGGAGAGCTTCTCCTGATCGGCCTTGGTCTTCGGCTCGATCGCGACCGCGATCACCGGCTCGGGGAACTCGATGTGCTCTAGCTCGATCGGAGCGTCGGGCGCGCAGAGCGTGTCGCCCGTGGAGGTCTGCTTGAGGCCGACGCCCGCGACGATGTCGCCCGCGTAGCACTCCTCGATCTCCTCGCGATCGTTGGCGTGCATCATCAGCAGGCGGCCGATGCGCTCGGTCCGGCCGGACGAGGCGTTGAGGACGCGGCCCCCGGCGGTGAGCTTGCCGGAGTAGACGCGGAAGTAGGTCAGCTTGCCGACGTAGGGATCGGCCATCACCTTGAAGGCGAGGGCGGCGAAGGGAGCGTTGTCGTCGGCGGGGCGCTCGGCCTCGGTCTGCCCGCCGTCCTCGCCCTTCTTCGCAGGCTCGAGCCCCGTTACCGCGGGCACCTCGAGCGGCGAGGGAAGGAGCTCGACGATCGCGTCGAGCAGCGGCTGCACGCCCTTGTTCTTGAAGGAGGATCCGCAAAGGACCGGGGTCACCTTGATGTCGAGGGTCGCCCGGTGGAGCGACTTCGCAATCCGCTCATGCGGGATCTCCTCGTCGTTGAGGTAGGCCTCCATGAGCTCGTCGTCGTAGTCAGCGCAGGCTTCGATCAGATGCGTGCGGTGCTCGTGAGCGAGGTCCGTCAGGTCCTCGGGGACGTCCGTGTACTCGAACTCCGTGCCGAGCTCGTCCTTCCAAACCAGCGCCTTGTTCTCAATCAGGTCGACGACCCCGGTGAAGTCGGCCTCCTGGCCGATCGGGATCTGGATCGGGAGGGGGTTGGCGCCGAGCCGGTCGCGCATGGTCACGACCGCCTTGAAGAAGTCCGCGCCGATCCGGTCCATCTTGTTGACGTAGGCGATCCTCGGCACGTGGTACTTGTCGGCCTGGCGCCAGACGGTCTCGGACTGGGGCTCGACGCCGGCTACGGAGTCGAAGAGGGCGATCGCCCCGTCGAGGACACGCAGGTTGCGCTCGACCTCGACCGTGAAGTCGACGTGGCCGGGAGTGTCGAGGATGTTGATGCGGTGGTCGTTCCACTCGCACGCGGTCGCGGCTGACGTGATCGTGATGCCGCGCTCCTGCTCCTGCTCCATCCAGTCCATGACGGCAGCGCCCTCGTGGACCTCGCCCATCTTGTGGGTGCGGCCCGTGTAGTAGAGGATGCGCTCGGTGGTCGTCGTCTTGCCCGCATCGATGTGGGCGATGATGCCGATGTTCCTGGTCTTTTCGAGGGGAAAGCTGCGGGGCATGATCCTGTCCGGTCGTACTGGCGTGAGGGAGATGCGGAACGGCTAGTCTGAGTCCGGTATCGCGCACAAAAAAAGGCCCTTGCGGGCCTGAGCGCAAAGCGCCTCTTCGACCCGAACTTCTCCTATGTCGCGCCGTTCTCCATTGAAACGGTTAACGCCCACGAGAGCCTCTGGGGGCACCCCCGAGCGACGGACGATGATAGCAGCGG
>DASUPK010000105.1:0-2763 GCA_036276255.1 Solirubrobacterales bacterium
CCCGAAGGGCGAGATCATCGAGCGGCCGATCCGGGCCAACTTCATGGAGGGCCTGACCGTTCTCGAGTACTTCATCTCGACGCACGGTGCCCGCAAGGGCCTGGCCGACACCGCCCTGCGCACGGCCGACTCGGGCTACCTGACCCGGCGCCTGGTCGACGTGGCCCAGGACGTCATCATCCGCGAGCCCGACTGCGGCACCAAGGAGTTCATCGAGCTCAAGGTCCGCGACGACCAGGGCCAGCCCAACACCAACCTCGTCGGCCGGTTCGCCGGCGGCGAGATCGCGACCAAGCGCAACCGCGTGATCGTCGAGGAGGGCGCGGAGATCGACCGCGCCGAGCTGGCCGACATCTACGAGTCCTTCGAGGAGGACGCGTGGGTGCCGGTGCGCTCCGTGCTGAAGTGCGAGGCCGTGACCGGCGTCTGCCAGGCGTGCTACGGGCGCTCGATGGCCTCCGGGCAGACCGCCCAGATCGGCGACGCGGTCGGCATCATCGCTGCGCAGTCGATCGGCGAGCCCGGCACGCAGCTGACCATGCGCACGTTCCACACCGGCGGCGTCGCCGGCGCGGACATCACGCACGGCCTGCCGCGTGTCGTGGAGCTCTTCGAGGCGCGCAAGCCCAAGGGCCTCGCGCAGATCACCGAGCACGACGGCGTCGTCCACATCGAGGAGACCGACAAGGCCCTGACCGTCGTCATCGTCGACGGCGAGGGTGAGGAGCACCGCCACACGTTCCCGCGGCGCACCCGCCTGTTCGTCGCCGAGGGCGAGAAGGTCGAGGCGGGCCGCCAGCTCAACGAGGGCTCGCTGTACCCGCACGACCTCCTCAAGCTCCGCGGCCGCACGGAGACCGCCCGCTACCTCGTCAAGGAGGTGCAGGAGGTCTACAAGTCCCAGGGCGTGGACATCAACGACAAGCACATCGAGCTGATCGTGCGCCAGATGCTCAAGAAGGTCCGTGTCGACCAGAAGGGCGACACGACCTACCTCCCGGGCCAGTTCGTGGACCGCTACGACTTCGCCCGCGAGAACGCGCGCATCAAGGACGGCGGCGGTGAGACCGCGCAGTTCGAGGAGATCATCCTCGGGATCACCAAGGCCTCGCTGAACACGGACTCCTTCCTGTCCGCCGCGTCGTTCCAGGAGACCACCAAGGTCCTCACGGACGCCGCGCTGGAGGGCAAGAAGGACACCCTCAACGGGCTCAAGGAGAACGTGATCATCGGCAAGCTGATCCCGGCCGCCACGGGGCTCAAGCGCTACCGGCGGATCGAGATCGAGCCCGCCGAGCCGCTGCCGCGGGCGATGGACGACGTCGGCCTGCTGGATTCCGACGAGATCGCGGCCGAGCTCGGCCTGGGCGATGGCGAGGGCCTGGGCGGCTTCGGCAGCGCCTTCGACGAGGACCTCGCCTCGCTGGAGGAGATCGGCGCGGGCGCCGGCGACACCGGCTTCGCCGACGAGCTCGCCGAGCTCGACGTGCCGGAGGAAGGGTCCTCGGGCTCCTAGCCGCGCCGTTGCCTTTCGCTGTGCTGAGGGCCCGCCTGGTGCGGGCCCTCAGCCTGTCTGGGGACACCAGCTCGGGGAACGGACGGGTTCGTCGAGCTTGCGCCCTAACAGCCCTGTGGGTCGCGCATCAGGAGTGCCCGAAGCGGACGTCGGGGAGGATCCGCTCCAGCCAGCGCGGGAGCGCCCAGGCGTGGCGCCCGAAGGCGCGCAGGAGCGCCGGGAGCAGGACGAGCCGGACGAGCATCGCGTCCAGCAGCACGGACACGCCGAGGATCACGCCCATCTCCTTGGGCGGTAGGGGCCCGGAGAGCGCGAAGGTGAAGAAGACGGCGACCATCACCGCCGCGGCGGCGAAGATGACACGCCCGGAATGGGCGAGGCCACCGACCATGGCCTCACGCGGGTCGTGTGAGCGGTCCCAGTGCTCCTTGGCCGAGGCGAGCAGGAACACGGTGTAGTCCATGCCGATGGCGAAGATCATCGCGAAGAAGAACACCGGTGCCCACGCGTCGAGGAAGCCCTGCGGTTCGAAGCCGAGCAACCCGGAGCCGTGCCCGTCTTGGAAGACGAGTCGTGCGACGCCGAAGGCCGCGGTGGTGGCGAGCAGGTTCGTGACGGTTCCGAGGGCGGCGACCAGGGGTGCCTGCAGAGCCACGAGCAGGAGAAGGAATCCGAGTGCGAGCACGACGCCGATGACCAGTGGTGTCTTGTTCGACAGCATGGTTTCGAGGTCGTGGTTCTCCGCGGAGGCGCCGCCGACGAGGACACCCTTGGGCAGGTCCGCGCGCAGTCGGTCGATGGTGGTGCCGAGCGCCGGGTCAGAGGGACCAACGGTGGGAATCGCCTGCAGCAGGCTGTGCCCGGCAGTGCCCTTGCTGGCGGGCATGACGGAGGCGATGCCGGGGTCTGCCTCGAGCGTTGCGGCGGTACGCCCGGCCAGTGCGGTGGGGGCGACGACCTGCAGGGTGCCGGGGGCTCCGGGTCCGAAGGCGTCTTGTACGGCGGCGTAGCCCACCCGGCTCGAATCGGTGCTCGGCACGACCTTGATGCTGGGCATGCCGGTGCGCAGCCCCAGAACCGGCGCGGCCAACGCTGCGAGCAAGAGCAGCGCGACGGCGCCGTAGACGACCGGTCGCCGCCATAGCCGCTGAGCCCATCGCTCGAAGCGGGGGGAGCGGTGCTCGCCGGCGTGCACCCAGGGCAGGGCCAGGGCGTCGACACGGTGCCCGAGGGTGCCCAGGACGGCG
>DASUPK010000106.1:0-9304 GCA_036276255.1 Solirubrobacterales bacterium
CGTCTGCGAGATCGAGCGGCCCGAGGGCGTCATCGTCCAGTTCGGCGGGCAGACGCCGCTGCGGCTGGCGAAATCGCTGGAGGAGGCGGGCGTCCCGCTGCTCGGCACGCCGGTGGATGCGATCGACCTTGCGGAGGATCGCGGCCGCTTCGGAGCCCTCCTGCGGCGGCTCGAGATCAAGCACCCGCCCTACGGGACCGCGCTGTCGGCCGAGGAGGCCGTCGCCATCTCCGAGGACGTCGGCTTCCCGCTGCTGGTTCGCCCCTCCTACGTCCTTGGTGGCCGGGCGATGGAGATCTGTTACGACGCCGAGACGCTCGCCGCTTATCTGGAGGCCAACGTCAAGGCCGACCAGGAGCACCCGCTCCTGCTCGACCGCTTCCTTGAGAACGCGATCGAGGTCGATGTCGATGCGCTGGCAGACGGCGAGAGGTGCTTCGTCGCGGGGGTGATGCAACACGTCGAGGAGGCCGGCATTCACTCCGGCGACTCGGCCTGCGTGATCCCGCCGATGAGCCTCGGCGATGAGATGCTGGCGGAGATTCGCGAGACGACCCGCAAGATCGCTCTGGAGCTCGGCGTGATCGGGCTGATCAACGTCCAGTACGCGGTCGCCGACGGGGAGCTCTACGTGATCGAGGCAAACCCACGGGCTTCGCGCACGGTCCCCTTCGTCAGCAAGGCGATCGGCACGCCGCTGGCCAAGATCGCCTGCCGCCTGATGCTCGGCGAGTCGCTCTCCGACCAGGACCTTCCCGGCGAGCAGCCCGATCACATCAGCGTCAAGGAGGCAGTGCTGCCGTTCGCGCGCTTCGCAGGTGCGGACTCCGTGCTCGGCCCCGAGATGCGGAGCACCGGCGAGGTGATGGGGATCGCCTCCGACTTCCCGACGGCGTTCGGCAAGGCGCAGGCCGCGGCCGGCGTCTCGCTGCCGAACGAGGGAACGATCTTCATCTCCGTCACCGACTCGGACAAGCCGGCGGCGACACAGCTCGCCACGCGCTTCCACGACCTCGGCTTCGAGGTGATCGCCACCTCCGGCACCGCCCAGGCGATCTCCGCGATGGGGGTGCCGGTGCGGAAGATCAAGAAGATCGGCGAGGGGTCCCCGAACGTCGTGGACTGCATCCGCTCGGAAGAGGTCGACCTGGTGATCAACACCCCTACCGGCTCCGGCGCCCGCACCGACGGGTACGAGATCCGCGCCGAGGCCGTGAGGCACGGGATCCCCTGCGTCACCACGATGACCGGCGCCTCCGCGGCCGCACGCGCGATCTTCGCGGCAGCCCGGGAAGACATCGAGGTCCAGTCGCTTCAGGAGCTCCACCAACCCGAGGAGCGCGAGCCATCGAAGAGATGACGGCGGGGGCGGGGCAGCGGCTGGGGGACCGGGTCGTCGCCCCCTTCGGCCGGCGGCTCTGCGAGGTGACCCGCAATCTCGCTTCGGGCGGGTACCGGATCTTCTCCGCGCTTGACCCCGCCGGCCCCGGGCCCGCCGCCGGCCAGTTCTACATGCTCGCCGCCGAGGAGGGCTGGGGCGGCGACGAGGGTCGCCCGTATCTGGCCCGGGCCTTTTCGGTGGCCGACGCCGAGCCCGAGAGCGGAGGCGTCAGGCTCGACTTCCTCGTCCAGGCGGTGGGCCCCGGGACCTCTCGCCTCGCCGGCCTCGAGCCGGGGGAGGGGCTCTGGATCCACGGACCGCTCGGCCGGCCCTTCGCGGCTCCGCCGGCCGTCGCCCCGGCCGCGGCCGGGGCGATCCTGATCGGCGGTGGTATCGGCGTGGCGCCCCTGGCGCTCTGGCGGCGGCGGTTGCTCCGGGCCGGGATTCCCGCTCGCGTCCTGCTCGGCTTCCGAGACCGGGCGAATTCCGGAGGTCTCGATCTCTTCGACTGCAGCGAGATCCGGCTGGCCAGCGAGGACGGGCACACCGGCCATCGCGGCTACGTCACCGACCTGCTCGCCGTGCTGCTGGAGGGCGATGACGCCGGGAGCGCAGCCGTCTATGCCTGCGGCCCGCCCGCGATGCTCGAGGCGGTGCGGGTGATGTGTGCCGGCCGGGGCGTGGCCTGCGAGTTGGCCCTCGAGGCGCCGATGGCCTGCGGCTTCGGTGCCTGCTTCGGTTGCGCGATCCCGCTCAGCGGCGATCGGGGCTATATGCGCCTCTGCGTCGACGGGCCGGTGGTCCGCGGCGACGAGATCGAGACCGCCCTCGTCGCGGGGTCGGGACATTGACCGTCGACCTCTGCGGCATCGAGCTGCGCCATCCGGTGATCAACGGCTCGGGCACCTTCGACGCGATCGCGGCTCGCCGCGCCTTCGGCGACGCGCTGCTCGCCGAGTTCCCCTTCTCGGCCTTCGTCTCCAAGACCATCACGCCGGAGCCCCGGGCGGGCAACCCGCCGCCACGGCTGTGGGAGACGCCCTCGGGGCTGATCAACTCGATCGGATTGCCGAACAAGGGCCTCGGCGGCTTCGTCCAGAACGATCTGCCGCAGCTCGCCGATCTTCCTGTGCCCCTGATCGTCTCGGTGATGGGAACCAGCCACGACGAGTTCAGGAGGCTCGTCGAGGGAGTGGGCGATCGGGAGGAGGTGGCGGCGCTGGAGCTCAACGTCTCCTGCCCCAACGTCAAGTCGGGGCTGATCGTCGGCGAGTCCCCGGATGAGGCTAAATCCCTGCTCAGGGCCGTCAGGCCGCTGACGGGGAAGCCCCTGATCGTGAAGCTCACACCGAACATCGCCGACCCGGTCCCCGTCGCGATCGCCGCGGAGGAGGGGGGAGCCGACGCGGTCTCCCTGATCAACACCCTGCGTGCCGTCGCGTTCGATCCGGACAAGGGCGAGCGCTGGCTCGGCGGCGGGACCGGCGGGCTCTCGGGGCCGGCGGTGCGCGCCGTGGCGCTGGCGCAGGTCCATGCCGTGGCCGGCTCGGTCGCTGTCCCCGTGGTTGCGATGGGGGGTGTCTCCAGCGGCCGGGACGCCGCCGAGATGCTCCGCGCCGGTGCAAGCATCGTTGCCGTTGGGACCGAGAGCTTCCGAGATCCGGCGGCCGGGTCGCGGATCGCTGCGGAGCTGGGCGGGGAGTTGGCTCGGATCTCCGGATAGACGGGGGTTTTTTTCACAAAAGGTCTTTCCGCTCCACGCGGCCGCGGATATACTGCCGCCCCGATGCAGGCCCCGGTCCAGTCCTCCAACGCCGCACCCGCGAGATCACTGGACCAGAGGATGGAAGCCCTGAAGAGGGCAAATAACATCCGTTCCAAGCGGGCCCAGCTGAAGCGTGACCTCAAGGGCAACAAGGTCAAGATCCAGACGCTGCTCATGGATCCGCCCGAGTACGTGCAGACCGCCAAGGTGATCGACATGCTGATGGCGGTCCCCAAGTACGGCCGGGTCAAGACGAATCGGATCCTCAACCAGTGCCGGATCTCGCCGTCGAAGACGATCGGCGGCCTCTCCGAGCGCCAGCGCGCCGAACTCGTCGCACAGCTGCGCAAGTAGCGCGGCATCCCCGAGCTTTTCGCGGCCGTCCCGGCGGTCATGATCCAGTCTCCGTGGGGAAGGTCTTCGTCATCACCGGGCCGTCCGGGGTCGGGAAGGGAACGCTGATCGAGCAGCTCCTCGAGCGCGTCCCGGAGCTCGAGCTCTCCACCTCGGCTACGACCAGAGAGCCTCGCCCCGGCGAGACCGACGGACGCGACTACTTCTTCCTCTCGCCGGAGGAGTTCCGGCGCCGGCTCGAGGCCGGGGACTTCCTCGAGCACGCCAGCTACAGCGGCAACTACTACGGGACCCTCCGGGAGGAGGTGGAGCGGCGTCTCGCCGAGGACCGCTCGGTCGTCCTCGAGATCGAGGTGCAGGGTGCCCGCCAGGTGCGCGACTCGCTCGGCGACGACGCGGTCCTGATCTTCATCGCCCCTCCCGATGAGGACGTCCTGCGCGAGCGGCTCGAGGGGAGGGGCACCGACTCCCCCGAGGCGATCGAGCAGCGCCTGCGCACCGCCGAGATCGAGCTCGGCGCGCGCTCGGAGTTTCCGCTCGAGGTCGTGAACGACCAGGTGCAGAAAGCGGCCTCCGAGTTGGAGACGCTCGTCCGCGGCGAGCTATCCCTACACTGACCCCCATGTCAATGATCACGCCAAGAGTCGACAAGCTTCTCGCGCACACCGACACCCACTACGCCGCCGTCTGCGTCGCGGCGAAGCGGGCCCGCCAGATCAACGCCTACTACCACTCCCTCTCCGAGGGCGCGTACGGCGAGTACACGCCACCGATGGTCGAAGTTCCGAGCGGGAACTACCTCACCATCGCTCTGGAGGAGACGGCGGCGGGCAAGCTGAAGTACGAGTACAAGGCTTAGTCCGGCAAAGGAGGGCGTGATGGCCCGCATCCTGGTTGGGGTGAGTGGCGGCATCGCCGCCTACAAGTCGCTCGAGCTCGCGCGCCTCGCCAACAAGGAGGGGCACGCTGTTCGCGTCCTGATGACGCCGGCGGCGCAGCGCTTCGTCGGTGCGGCCTCCTTCGAGGGGATCACCGGCGCGCCGGTGCTCACCGACGAGTTCGAGCGGGACCCCACCCGCGGCGCCTTCCCCGGCGACCCGGTGCCGGAGCACGATCCGATCGGCCATCTGGAGGTGGTCGCGAACGCCGACGCTTATCTGATCGCGCCCGCGTCGGCCAACACGATCGCGAAGCTCGCCGCCGGGATCGCCGACTCGATGCTCACCACCTCGTTCCTGGCCTGCTCGGCGCCGCGGCTCGTGGCTCCGGCGATGAACGACCGGATGTACCGCGACCCGGCCGTTCAGGAGAACCTGGCGACACTGCGCAGGCGCGGCATCGTCGTGATCGAGCCGGAGGAAGGTGCGCTCGCCTCCCGCGGGGAGCACGGCGTCGGGCGCCTACCCGAGCCGCGTGCCCTCCTCGACGCGATTGAGCAGACCGCCCCCGGCCCGATCGGTCCCTGGGACGGCCTCCGTGTCCTGATCTCAGCCGGCGGCACCCGCGAGCCAATCGACCCCGTTCGTTTCATCGGCAATCGCTCCTCCGGCCGCATGGGCCTCGCCCTCGCCGAGCGCGCGGCCCGGCGCGGGGCGGAGGTGACTCTCGTGGCGGCCAACGTCTCCCTGCCGGCGCCACCCGGGGTCCGCCGGGTGGACGTCGAGACGGCGGCCGATCTGGATGTCGCGCTCGCGCGCGAGTTCGACTCGACGGACGTCCTGGTCATGGCCGCCGCTCCCGCGGACTTCCGGCCTCGCCAGGCCGCCGGGGAGAAGATCCATCGCGAGGGCGGCGGGCTCGAGCTGGACCTGGAGGCGACGGCAGACATCCTCGCCGGCCTGTCGTCGCGACGGCGCGACGGCCAGACGATCGTCGGCTTCGCGGCCGAGACCGATCACGACCCTGCGCGTGCCAGGGAGAAGCTTGAGCGCAAGGGTGTCGATGCGATCGTCTTCAACAACGTCTCTCGCTCCGAGATCGGCTTCGAGAGCGCCGAGAACGAGGTCGTGATCGTCGAGCGCTCGGGGGAGCATCCGGTTCCCCTCGCCTCGAAGGAGCAGGTGGCTGACGCGATCCTCGACCGGATCGAGGCGATCCGGTCCGGATCCGCCGCGCCCCGCGTCGAGCCGCGCGACTGATCGGAGGCGAAATGCTGCCTTGCGCGCCCTTTTACACTGGGTGCATGGCGCAGAACGAGCATCCCAAGCCGGACGAGTCCCTCTATTCGCTGTACAGGCGGGGCATGGAGCTGCTCGAGGAGGGTGACTTCGAGGAAGCCACGGTGCCCTTGAAGGAGGCCGCGCGCCAGGCGCCTGAGAAGAGCTCGGTGCGCGAGGCTCTCGGCCGCGCGCTGTTTCGAACCCGGCACTACGCCGAGGCGGCGACAGAGTTCGAGGCCGTGGTCGAGACCCACCCCGTCAACGACTACGCCCACTTCTGCCTCGGCCGTGCCCTCACCAAGACCGGCGAGACCCGTCGTGCTCGCCATCACCTGGCGCTGGCGTCGAACCTGAGACCGGAGCGGCGCGACTACCGCATATACCGAGAGCGCCTGGCCGCCCGCACGTAGCGGCGACGGATGACCGAGATCCGCCTCCTGGCTGTTCCCTACGAGGTCGGCGCCTTGCGCATGGGGGTCGGACGCGGTCCGGAGCGGCTCCTGGAGGCCGGTGCCGAGGAGGCTCTGGCCGGCCATGGGGCTCGGGTCAGCCTCGAGCTGATCGCGCTGGAGGAGGACCACAGGGACCAAAGCGGTGCCAGCGAGGCCCAGGCCGCGTTCCAGCTGATCGGCCTGGTCTCCGCGAGCGTCCGCCGGGCGATCGAAGACGGAGCCTTCCCGGTCCTGCTCTCGGGCAGCTGCCTCTTCGGCCTCGGGGTGGTGATGGGTCTCGGCGAGCTCGCGCCGGGGGTCGTCTGGTTCGACACGCATGGGGACTTCAACACGCCGGAATCCACCATCGACGGCTACCTCGATGGCATGCCGCTCGCGATTCTCACCGGCGGTGGCTGGCGGACCCTTGTCAACCAGGCTGGGATCAGAACGGTCCCGGAGTCCGCGGTCGTGCTGGCCGGTGCACACGACTTCGACCCGCTCGAGCGGCTCCGCGTCGACTCCTCGGCAGTCCACCATCTGCCGCCGCCCGCGATCGACTCCGACGACGCAGTGGCGCGGGCCGTGGACGCGATCGACCCGGCCGCGACCGGCCTCTATCTCCACCTGGACCTGGACGTGCTCGACTCCGAGGCCGCACGGGTCAATATCTACAGCGTCCCGGGCGGCCTCACCGTCGCCCAGCTGTTCTCGCAGGTTCGGTCGCTGCTGGACACGCGACAGGTGAGGGCGGTGTCGCTCACGGCCTATGACCCCGAGTGCGACACCGAGGATCACGTGCCGACGATCGCCCGGACCCTGCTCGAGGCCGTCGCCGAGCGTGTCACGCGAGGGACATGAGGGCGCTCGTCCAGCGCGTCAGCCAGGCGGCTGTCGATGTCGAGGGAGAGCGGGTCGCGCAGATCGGCCCCGGGATGCTGGTGCTCCTCGGAGTCTCGCGCGAGGACACCGAGGCCGAGGCCGACCGCCTGGCCGACAAGGTGCGCGCCCTGCGGATCTTCGACGACGCCGACGGGAAGATGAACGAGCCGCTCGGCGATCGCGAGATCCTCTGCGTCAGCCAGTTCACCCTCTATGGGGACACGAAGAAGGGGACACGGCCCAGCTACATCCAGGCCGCGCCGGGCGACCAGGCCGAGCCGCTCTACGATCGCTTCTGCGAGCGGACCGGCGCGAAGAAGGGTGTTTTCGGAGCGTGCATGGGGGTCGCGCTGATCAACGACGGGCCCGTGACGGTCATGTTGGAGGTCTAGCCACGCAGGGCTATACTCGCTCCGGAACCTTTTTTCGCACCTAATCGCAGGTCGAAAGGTGGGCGAGCGCCCGCCTTTTTTTGGGCCTTCACATGGATACAGAACTCACACAGCTTCAGGAGAAGATCGAGGACCGGCTGGTCGCTGAGCAGCCGGACGTCGAGCTGCTCTCTCTCGAGCGGCCCGCCGCCGAGCGGCTGCGCCTCGTCATCGACCGCCCCGGCGGGGTCGACATCGCGCTCTGCGAGAGCGTCACCGGCTCGCTTCGCGACCTGCTCGAGGACTGGTCGCTCGAGGTCTCGTCTCCTGGCCCTGACCGTCCGCTCACCAAGCCCGAGCATTTCCAGCGGTTTCTCGGCAACAAGGTGCGCGTCAAGACCCGCGAGGAGATCGCCGGTCGCAACAGCTTCACGGGCACTCTGACCGCCGCCGACGAGGAACAGCTCAGCGTCGAGGCTCCCGACGGCGCGGTGTCAATTCCCCTGCAGACCGTCCGCCGTTCAAATCTTGTCCCCGAGGAGGTTGCATGACCCAGGAGATCGTCGATGCCGTGAAGATGCTCGAGCAGGAGAAGGGCATCGCCGCGGACACGCTGATGGATGCCCTGCAGGACGCCCTACTCTCGGCCTACAAGAAGACTCCGGGCGCGGCCAAGTACGCGAAGGTCGAGCTCGATCACGGGAGCGCCGACTTCCGCGTCTACGAGCTGGTCGTTCCCGAGGATCTCGAGAAGCGACTCCTCGACGAGCAGTTCGAGGAGCAGCTTCAGGCCGCCGAGGCGGCTGAGGCCGCCGGCGAGCCGGTCCCCGAGATCCAGACCGCCGGGCCGTCGATCGATCCGGAGACCGGTGAACGGCGCGAGCCCGAGGAGGAGGAGCTCGAGCCCGAGCGCCTCGAGCCCTTCATGGACCAGGTCAAGACCCGCGACGTCACTCCCGACGACTTCGGGCGGATCGCCGCCCAGACGGCCAAGCAGGTGATCCTCCAGCGGATCCGCGAGGCCGAGCGGGGCATGATGTTCGAGGAGTACAAGGACCGCGTCGGCGAGCTGGTCACCGGGATCATCCAGCAGTCCGACAACCGCTACACGCTGGTCCAGCTCCGCGAACGGGTCGAGGCCCTGCTGCCGCGCTCCGAGCAGGTCTACAACGAGCGCTACGACCACGGCATGCGCGTCAAGGCGGTGATCACCGACGTCTCGGCTGACACCAAGGGGCCGAGCATCGTCGTCTCCCGCCGCAATCCCGAGCTGATCAAGAAGCTCTTCGAGCTCGAGGTGCCGGAGATCGCCGACAAGCTGGTCGAGATCACCGGTGTCGCCCGCGAGCCCGGGTGGCGATCGAAGATCGCCGTCGTCTCGCATGCCGACGGTGTCGATCCGGTGGGCGCCTGCGTGGGGCCCCGCGGCTCGCGCGTCCGCATGGTCGTCTCCGAATTGCGCGGCGAGAAGATCGACATCATTCCCTACAACGAGGAGCCCGCACGCTTCGTTGCCAAGGCGCTCTCCCCGGCGCGCGTCCGCGAGGTGCTCGTCGACGACGAGACCAAGGAGGCGACCGTGATCGTCCCCGACGACCAGCTCTCGCTGGCGATCGGCCGCGAGGGCCAGAACGCACGGCTCGCCGCGCGCCTGACCGGCTGGCGGATCGACATCCGCTCCGAGACCGAGTTCGCCAAGGAGGAGCAGGAGTCCGGCTACGGCGAGGAGGAGGCCGAGCTCGGCTACGAGGAGGACGAGGACATCGCCGCCGGGCGCTGCCACGCGATCCTGTCGAGCGGGAAGCGCTGCCCGAACGCGGCCCTCCCGGGGTCGCGCTACTGCGGCCTCCCGGCCCACCAGGCGCTGGCCGACCAGGAGGGCGACGAGATCGCCCCGGCCGAGGCCCCGGCGGCCGTCGCCGACGAGGAGGCGCCTGCCGAGGGAGAGGCCAAGGCCGAGG
>DASUPK010000107.1:0-7964 GCA_036276255.1 Solirubrobacterales bacterium
ACGTCGGTGAACTCCGGCGGGTCCTCGGGCGGCGTGCGGCGCCAGTCGACGTGTCGCATCACCTCGCCGAGGGCGCGGGCGGCGTCCTCGGGATAGAGATGCACGGGCATCGCGCCGACCGCACGAGCCGCCGCGTGGTCCTTCTCGGACATGAACACCGCCTGCACGGGGATCCGCCGCGGCATCTCCGCAACGGCCTCGTGGATCGCCCCGGCGACGTCCTCCGGCCGGGTGAGCAGAGGCTTGATGAAGATGACGATCAGCGCGTCAAGGCCCTCGTGGGCGGCCAGCGCGCGGATCGTCTGGCGGTAGTTGTCGGCGGAAGCGGTGGCGATCATGTCCACGGGGTTCGACAGGCCGGCCTCGGCGGGCAGGAACTCGCGCAGGGAGGAGAGGACCTCCTCGGGCAGCTGCGGCACCTCCAGCCCGGCGGCCTCGCAGGCGTCCGCGCACATCACGCCGGGCCCGCCTGCGTTGGTGACGATCCCGACGCGGTTGCCCTCCGGCAGCGGTTGGGTGGCGAGCAGGGAGGCGACGTCGAGCAACTCGGACAGCGTCTCGGTGCGGATCACCCCGACCTGATCGAAGAGGGCATCGACGGTGAGATCCGAGGCCGCGATCAGGGCGCCGGTGTGCGAGCTGGTCGCCCGCTGGCCCGCGGCAGAGCGGCCGCTCTTCACCGCCACGATGGGCATCTCGCGGCCGACGCGGCGGGCGATCCGCGAGAAACGGCGCGGGTCGCTGAACGACTCGATGTAGAGCAATGCGACCTCGGTCGCGTCGTCCGACTCCCAGTACTCGAGCATGTCGTTCGCGGTGATGTCGGCGCGGTTGCCGATCGAGGCGAAGGAGGAGACGCCGAGGCTGCGGTTGCTGGCCAGATCGATCAGCGCCAGGCCGAGCGCGCCGCTCTGGGTGACGAAGCCGACGTTGCCAGGAGGCGGCCCGCCGGGGGCGAAGGTCGCGTTGAAGCTGTGACCTTCGCTCGTGTTGAGGATGCCCAGGCAGTTGGGGCCGATCAGCCGCATGCCGGCTTCGCGGCAGACCCCGACCAGCTCGCGCTCGCGCTCGGCGCCTTCGGCCCCGACCTCGGTGAAGCCGGCGGAGATCACGATCAGGGCTCGAACTCCGTGAGCGGCGCATTCGCGTGCGGCATCGACGACCGCGACCGCCGGGACGACGATCACCGCAAGCTCCACGTCCTCTGGCAGCTCCGCGACGCTGCCGTAGGAGTGGACCGACTGGACGACGTCGGCGTGCGGGTTGACCGGATAGCTGACGCCCTCGAAGCCCGATTCGAGCGTGTTGTGGAAGAGCTGGCCGCCGACGGTGTTGCGGTCGCGCGACGCCCCGATCACCGCGATCGCGGTCGGCTCGAGGAAGAACCGGAGGGCGGCCTCCGCGGCCAGCCGATCGCGATCCTCGAAGCGACGCACCGCCTCTTCCTCGAAGGACGTGGGGAATACGACCCGGATCGCACCCGGCTCGGAGGAGATCTCGACCGGGAATCCGCTGTCCCTGAAGACCTCCATCATCCGGTGGTTCTCGGGCATCACCTCGGCGTGGAAGACGGAGATGCCGTTGTCGACGGCGACCTCCGCCAGGTGAGCGAGCAGCAGCGTGGCGAGTCCGTTTCCCTGGAGCCGGTCGGCGACCGCGAACGCCACCTCGGCGCCCCCGCCTCCCTCGCCGATGTAGATCCCCTGGCCGACCAGGTCTCCGTCGCGGACCGCCACGAGCCCATAGCGCTGGGCGTAGTCGACGTCCGCCATCGAGCGCGCCGCAGCGCGCAGGTCGACGCCGCCCGAGAAGAACCTGAACACCCGGGAGGTGAGGTCCAGCCCCTCGAGGAACCCGTGGAGCGCATCCTCGTCGTCGGCGCGAACGGGCCTGACGTGGACCGTGGTGCCGTCGCGCAGCGCCACGTCGGCCTCACGCTCGGCCGGGTATGGAGCCTCTGCTCGGGACGATCCGTTCAGGACCGACACCCTCGCAGAAGACGGCCGGATGCCCGAGCTGCTTAGGCTCCGGCGTGTGGACACCGACCCCCTCTACCGGAAGGTCGTCGTCGGCTACCAGGAGAACGACCGCGGCGAGGATGCCCGTGTGCTCGCCGAGGGGGTGGCTCTGAGGGACGGCGGCGACCTCAAGGTCGTGAGCGTCGAGAAGGGCTCGCCGGCGGATGCGCTCCAGGCACTCGCGGAGAGCGGCGAGGCGGACCTGATCGTGCTCGGCTCCACCCACCACGCCGCCTTCGGATCGGTCGCCCCCGGGAGCGTGGCCGAGCACCTGCTGCACGGGGCACGCTGCCGGCTGATGATCGCCCCGAAGGGCTACGCGGAGGAGGACCACTCACAGGACCGCCTCCGGGTCCTCGCGGTGGGATACGACGGGATGGCCGAGTCGCAGGCGGCCCTGGACGAGGGCGCCAGGCTCGCCGCGAAGTTCCACGCGTCGATGAAGGTGGTCGGCGTCGCGACGCCAATTCCGGCGATGGGCGCGGCCGCCGCTGCGCAGACGGGAGCAGGGGCCGGGCCGGACTTCCAGAGCCGCCTGCACGCCGCCGTCGCCGAGCTTCCGCCGGAGCTGCGGGCCCTGCCCGTCTTCGAGCACGGGGATCCCGTCCAGAAGCTGCTCAAGGCGTGCGAGTCCGGCGTCGACCTGCTCGTGCTCGGCTCCCGCGGCTTCGGCCCGGTGATGCGCCTGCTCATCGGCAGCGTCTCCTCGCGCGTGATCCGCGCGGCGAGCTGCCCGGTGATGGTGGTGCCCCGCCCGGGCTAGGCGGCTCCCCTCTGGTGTGATTTGCTGGCCACCCCGCATGGCCCAGCACAAGGACGTCCCGCCGGAGCTGCTGAGAACCATCGAGAACCTGTCGCGGTTCCATCGCCAGCACGAGGAGTTCTATTCGCAGGCTCCGCTGCAGAGCGCACGCGAGGTTCAGGCCGCCTCGCGCGCGCTGAAGGAGCTAGCCGCCCAATGGAGCGAGGCCGAGCCCAGCGATCACCCGGCCGCGAGCCCCTTCGCCGGCGCCGAGGACCTCAATCCTCCCGGACTCGTGGGCGACAGCGGAATTCTGTTCATGGAGGGGGAGGACGAGCCGGCGGAGATCACGCAGATGAAGAGCGAGATCGAGACGATGGCGGCGGGTTGCGAGCGCACGGGCGAGTGGCTGGCAGGCGCAATGGAGCAGTCCTGGGCAGTCGCGGGCGCGTTGGTCGAGTTCGAAGATCTGATCGACCTGCTCGGCGAGCGCCACCGGATCATCGGGAACGACTGGCAGGCGGCGGGGATGAACGCACTCTGTGCTCACTTCCTCCGACGGGCGCTGGACGTACTCGGTCAACTCGACTTTGCGCCCAGTGCCCTGCGCGATGACCTCGCCGGCCCGAGGCGGAATCCCGCGTACTTGTTCACCGCAAGTGAGCTGCTGGACGCGGCGTCGGACCTGTTCACCCGCTCGGCGACCTTGGTGCACGAGAACGAACGCCGCTGGCGACTCTTCGCGGAGCGGGTCCGCGCCCTGCGGGACGCCGCAGGCTGACTAGAAGCCGCGGCGCTCCTTGTCGGTGTGGTCGACCTCGCGGGGGTGGTTTCGCAGTTCTCGCCGGAGCATCACCTCGTGCGCGACGAACAGGGCCAGCAGCGTCAGGCAGATGACGCTGAGCAGGCCGAGCTCGAGGGGGCCGTAGGCCTGCCAGACCAGCCCGTAGAGGTACAGCCCGACGACGCCGGCGGCGGCGACCCAGAAGACGACCCTGAACTTCTCGAATGTCGCTCGCATTCGCATCGTTCCTCCTTTCAGATCTTCTCCGGGATCATCTCGATCGCGCCGCAGGGACACTCCTGGACGCACAGTCCGCAGCCCTTGCAGAAGTCGAGGTCGATCTCGTAGAGCTCGCCCGGCTCGCCGAGCTTGATCACGGCGTTGTCGGGGCAGACGGCGAAGCAGTTGTCACAACTGAAGCAATTGCCGCATGACATGCAGCGGCGAGCCTCGTAGAGGGCGTTGGACTCGTCGAGCGCACCGACGACCTCATCGAAGGTGGAGGAACGCCGGGCGACCTCGAGCTCGGGTTCGACGGTCCGCGGTGCGTCCGCGTAGTACCAGGTGTTGAGCTGCTCGAAGCTGATGACCTCATGCTTCGGGCCCGCTTCGAAGCTCTCGTCGCGCAGCCACCCGTCGATGTTGCGAGCGGCTTTCTTGCCGTGGCCGATGCCGACGGTGACGGTGCGCTCGGCGGGGACCATGTCTCCACCCGCGAAGACGCCCTCATGCCCGGTCATCATGTTCGGCCCGACCTGGACGACGCCGTCCTCGACCTCGATCCCGCTGACGCCCTCGAGGAGCGTGAGGTCCGCCTCCTGTCCGAGCGCCAGGACCACCGAGTCGGCCTCGAGCTCGTCGAACTCCCCCGTGGGCTGGGGGAAGCCGGTCTCGTCGAGCTTCATCCGCTCGACGGTGATCTTGTTGCCGTCGACCTGCTTGATGGTCTCGAGCCAGCGCATCATCACGCCCTCCTCCTCGGCCTCCGCGACCTCGAATTCGTGCGCCGGCATCCGGTCGCGGTTCCGCCGGTAGACGACGACCGCGTCGGTGGCGCCGAGACGCTTGGCGGTGCGGGCCGCGTCCATCGCGGTGTTGCCACCGCCGTAGATGACGACCTTCCGGCCCAGCAGCGGCTTCTCGTCGCCCTCCATCTGCTCGAGGACCGAGACGGCGTCGAGGATCCGGGCGGCCTCGCCGGCCGGGATGTCGGCGTGCCTGCCGATGTGGGCACCTACGGCGAGGAACGACGCGTCGAAGCCGCCCTCGCTCATCGCCTCCTCGATGTTCGTGACCTTCCGGTTGAGCTCGAGCTCGACGCCCATGTCGAGGATCCGCTGGACCTCGGCGTCAAGCACGTCGCGCGGCAGGCGGTAGGTGGGGATGCCGAAGCGCATCATGCCTCCGGCCATCGGGCCGGCCTCGTGGATCGTCACCTCGTGGCCGAGGCGGCGCAGGTGGAAGGCGGCGGAGAGCCCGGAGGGTCCCGCCCCGACGACGAGCACGCGCTTGCCGGTCGGCTCGGCCGGAGGATCGAAGGACCAGCCCTTCTCGATCGCCTCATCGCCGATGAAGCGCTCGACAGCGTGGATCCCGACCGCCTCGTCGAGCTCGCCGCGGTTGCAGCTCGTCTCGCACGGGTGGTAACAGACCCGTCCCATGATGGCCGGGAACGGGTTGTCCTGTGTGATCTTGCGCCAGGCCCGCTCGTAGCCCTCGCCGCCGTCTTCGGCCTCATACAGCCAGGCCTGGCAGTTCTCGCCGGCGGGACAGGCGTGATTGCACGGGGGCAGGCGATCCACGTACTGCGCCCGCTCCGTCCGCCAACTCCCAGTCTTGTTGGCGAGGCTGGAGCCAACGTCGAGCGTGATGGCGTAGGGACGGGAGGCCATCACTGCGGTCCGTGGGGGCTGTCGGCGAGCAGGTCGGGGAGCGAGCCGTAGCCGCCCCTCAGGCCGAAGCGCTCGATGTTGGCGTCGGCCCGGGCCTGGATCGCCTCGATCGCATCGGTCCGCGGCGGGTCCTTGAAGAGGTGTGCGTAGCGGCGCTGCGTCTTCAGGTACTCGGTGACCGGGACCTTCCTGCGGATCTTTGAGACACCGACCACCTCGCCGTCCTCGGCTTCGAAGACGGGGAAGATGCCGGTCTCCTTTGCGAGGCGGGCGATCTTGATCGTGTCGGCCGAGGCCGAGCCCCAACCCAGCGGGCAGGGGACGAAGACGTGCAGGTAGCGGGCGCCCCGGAACTCCATTGCCCGCTCGACCTTGTACTCGAGGTCGTGGAGCTCAGCGACGGTTGCGGTGGCGACGTAGGGGATCTCGTGCGCCATCGCGATCAGCGGCGCGTTCTTGCCCTGGCCGAAGACGTTGCCCGGCTCGGTGCCGACCGGCTTGGTGTTGGCGGTGCGCGCCCCCGGCGGTGTGGCACCTGAGCGCTGGACGCCGGTGTTCATGTAGGCCTCGTTGTCATAGCAGACGAAGAGCACGTCGTCGTTTCGCTCGAACATCCCGGAGAGGCAGCCGAAGCCGATATCGAGCGTGCCGCCGTCGCCGCCCTGACCAATCACCCGCACATCCTCGCGGCCCTTGGCGCGCATCGCGGCGGCGATCCCGGTGGCGACCGCCGGCGCATTGCCGAACAGTGAGTGGATCCAGGGCAGGTTCCAGGAGCTCTCGGGGTACGGGGTGGAGAAGACCTCCAGGCAACCCGTGGCGTTCGCCGCGACGAGCTTTCCCTTCGTCGCCCGCATCGCCGAGTCGAGCACGTACCGGGCGCCAAGCGCCTCGCCGCATCCCTGGCAGGCCCGGTGGCCGCAGGTGAGGGTGTTGGAGCGCTCCATCTTCGCCTGGACGGACCGGTTCTCCGGGTCGAGAAGCCGGTTGCCGGCCACGTAGGTGCCCGTCTGGTAGAGCTTGACCTCCTGGTAGGGCATCAGTGGGCCTCCGCGGCGACGATGCCGAGGTCGCGGAGCATGTTCTCGGCGTGGGGTCCCGGGGGCTTGCCGTCGACCTCGCGCTCCAGCTCGCGCCTGACGAGCTCCGTGTCGAGGTCGAGGAAGGAGAGCGACTCGAGCTCGTCACGCCCGGCCTCCTCCAGCAGTCCACGAAGCGAGGCGCGGGTGATGGCGCGGCCGCCCAGGCCCGCAATCACCGTGCTGCAGCGAGCGTGGCCTCCCACCAGCGCCTCGTGCACGTCTGTGGACACGATCCCGCCGCGCCCCGGGGCGAGGGCCTTCTCGAGGACGACGATGCGGCAGGCGCCGACCAGGGCCTCACGCACCTCCTCGAGCGGGAAGGGCCGGAAGGACTTGATGCCGAGCGCCCCGACACGGATCCCCTCGGCCCGCATCTCGTCGACGACCTCCTCGATCGTCCCGAGGACGGACCCGAGCGCGACGATGATCGTCTCCGCGCCCTCGGTCCGGTAGCGGCGCACCAGCCCGCCGGAGGGCCGGCCGAAGTCGACGGCGAAGCTCTGCCCGACCTCGGCGATCACGTCGAGAGCCTGCATCTGCTTGGCGTGGGCGAGGTACTTGACCTCGAAGAACGCCTCGGGGCCGACCATCGCCCCGATCGTCATCGGGTCGGCGGGATCGAGCAGCTGGCGGGGCTCGAAGCCGGGCAGGAAGGTGTCGACCTCGTCCTGGGCGGGAATCTCGACCTCCTCGTAGGCGTGGGTGAGGACGAAGCCGTCCATGCAGACCATCACCGGGAGCGAGACCTGCTCGGCGATCCGGTACGCCTGAATGTGCATGTCGAGCGCCTCCTGGTTCGACTCGGCGTAGATCTGGATCCAGCCGGAGTCCCGCTGCGACATCGAGTCGGAGTGGTCGTTCCAGATGTTGATCGGAGCGCCGATCGCCCGATTGGCCACCGTCATCACGATCGGCAGGCCGAGGCCGGAGGTGTTGTAGAGCGCCTCGGCCATGAAGAGGAGGCCCTGGGACGCGGTCGCCGTGTAGGTGCGGGCCCCGGCGGCGGACGCGCCGATCGCGGCGGACATGGCGCCGAACTCGGACTCGACCATCAGATACTCGCAGGGGTCAAGCTCGCCCACCCGGACCAGATCTGACAGATGCTCGACGATGTGGGTCTGCGGGGAGATGGGATAGGCACTGACCACCTCGGGGCGGCAGAGCGCCACGGCCTCGGCGATCGCGCGGGAGCCCTCCTCCTGCCGACGGCCGGGCCTAGGCACGGGTCAACTCCCGGATCTCGTACTGGACGAACTCGTAGGCCACGTCCGCCGCGAGCGTGTTGCGGTCAGCGATCTCGCCGGAGAACTTCTGGGCGATCGCGCGGACGACGGACCGAAGCTTGACCACGCCGGTCATGGCCGCGAAGCCGCCGAGCAGCGCGGTGTTGGGCATCGGACGGCCGAGCTGGCGGTTGGCCACTTCGCTCGCCGCCAGAGTGATCAG
>DASUPK010000108.1:0-4309 GCA_036276255.1 Solirubrobacterales bacterium
GATCGCCCCGGACGGCGACGCCGCGAAGAGCGCCGGCAGAGTCCTCGCCGCCTTCTACATCCCATCGATGCCGCCGGCGCTGCTGGAGCGCCACGGCATCAGCCCCGACGAGGTCGCACCGGTGAATGAGGCATTCGCCGCAGGGGACGTGAAGCGCGCCCTGGAGCTGACCCCGGACTCGATTGCCGACCGCCTGGTCGTCGCCGGCACCCCCGACGATTGGCTTCGGTGGCTGACCGATACTTATGCCGCCGCCGGATTCGACCACGCTCTCGTCTCGTTCACGGATCCCTTCACCCTTCGCTCCTGGGCAGACATCGAGATCGAGGGCCTGCCCAGCCTGAACGACCAGGTCCGCCTGTTCGGCGAAGAGGTGCTGCCGGAGCTCAGTAGGCGCTAGCCGCCAAAGGGTGGTGGTGCTTCTTCTTGTGGCACTTGGCGTGCCGGCGCTTGTGGTGCTTCTTCCTCTTGCACTTCCTGGCGCCGGTCGCCGCTCCCCCCAGATCGACCGTCGTCGCGAAGCCGTAGTCGACTGACGAGTAGAGGAGGAACGGGCCTCCCACCGCGTTCTGGAAGTACGCCTGCCCGGGACACGGGTCGCCGCCCTCCCCTGCGAGGCCGTACTTGCTCGAGCCGGGCCGCGAGACGAGGAGCGCGTAGAGCGTCCCGGCGCTGACGTGCGCCGGGTTCGCGAAGCTGCCGGTGATCGCCCCCTGCTGGCCGTCGCCGAGTGCGTTTGCCACGGTCGTTGCGGCGAGAATCGTGCCCGGCAGGCCGGATCCATCGGTCGCCGCGATCTCGAGGCGCCAGTCGCCAGGCGTCGATCCGGCCGAGTTGGTGACGGTCACCTGCGCCGAAACGAGAACGCCGGTGTGCCCGGCCGTGAAGGTCTGTGCCTCCTTGATGTCGCCCGGAGAGGGCGTGACGCTGAAGCCGAGCTGGACCGTGCAGCTCGCGTCGGCCACCGTCGCCGCCGAAGCCGCTGAGGGGATCGCAGAAAGTGCCGCCGCCGCCGCGAGCGCCACTAACAGTCCAACCCTTCCGACTCCCCCGAACCTCATGAGGTCCGGATACTAGTTCGCCGCTGCAGTCGCGGCTAGGCAGGCTGGCGCAGCAGCCCCGAGACGGCCTCGGCCAGGCGCTTCCCCGTCGCTGTCAGCCGGTACTCGGCGTGCGGCGGGCGGCCTGGGATCAGCTGCCGCTCCACGATCCCGGCCGCCTCGAGCTGGTCGAGGCGGTCCGAGAGCGTCGTCGGGGAGATGCCGGGCAGGGACTGGCGAAACTCGTTGAAGCGCTCGGCGCCGCTGGAGCAGGCGTAGATCGTGCCCAGTGTCCAGCGGCGTTCCAGCAGGGCCGCCACCGACCGCACCTCGCGGGGGACCGGCGCGCAGCTACGACACCGGGGCGACATCCGCTCCCCGCTCGGCCGGCTCGAGGGCGTGGTCGAGGACCTCGCCGATGCTCATCACCGGGTGGAAGGTCATCTGCTCCCGCACCTCCTCGGGGACCTCATCGAGGTCGCCGCGGTTGCGCTCCGGCAGGATCACCTCGGTGAGCCCGGCCGCGTGTGCCGCAAGCACCTTCTGCTTGAGCCCGCCGATCGGCAGGACCCGGCCCTGCAGGGTGACTTCGCCGGTCATCCCGACCGTGTGCTTGACCGGCCGCCCGCTGAGCAGCGACGCGAGTGCGGTGGTCATCGCCGTGCCGGCGCTCGGGCCGTCCTTCGGGATCGCTCCGGCGGGGACGTGGACATGGAACTCGCGCGCGAAGTCGGCGCTGTCGATGCCGAGCTCATCGGCGTGCGAGCTGACGTAGGAGAGCGCGATCCGCGCCGACTCCTTCATCACGTCGCCCAGCTGTCCGGTGAGCACCAGGCCCTTGTCGCCCTCCATGGCAGTCGCCTCGATGAAAAGGACGTCACCGCCCGTTCCAGTGACCGCCAGGCCGGTGGCCACGCCCGGGATCGCCGTGCGCTCGACCGACTCCTGGAAGAACTTCTGGCGGCCGAGGGCGTCGACGACCTCGTCGGTCTCTATCGCAATCGGGGCCTCCGCCTCGCCCGAGGCGATCCGGGTCGCCTCGCGGCGCAGCAGCTTGCCGAGCTCGCGCTCGAGCTGGCGCACGCCCGCCTCGCGGGTGTACTCGGTGATCACCTTGCGCAGGATCGCGTCGGAGACCTCGACCTCGTCATCGCGAAGGCCGTTGCGCTTCACCTGGCGGGGCCAGAGGTAGCCGCGCGCGATCGCGAGCTTCTCCTCGGTCGTATAGCCATCGAACCGGATGACCTCCATCCGGTCCAGCAGCGGCGCCGGGATCGTGTCGACCATGTTCGCGGTCGCCAGGAAGACGACCTCGGAAAGGTCCACCTCGACGTCGAGGTAGTGATCCCGGAAGGAATGGTTCTGCGCCGGGTCGAGGACCTCGAGCAGCGCCGCGGAGGGATCCCCGCGCCAGTCCGCGCCGACCTTGTCGACCTCGTCCAGCAGGATCACCGGGTTCATCGTCTTGGCATCACGCAGGGCGCGGACGATGCGGCCCGGCAGCGCACCGATGTAGGTCCGCCGGTGGCCTCGGATCTCGGCCTCGTCGTGGATCCCGCCCAGTGAGAGCCGCACGAACTCGCGGCCAAGCGAGCGGGCGACGGACTCGCCGATCGAGGTCTTGCCGGTGCCAGGAGGACCGACCAGGGTGAGAATCGCGCCGTTGGCGCGCGAGTCGTCCTCCACCCCGCGCTCCTCGCGCAGCTTCCGAACCGAGATGAACTCGGTGATGCGCCGCTTCACGTCGTCGAGGCCGGCATGGTCCTCGTCCAGGACCTCGCGGGTGTGCTTGGGGTCGAGCCTCTCCTCGGAGCGCTTCGACCACGGCACGGCCAGAAGCCAGTCGAGGTAGCTGCGGATCATCGATGACTCCGGCGACTGCTCGCCCTGGCGCTCGAGCCGGCGCAGCTCGCGCTCGGCCTGCTCGGCGACCTCCTCGGGCATCCCCGCCTCGGCGATCTTCTTCTCGTACTCGCCGATCAGGTCGCCCTCGTCCTCGCCGAGCTCCTTGCGGATCGACTCCATCTGCTTGCGCAGGAAGTACTCGCGCTGCTGCTTCTGGGCGCCGGAGTCGACGTCGTCGCGGATCTTGACGCGGACCTGAAGCTCGGCCAGCCGCTCGCGCTGCATCTCGACTGCCGCCTCGAGGCGGACCTTCACGTCGAGTGTCTCCAGCAGCTTCAGCTTCTGATCGCGCGAGAGGTCGGGGCTGAAATTGGCGGTGTCGGCCAGTGCGCCCGGCTCCTCGATCGAGCGCAGGAACGCCCCGATGCGCTCGTCCGCGCCTCGCAGCTCGAGGATCTCGTCGACGACGGCGCGGTACTCGCGGATCAGCTCGGCGCTGCGCTCATCCTCGGGGTTGCCGTCGTGGATCTCCTGCACGTCGACGCGCAGGTGGTCGTCGTCGTCGGGCTGCGCGGCGCCGGCCAGGCCGCGATGCAGGCCGACCACGGTCGCCGCCCATCCACCGCTCGGCAGCTGGGCACGCTCGAGCACCTCGGCGACCACGCCGATCCGGCCGAACTCGCCGTTCTGGCGCGGCAGCAGGAAGATACGGTCCTCGTCGCCGGTGTCGATCGGCAGCGTGGCCGTGACGCCCGGGAAGACGATCGCTTCATCAAGTGGAATCAGAAGAAAGGTCATGCTTAGATCCAGTTTCTGTAGTTAGTCCAGTGAGGATAGCGCGTCGCTGACGGCTATCCGACCGGCTCGGGCGCGGAAGCGCCCGTCGCCGCCTGCTGCGCCCGGGCGCGGCCCCTGGCGTCTCTGACCAGGCGGCCCAGGGTCTCCACGTCGTAGGCGCCCCGATGACGACGCCCGTTGATGAAGAACCCCGGCGTGCCGGCGACGTCGCTCGCATCGGCGCTTGACACGTCCTCCGCGACGCGCGGCGCGTACACGCGCCGGCGCATTTCGTCCCGGAATCGCTCGACGTCCAGGCCCAGCTCCTCGGCATGCCGCTCGGGATCGGGCGCCCCGAGCTGATCCTGGTTTCCAATCAGCTTGTCGTGCATCTCCCAGAAGGCGCCCTGGGCCGCCGCGGCCTCCGCCGCCTCCGCGGCGTTCTGCGCGTTGGGATGGACATCGTTGAGTGGCAGGTGGCGCCAGACGTAGCGCAGGTCGTCGCCGAAGTCCTCGAGCAGCTCGCGAATCACAGGCTCGGCCCGCCCGCAGTACGGGCACTCGTAGTCGCCGTACTCGATCAGCGTCACGGGCGCGTCGTCAGAGCCGCGGATGTGGTCGCGTTCGGGGTCCACGTCCTCAGAGAG
>DASUPK010000109.1:0-3502 GCA_036276255.1 Solirubrobacterales bacterium
AGACCGTTGAAACATCGTACGACTCGATTGGCGTGGATACCCCGGAAGACCTCGAGCAAGTGCGTCAATTGCTTCAGGCCGGGCGTCCACACTGAACACGTCCATGAGCAGACACTTCGGAACGTGCACATGATCGCAACCAAGTACATCTTCGTGACCGGTGGCGTGGTTTCGTCACTCGGAAAAGGTTTGGCCGCTGCATCCATCGGCGCGCTGCTCGAGGGCCACGGCTACAAGGTCTCACTCCAGAAGTTCGACCCCTACATCAACGTCGACCCGGGCACGATGAGTCCCTATCAGCACGGCGAAGTTTATGTCACCGACGATGGTGGTGAGACGGACCTCGACCTCGGCCACTACGAGCGCTTCACCGACGAGAACACCTCGCGCGCCTCGAACTTCACGGCGGGCGGCGTCTACAACAGCGTGATCCGGCGCGAGCGGCGAGGCGACTACCTCGGCGCCACCGTCCAGGTGATCCCCCACATCACCGACGAGATCAAGAACCGCATCCTGATCGTGGCCGAGTCGCAGGCAGTCGATTTCGTGATCACCGAGATCGGCGGCACCGTCGGCGACATCGAGTCGCTGCCGTTCCTCGAGGCGATCCGCCAGCTCTACACCGACATGGGCCCGAAGCGCTGCATGTTCGTCCACCTGACGCTGGTCC
The DNA here is from genome assembly GCA_036276255.1 of Solirubrobacterales bacterium. Taxonomy (GTDB): domain Bacteria; phylum Actinomycetota; class Thermoleophilia; order Solirubrobacterales; family 70-9; genus DASUPK01. The sequence continues at coordinate 671 of DASUPK010000109.1, forward strand.
CGTACGTCGGGCACGCCGGCGAGATGAAGACGAAGCCGACCCAGCACTCGGTCAACGAGCTGCGCCGGATCGGGGTCCAGCCGCACGCGCTGCTCTGTCGCTCCGAGCAGGGACTGGATCGCGACATCCGCAAGAAGATCGCCCTCTTTGCCAGCCTCCCCGAGGACGCTGTGATCTCTGCCCGCGACGTCGACAACGTCTACAAGGTGCCGCTGGTGCTGCGGGCCGAGGGGATGGACGACCAGATCCTCGATCACTTCGGGATGGAGTCCGACGCCCCGGACCTGACCGAGTGGGAGGAGTTGATCAAGCGCGCCGACGCCTCGCGCGAGCGGAAGGTGAAGATCGCGCTGGTCGGCAAGTACGTCCAGCTCGAGGACGCCTACAAGTCCGTGATCGAGGCGCTCACCCACGGCGGCTGGCAGCACGACGTGCAGGTGGAGACCCAGCTGGTCTCCGCGGAGGACATCGACGAGGCGCAGCTGGAGGACGTCGACGGGATCCTGATCCCCGGCGGCTTCGGCGAGCGCGGGATCGAGGGCAAGGTCGAGGCAGCCCGGATCGCCCGCGAGAAGGGAATCCCCTACCTGGGGATCTGCCTCGGAATGCAGATCGCGGTCGTGGAGTTCGCGCGGAACGTCTGCGGGATGGACGGCGCCAACTCCGCCGAGTTCGATCCCGAGACTCCATTCCCCGTCGTCGACCTGCTGCCCGAGCAGAAGGAGGTCTCGGATCTCGGCGGGACGATGCGGCTCGGCGCCGATCCGGTGAAGCTCCACGAGGGCACCCAGGCGCGCGAGATCTTCGGCGAGCCCGTCATCTATAAGCGCCACCGTCACCGCTATGAGGTCAACAACATGCTTCGCAAGCGGCTGGAGGAGGAGGGCCTGGTGGCGAGCGGGACATCGCCCGACGACCGGCTGGTCGAGGTGATCGAGCTGCCGGACCACCCGTTCTTCGTCGCCTCGCAGTTCCACCCCGAGTTCAACTCCCGGCCGACGCGCCCGGAGCCGCTCTTCCGCGACTTCGTGGGGGCCGCGGCGAAGCGGGCGGCTGAGCGCCCGGCGACCGCCGAGCCTGCCGCGGAGGCCGAGGCTGCGGCCGAGGAGTCCGAGGACGTCAGCGTCCGCCACTCGGCCTAGACGGTCGCCAGCACGACCAGCGCCACCAGGAAGACGCCCGACGCGACGGCGAGCGCACCGATCTTGATCCGCCAGCGCGAGCTGATCCCGGCGACGCCGAAGAGGAACAGGGACGGCGCGTCCGACGAGTACCTCGCTATCAGCGCGCGATGACGGCGGGTCGGCGTGCTGACTAGCCTGTCGCGTTCGTGGCCTTCGACGACCAGCGCATGCTCGACCGATTCGCGCGGCTCTGCGAAATCGCGAGTCCCACGGGTCAGGAGCGCGAGGTCGCCGACGCTGTTCTGGACGAGTTGCGCGGGCTCGGGGTCGACATCACCGAGGATGGCTCGGCGGTCCCGGCCGAGGCCGCCGCGGGCAATCTGATCGCCCGCATTCCCGGGACGGGGGAGGGCTGGGTCTCCTTCTTCGCCCATCTCGACACGGTTCCCCACGACGGCCCGATCGAGGTCGCCCGCGAGAACGGTCGCTTCACGACGCGTGGCGACACGATTCTCGGCGCCGACAACAAGGCGGCGGTCACGGTGCTGATGGAGTTGGCCGCAGGGCACGCGACGGATCCGGGCCCGCTCGGCCTGGAGCTCGTCTTCACCGTCGCCGAGGAGGACGGGCTGCGCGGCGCCAGGGAGCTCGATATCTCTGCACTTCGTGCGCCGTTCGGCTTCGTGCTCGACCACGCCACCGCGATCGGCGAGGTGATCATGGCCGCGCCGACCTACAAGCGGCTGGTCGCGGACTTCACCGGCCACGAGGCTCACGCCGGCATCAACCCGGAGGACGGTCACAGCGCGATCGCGGCGGCGGCGGCCGCCGTCGCCGGCATGAAGCTCGGCCGGCTGGACGAGGAGACCACCGCGAACGTCGGGATCATCGAGGGCGGGACGGCGTCGAACGTCGTCGCCGGGCATTGCCGGATCCTCGGCGAGGCCCGTAGCGTCGATGGTGAGCGGGCGGCGGCGACGATCGGGGAGATGGTCGACGTGTGCACCTGGGCCGCGGGGGAGCAGGGATGCGACGTCGACGCGCAGGTGATCGAGATGTTCCGTGGCTATCGGCTCGATCCCAAGTCCGATGCCGTGCGGATCGCCTCGGAGGCGCTGAGGCGCACCGGTCACGAGCCGGAGCTCGTCGCCACCGGCGGAGGGAGCGATGCGAACGCCCTGGTCGCTTCCGGCTACGAGGCGGTGCTGCTTGCCAACGGCACCGAGGCGAACCACACTCCGGAGGAGTCGGTCACGGAAAGCGCGATCGTGGAGATGCTCGCGGTGTGCGAGGCCGTGCTCGACGAGGCGGCGAAGGCGGCAGTGACGAGCGGGGGCTAGAGGTGCTGAAGCTGCGGGAGGGAGTCGTGACGGAGACGGACCCGCTCCGTGTCCGGATCGGGGATGAGGTGCGGGCGGCGTGGGCCGACGAGTCGCTCGTCGGGGAGATCCGCGAAGGCGACGAGCTGATCCTCAACACCGAGGCTCGCGACCTCAGGCTGGGCTCGGGGGGTTTCGATGTCGTGCACGTGAACCTGACGCACGGGCTCGATCACCCGGGCGCCGAACAGGCACGGGCGCTGAAGCTCAACTACACGTCGCTGCAGCACCCGGTCGAGCCGGTCGAGGCGCGGGAGCATCGAGGTCCCGGTCGGCAGATCCCCGTGCTGGTGCTCTCACTCCACGGGCAGCTCGCCCCGGCCGCCTGG
>DASUPK010000110.1:0-5721 GCA_036276255.1 Solirubrobacterales bacterium
AGCGTTCGGAGACGAACCGACCCTAACGCAGCGGACTCACCCAGCGCAATTGGGAGTTTCTACGGATCTTTGCCCCCAATATGCGGCAACTCTCCCACCTATTGAGTACGAAACTAGGTTGCCTGGCGGCTTCAGTTCGTGGCTTGAGCGCTCGCCCGATCGGCGGCGTCGCCCGCACTGTCCGCGTCCCCCCCGTTCGTGCCCAGGGAAACGCCGGCGCCATCGGTTGCATCAGCTCCCCCGGCGCCGAGCATGATCTCGCCGCGGCGGATGCGGGAGGAGTCGACCCGGACCCCGGGGCCCATGGTGGTGCTGACCGTGATCGAGATGATGTAGCGGCCCTTTGCGGCGGCCGGCTTCGCGCGGATGATCTCCTCGATCACCGCGGCGTAGTTCTCGAGCAGGTCCTCCTCCGAGAAGCTGGTCTTGCCGATCGCGAGGTGGACGATCGCCTGCCGGTCGGTGCGGTACTCGACCTTGCCGGCCTTGGCCTCGTCGACGGCCTTGGCGATGTCCTCGGTCACGGTCCCGACCTTGGGGTTAGGCATCTTGCCCTGTGGGCCGAGTACGCGGCCGAGCTTGCCGACCTTCTGCATCTGCGACGGGTGGGCGATCGCCACGTCGAAGTCGGTCCAGCCGCCCTCGATCCTCTCGGCGAGGTCGTCGGAGCCGACGAAGTCGGCGCCGGCCTCGGTGGCCTGGCGGGCGACGTCGCCCTCGGCGAAGACGGCGATCGTGACGTTCTTGCCGAGGCCCTTCGGCAGGGCCAGGGTGCCGCGCAGCTGCTCCTCGGCGTGACGGACGTTGACGCCAAGCCGGATGTGCAGCTCGACCGTCTCGTCGAACTTGGCGCCCCCCGTCTCCTTGATCAGGTGAATCGCCTCCGCCGGCGGATACGCCGTGGTGCGGTCGATCTTCTCGTAGGCGTTGCGGTAACGCTTGCCGTGCGCCATCAACTCAGCCCTTCCACGGTGACGCCCATCGAGCGGGCGGTGCCGGCGATGATCTTGGTCGCGGCATCGAGGTCGTTGGCGTTCAGGTCGGGCATCTTGCGCTCCGCGATCTGGCGCGCTTGGTCGACGGTGATCGAGCCGACCTTGACGCTGTGCGGCTCGCCGGAGCCCTTGTCCAGGCCGGCGGCCTCCTTGATCAGGACCGCGGCCGGCGGGGTCTTGGTGATGAAGTCGAAGGAGCGGTCCTCGTAGACCGTGATCTCGACGGGGATGATGGTGCCGGCGTCCTGCTGGGTCTGCGCGTTGAACGCCTTGCAGAACTCCATGATGTTGACGCCGTGCTGGCCCAGGGCAGGGCCGACCGGCGGCGCGGGGTTCGCGGCGCCGGCGGGGATCTGAAGCTTGATCTGGGTGAGGACCTTTTTGGCCATGCGTTGTGGAAGTTAGATCTTCTTGACCTGGTCGTAGTTGACCTCGACCGGAGTCTCCCGGCCGAAGATGGAAACCAGGACCTTGAGCTTGGCGGCGTCCTCGTTGATCTCGGCGATCTCGCCGGAGAAGTCGGCGAGCGGGCCGGAGATCACCTTGACGGATTCGCCGATCGAGAACTGGGCGCGCGTCCTGGGGCGCTCCGCCGTCTCGCGGTGGAGCAGGCGGTCGACCTCCACCTTGGAGAGCGGGATCGGCTTGTTCCGCGATCCCACGAACCCGGTCACGCCGGGGGTGTTCTTGACGAGGCCCCAGGCGTCGTCCGTCATCTCCATGTTGACCAGCACATAGCCGGGCATGGTGCGCTTCTCGGACTGGACCTTCTGGCCGTCCTTCATCTCCGAGATCTGCTCGGTGGGGACGACGACCTGGCGCACGTTGCGCTCCTGGCCCATGGTGTGGACCCGGTGCTCGAGGTTCTGCTTGACCTTGTTCTCGTGCCCGGAGTAGGTGTTGATCACATACCAGCGAAACATCAGTCGGTCTCCTTGGGGTCCACCTAGAGAAGCTGGTTGATGAACCAGTTGAAGGCGGCGTCCAGTGCGCCCAGGTAAGCGGCCATGACCGCCACGAAGATGAAGGTCACGGCCGAGGCCTGGACCAGGGTGTCGCGGTCCGGCCACTGCACGCGCTTGAGTTCGGCCCAGCAGGAAAGCAGGAAACCGAGAATCGGGCCGCGCCGCTTCTCGGCCTTCTCGGGCTGGCCCTTCTTCTGAAGCTCCTTGGCGCGAGCCTTGCGGCGCTCCTCCTTCTCGCGCTGGCGGCGGTCGCGGCGGCTCTCCTTCGGCTCGGCCCCGGGAGCCTCGGTCGGGGCTCCGACATCCGCGCGCGACGGGGCGGGCGCCTCGGGCTCAGTCTCCGGCTGCACCGGCGCGGGGACGACCCCGGGGACCGGTGAGCCGCCGCCGGCGACCTCGCGCCGCGGCTCAACGGTCTCGCCGTAGTCCTCGGTGTGGGCGCCCGTCTGAATGACGGCCTCGGCCTCGGCGACCTCGCCAGAGACGCCGCGCTGGGTGTCCTCCTGGGCGCGCTCCTCCTCAGCGCGCTCGGCGGCATCCCTTTCCGGAATCCCGCGCTGCTCGGCCTGCTGGCGGCGTCGCCGCTCGGCCTTTCGCTGTGCCCTCGTCTTCGCCATCTCGCGGGGGGCTAGCGGGTTTCCTTATGTGGGGTGTGCCGACCGCACCAACGGCAGAACTTCCGGATCTCGATCCGGTCCGGCGTGTTGCGCCGGGACTTGTTCGTCTCGTAGTTGCGGCGCTTGCACTCCTCACACGCGAGCGTCACGCCGATTCGAACATCAGAGGCCATGTCTCCTCAACTTCTTCGGTGCCAACTCATGTGGCCGGACAGAAAAAAACCCCCGGCCCCAGGCCCGAGGTAGGTCCAAAAGAATAGCGACGCCGGCCCCAATCGTGAGCCCGGCGTCGCACTAATCAGATGCAGCCCAGCTCGTCTTATGAAACCTGCTGCGGCGTAAGGGAGCCGCTAGGCAGTACGAACTTGGCGATGCTCGACGCCTGCCCGCCGTCGCGAGTCTGGGTCTGCACCTTCTTGAATTCGCACGTCATCTGGGTCGGTGAGACCTCGACGACCGAGTACCCGCGGTCGAGCAGATCGGTGAACGTGATGTGGTGATCGAGGGCGCTGATCAGCGACTGGATGGTGCTGGCCGGGATGCCCGTCTCCTCGGGGAGCCCGCGTGATGTCGTGGAGCCGCCGACGAACTCGCCGCAGACCGGCGTCCCGGTGTCGCTCCCATCCGTGGTCGCCGTCCCGGCGAAGAAGTTGTGGATGTCGCCGGTCAGCGGGACCAGGTTCTTGACGTTGTTGGTCATCACGAAATCGAGCAGCTCCTTGCGCTCGGCCGCATAGCCGTCCCACTGGTCGTTGTTCGCGCCGTTCTGTGGGCCGCTCTGGAAGCCCATCAGCATCACCTCGTTCGCCCACAGCTTCCAGGTCTGCGGCGAGCCGGCCAGCGTCTGCTTGAACCACGTCTTCTGCTTCGCGCCGAGCATCGTGCGATTGGGGTTCTGCTGGTCGGGACACGGGACGAGCTGGGCGTCGTTGCATGGCTGCTGGTCGCGGTACTGGCGCTCGTCCGTGAGGATCAGATCCACCAGCTTCCCGATGCGGACGTGCTCGTAGATGCGGTCCCGGTCGCCGTCGAAGCGGAGTCTCGGCATGTAGTTGAAGTACGCCTGGTAGCCGTTCGCCCGACGCTCCTGGATCGAGACCCGGCGAGGGAGGCCGTTGTTGGTCATGCCCGGCTGGGCGTGCGAGCTGGCCAGTCCGTCCGCGTAGTTGTCCTCGACCTCATGGTCGTCCCAGACCGAGACAAAGTTGTGGGCCGCATGCATCGCCTGGAGGTCCGGGTCCTGCTTGTAGAGGCGGTACTTCTGCCGGTACTCGGGGAGGAACTCGACGTTTCCGTCGTGGTTGAAGCCGCTCGTGTCCTGGCGCGGGCCCGGGTAGTAGTGGGACTCGTAGATGTAGTCGCCCAGATGCAGGACGAGGTCGATGTCGGGCTCCTTGGCGATCGCGGCCTGCGCGTTGTAGAAGCCGGCCTCGAAGCTCTGGCAGGAGAGGAAGGCAATCTTGAGCGGCTGCCTCGAGTCATGAGGCGGCGCCGTCCGGAACCGGCCGACCGGCGATCCCTTGTCCTTGGTGTGGAACCGGTAGAAGTACTCGTGGGCGGGCTGGAGGTCGCGCACCCGGGTCCGGGCCGTAAAGTCGCGCTCCTTCCGCGCCGTCACCGTCTTCTCCAGGACGACGTTCTTGAAGTGACGGTCCTTGGCGACCTGGAGCTTCAGCCGGGAGGTGCGCTTGACGTCACCGAGCTGCGTCCAGAGGATGGTTCCCTTCGGGTAGGGGAATCCCGACGCGACGCCGAGCGGGAAGGTGCCGGACTTGGCTACCGGAACCCGGCGGTTGCGCGCCATCGCGGCGTAGTTGGGCAGCGCGGTGGCGGCGGCCCCAGTGGCCAGCCCCGCGATCAGGAACTGCCGGCGGCCCAGCTTCGGCTCGGACTCCAGCGCCTCGAAGTCGAAGCGCTCGTCCTCAAATGTCTGCAGGTCCATCTCTCCTCCTCGGGTCTCCCCAGCTTTGTTGGGCCTACTTAATCACTCGCGGAGGTCCGCGGCCCTACCAATTTCTTTTCGACTTTCCGTTTGGCGGATCAGCGGGTAAGCGGACGATTGCGGAGGCGGGTGGACCGGGCCGTAGCTAGAGACCCAGCGTCTTGGCGATGATGCCGCGCTGGATCTCCGAGGTGCCGCCGTAAATCGTGGAGACGAGGGTGGCGCGGACGAGGCGCTCCATGTCGTATTCCGAGGAGTAGCCGTAGCCGCCCATCATCTGCATGCCCGCGAGCGCGACGCGCTGGGCCGTCTCGGTGACGAAGAGCTTCACCATGGACGCCTCCTTGGGGAGCATGCGGTCCGGGTCCTCGTCGTTCAGTGAGGCGACCCACCAGGTCATCAGACGAGCGGCCTCGAGGTCCGTGGCCAGGTCGGCGAAGCGGTGCTGGAGGGCCTGGAAGGAGCCGATGGGGCGGCCGAACTGCTTTCGCTCCTTGGCGTAGGCGAGGGCGTCGTCGAAGGCGCGCTGGCCGATGCCGAGCATGGTCGCGGCGAGGATGAGGCGCTCGGTGTTGAGGCCGGCCATCAGCTGCATCCAGCCGCGGTCGACCTCGCCGAGGACCTGCTCCTCCGGGACCTCGCAGTCGTTGAAGTAGATGGTGTTGGTCTCGCGGCCGCCCATGGTGTCGATCTGCTGCATCTCCATCCCCTCGCTCCCGGCGGCGACGAAGATCATCGAGAGGCCCTCGTGCTTGTTCTCGCCCTTGGTGGTGCGGCAGACAACCAGGACGTGGTCGGAGATGTGGGCGTTGGAGATGAACACCTTCTGCCCGTTGATGACGTAGCCGCCGTTGGAGCGGACGGCCTCGGTGGAGAGAGAGCCGACGTCGGAGCCGGACTCGGGCTCGGTCATGGCGATCGCCTCGACCGATCCCTTGGAGATGCCGCCGAGGACCTTCTGCTTCTGCTCGTCGGTGCCGAAGCGCCTGGTGGCGCCGGCGACGATCAGGGTTGTCGCGTAGCCGCCGATCGGGGCCAGTCCGCGCGAGGTCTCCTCCATGAAGAGGCAGGCGTCGAGCATGGTGCCGCCGGCGCCGCCGTACTCCTCCGGGATGGTGAGGCCGAGCCAGCCGAGCCCGGCCATCTGCTTATAGAGGTCGGCGTTGTGGAGCTCGCTGTGGTTCTTGGTCAGCTGCTCGCGC
>DASUPK010000111.1:0-25847 GCA_036276255.1 Solirubrobacterales bacterium
CGACCCGCGCGACCCAGTGGGCGCGCCAGCCCTTTCTCCCGTTCCTCTCTCGATCGGGTGCCGGAGGCTTCGCCGGCTCGGCGACCGCGGTGCTGCTCATCCCGGCAGCGTACGGAAGAATCTTCACCGGTCGTTAACAAGTACTCGGCGGCGAATCGGGTCTTGCGGGCGCGGCCGAGGCCGACTGGGTACTAGCCACGGTGAAGTCGCCTAGTCTTTTTGCCGATACAAAGGGATAGGGGAAGGGGATGAAGCGAACAGAGGAGAGTCAGATGAAGCAGGCACACACCATTCGAGTCCCGCTCCTGACGGGGCTGATCACAGCGCTTGCGCTGGCGGCCTTTCCCGTGGCGGCACAGGCGGGAACGCTGGCGTCCTCGCCCCCGAGTGTGGATTTCAACCCCCAGCCGTATTTCTTCGGCTCACAGTTCGACAATCTCCAGATCAGCAATTCCGGCACGGATACTGCGGTGGGGATTGCGTCGATCACCGGACCCGATGCTGCGCGGTTCTCTTTCAGCGGCGACGGCTGCAGCGGGTCCAACCTTTCGGACTTCCAGTCCTGCAACGTGGGGGTCACCTTCAACCCCCCGAACGGCCCGGGCGACTTCACCGCCCAAATCGTGATTCCCAGCAGCGGCTCGCCGCCCAACCCGCTGGTCATACCGCTTTCCGCCCACGCTCTTGCCGGCGCCAACCTGGTGGCGACGCCAAACCGTGTCAACTTCGGAGCCACGACCCTGGGAACGACCCGCAGCCAACAGGTCACGATCACCAACACCGGCGATTTCCCGGGTGGGGTCCAGCAGGCCTTCATCGTGGGTCCAGCGGAGTTCACCATCTCCAACAACCAGTGCTCGCAGCAACAGCTGAATCCGGGTCAGAGCTGCACGCTGACGGCGCTGTTCACCCCCTTGTTCAAGCAGGAGTTGGATGGGTCCATCTTCGCGATCTCCGGCAACACGCCGGAACCGGTCCTACCCATCAACCTCAGCGGCACGGGAAGCCTCGCTGGCCCGGCGCCCAGCACTCGGATCAAGCGGAGGCCGAAGAGCAGAACCCGCAGCAACACGGCCAGCTTTCAATTCACCTCGACCGAGGCCGGCGTGAGCTTCGAATGCAAACTTGACAAGGAGTCTTTTGCGCCCTGCACGTCGCCGTCGACCTACGTCGTTGACCGAGGTAGGCATTCGTTCCAGGTGCGTGCCAAGGACGCCGACGGCACCGTGGACGCAACGCCCGCCAAGGACAAGTGGAGGGTCAAGAAGTAGCAGGGGGCGGCCGCTACGCCGGCACTCCGAGCAGCGCCGCCTCGAGCTCGCGCAGGCGGTCGACGTCGCCGCGGATCCCGACCACGGCGTCGTTGAAGAGGAAGGCCTGGGCGAGCTTGACGATCGCGAAGCCGAGCACGGACGGCTCAACCGGCGGCTCATAGGTCCCGGCCTCGGCCTCCTCGGCGATCATCGCCGTGATCAGCTCGACGATCCGCGGCTGCACGATGCCGGCGCCCGAGGCGATGATCCGCAGCGAGGCGTCGCGCTCCTGTTCGACGAAGGCCCGCAGGGCGGGTGCGTCCGCCAGGGCGCGGTTGAAGCGATCGAAGGTGTCGAGGAGGCCGGGGCCGCCCTTGCCATTCAAGCCGGAGCGCGCCTCGGCGAGCACGGGCTCCGTGGCGCGGATGATCACCTCCCCCAGCAGCTTCTCCCGGGACCCGAGCCAGCGGTAGATCGTCGCCCTGCCGAGCCCGAGCTCGGCAGCGATGGCCTGCACGTCGACGCGCTGCCCGCGGAGGTAGCGATGGAGACCCGCCTCGAGCACGTCGTCTCGGCTCGCCGCCGCTGGACGGCCACGCTTCGCTTTGGCACCAACCCCGGACATTCGGTCCCTAGTCCGACAGCCCGGCGGCTTCCAGAGCCTGCTCAGGTTTGGTGAACCAGCGGAATCTGACGGCCTTGCCGTCCCGAACCGTCCAGACGTAGCCCTGCCTCCAGTCGATGTCCACGCCGCTTCCTCTCCCCTTGCCGGTGATCCGAGCGATGACGACGACGTCAGGCCCGGCATCGATGAACCGCTCCGGCTCGACCCGCACGTCGTCGTAGGCGTCGCGAATTCCCGCAAAGGCCCGACGCCCGCGGCGAGTGCCTCCTTCGACGGCATCCGGCGGATTGACGTACTCGACGTCGGCGTCGATCAGGTCGCGAGCGGAGTCGCCCCCGAGCCAGGCTTCGTAGATGCGGCGAACGACTTCGACGTTCTCCTCCGACATCGCCCCCGCAGTATCTCGCCAGGGCGTGCGTCAGGTCGTCGGCCAGCTGACAGGCAGCGTCTTCAGCTGGTTGAGAAACGCCGAGACTGCCGGATCGGGCTTGCCGGCCGGCGTCATGTCGGGGAAGCGGCGCAGCGTCTCCTCGAAGAGGATCCTGAGCTCGAGCCGGGCGAGCGCCGCGCCGAGGCAGAAGTGCCTCCCGCCGGCGCCGAACGCCTGGTGCTCTGGGTTGCGATGGATGTCGAAGGTGTCCGGGTCCTCGTAGACGTCCTCGTCGCGGTTCGAGCTCAGGTACCACATGAGCACCTTGTCGCCCTCGGCGATCCGCTTGCCGCCGATCTCGGTGTCCTTCGTCGTCGTCCGGCGGAAGTGGGCGAACGCGGGGAACATCCGCAGGGCCTCCTCGACCGCGCCCGGGATCAGCGAGGGGTCGTCCACCAGCATCTTCATCTGGTTGGGGTGCTCGAGCAGCGCGCGCATCCCGCTGGTGTAGGTGGCCTTGGTCGAGTCGTTCCCCGCCGCGACCAGGAGGAAGAAGCCCATCACGATTTCGTGCTCCTCGAGCTTCTGCCCGTCGATCTCGGCGTGGACGAGCACGCTGGTGAGGTCGTCGGTGGGGTTCTCGCGCCGCTCGGCGATCATCTCGCGGCAGCGTTCGAAGATCTCGGGGATGTCCTGCTCGAGCACCTGCTCGAGGCCGCCGGGGTTGAGGTCCTCGTCGCCGAAGCCGAGGGCCGAGTTCATGAGCTTGGCCCAGATGGCGTCGTCCTTCTCCGGGATCCCCATGAAGCTGCCGATCACCCGCGAGACGACCGGCTGCGCGACGTCGATCACCAGATCGCATTCGCCGCGAGGCGCCACGTCGTCGAGCACGCGCTCGGCGATCGCGCGGATCGCGTCCTCGTGCTCGGCGATTCGCTTCGGGGTGAAGCCGCGCTGGAAGAGCATCTTGAGCCGGTCGTGCTTCGGCGGGTCCATTCCGATGAACATCGCCTGCTGGAGCTCGAGGGGAACGGCGTGGGTGAGGCCGGTGACCCCGCCGCGCTCCGAGGAGTAGGTCTGGTGGTCGAGGCTGACCTCGCGGATGAGGTCGGCCTTGCTCAGCGACCAGAAGCCGTCCTCGTCGGGGTACTCGGAGATCACCTCGGTCCGGTGGACGGGGCAGCGGCCGCGGAACTCCTTGAAGATCGCGTGGGGAGGACCGTCCACCCAGTTGGGGCGCTCGGTCAGCTCGATGGCCTCGAGCTCCTCCTGGCTCAGGGTCGAGGGGTCCTTCGCGGCGAGCTCCTCCTGGACCGGCTTGTTCATTTCGCTCCTCTCCGGCGGCCGGGGCGGCCGTGGCTCGACTGGGCCCGCGCAGCTTAACTGGCCAGCCAGCCAGTGTGTACCGCGGCCGGCGCCGGAGCAAGAGAGGGGGAGGAGCGATCGTCCTCGCCGGCTCAATAGCCTCCGCGAGGTGATGCCCTTTCCCGCCTACGCCGCTTCGAAGGCCGCGCTGGAGGCGCTCTGCCGCCAGTCGGCAGTGCGGAACGGCCAGAGTCTCGTGGTCGATGGGGGCCTGACGATCGGCCCGGGGGCCGGCTGATGGCCGACGAGCCGCGCATCCCACCGCTGCCGCCCGAGCAGTGGAGCGGCGAGGTCAAGCAGATCCTGGAGGCCGTCCCCGGGGGAGTCGAGAATCGCCTCGGGGACAACAACATCTTTCCCACCCTCGCGCAGCACCCGGAGCTCTTTCGCGCCTGGCTTCGCTTCGGTGGGTACCTGCTCACCTCCGGCAAGCTCCCCGGCCGCGACCGCGAGCTGCTCATCCTCCGGACCGCGGTCAACTGCCGCTCCTCGTACGAGTGGGGACAGCACGTCCGGATCTCCCTCGCCGGTGGAATCGAGCGGGAGGCGATCGACCGCGTGCTGGACGGCCCCGAAGCGGAGGGATGGAGCCCGCACGAGGCGGCGCTCCTCCGTGCGGCCGACGAGCTCCAGGCGGGCTCGCGGATCTCAGACGAGACCTGGGGGGCGCTCGCCGAAACCTTCGACACCGAGCAGCTCATGGAGACGGCACTGGTCGTCGGCCACTACCAGATGCTCGCCGGTGCGCTGAACAGCTTCGGCGTCGAGCTCGACGAGGGACTCGAGCCCCTGCCCTAGAGCCATAGGGTTCCACGCGTGAAGCCGGTCACCGTCTCGATCGAGGTTCCGAACTCGACCCAGCAGGTCTACGAGTTCCTAGACGTCCTCGGCAACCACGAGTCATTCATGGACCACTTCATGGTCGACTGGAAGCTCTCGGGCCCGAAGCGCGGGGTGGGGGCCAAGGCCAACGTCCGGGTGAAGGCCACGGTCGAGAAGGACTGGACCGACGTGGAGATCGTCGAAGCCGACTCGGGTCGCCGCCTCGTGGAGGAGACGATCGGTGGCTCGCGCGGCAAGCGCCGCACCCGCGGCACCTACCACCTCGAGGGGCTGTCGGGCGGGGGCACGAGGATCACCTTCGAGCTCGAGATCGTCGAGATGCCGACGGGCGAGCGGTTGATGGGACCGCTCAACCGCGCCTACGTAAAGCGCATCAACCGGAAGGCGATGAGGCGCCTGGCGGAGCGCCTAACCGCTTCGGATGGGTGAGAATCAGCCGAGATGAGCTCCGCGGGACTGAAGAGAGCGCTGCCGGCCGTACTGGCCGTCGCAATGCTTGCCGCGCTCGCGGGCTGCGGGTCGGATTCGAGCGGCGATACCAGCACCGCCGCGTCGATCTCGATCCCGTCGCCGACTTCGCCGATCCCGACCGCTTCTGTGCCAAGCACCACGACCGGCGGCGGCAAGAAGAACGGCCAGGCGACCACGACCACCGCCTCGGGCGGCTCCGCGAGCTGCTCGATCCCAGACGCCTACGGGAACTTCAAGTTCACGGGCATCGATTGCACCGCCGCCGTCGCGGTCGCGACCGCCTGGGATCAGGACGCCAAGGACTGCAACACCGTCGACAACCCGAACGTCGACGCGGGGTACCACCGCACCTGCTCGGTCGAGGGCTTCACCTGCACCGCCAAGCGCGACATTCACTCGGACGCCCGCTTCGTCGCCTGCGCCCAGGGAGGCCAGAGCGTCCGCTTCACCTGGCTGCCGGCGTAGGTCTCGCTGGTAGCCGGTCGCGTTCGAGTGAATCTGCGCTCCCCCCCGGCCGGGCGGCCCCGGTTACGCTCCTGCTGGAGGAGGAAGTGGAAGACGAAGGCACCCCGATAGAGCGCTCCCAACCGGAGCGACCAGAGCAGGACAGCGCGGCAGAGCCCAGCCCGAACGGGACCGTCGACTCGTTGGTCGACCGTGCCGTCGCGCCGGTGGCGCGGGCGGGCTGGAATGGCGTTCGCGGCATCGGACGGGTGCTCGGGATCGACCGGGTGGTGGACCACGGCGTCGATCGCGCGCTCGACAGCGAGACCGCGGCCCGCGCGACCGAGCGGTTCCTGGGCAACGAGACGACGAAGAAGGTCTGGGGCAAGGTCCTGGAGAGCGACGAGGCTCAGAGGCTGGTCGAGCGGGTGGCTGAGGCGCCCGAGGTTCGCGCCGCCATTACCAGCCAGGGCATCGGCCTCCTGGAGGACCTGCGCCGCGGGGTTCGGAGCGCCTCCCGCCGGATCGACACGGTGGTCGAGAATGCGGCCCGCCGAGTGCTTCGCAGGCCGGTGCGGGAGCGGCGCCCGCTCTTCGCCGGTGCCTTCAGCCGGGCGCTGGCCCTGGCCATCGACGCCGCCGTGGTCTACGGCTCGCTGCTGCTGATAACAGCAGCGATCGCCGCACTCGTGAACGTATTCTCGAAGGGGGATCAGAACGCAGGCACGGCCGTCGTTGCAATCGGCGCGTCGATCTGGGCGATGGTGGCGGCTGCCTACCTGTTGATCCTCTGGTCCGGAGCGGGCCGGACCGTGGGCATGTCATTCGTGGCCATCCGGATGCTCTCCGAGGATGGTGAGCCGGTGAAACCCGGGCAGGCGATCCGCCGGCTCCTCTGGGTGCTCCTGGCGGCGCTGCCATTCTTCCTCGGCTATTGGGGCGTCTTCTTCGACGGGGAGCGTCGCGGCTGGCCGGACCGCCGTGCCCACACCGTCGTCTGTTACGCCGACCCCGAGCTCGACAAGGATCTGGTCTCGTCAGACTGACGCGACCGTTATCGCCACTGCTAGGCGGGCTCGTCCAGCAGCTCGTTCGCCTCGGACCATTTGCCGGGCGGTACGCGCAGGGCGATGTCGCCTCGGCCGTACTCGTCCAGCGGGTGGTCCGAGGTGATCACGGCGTCGTGTCCGGCGTCGGTGAGCTGCTGGCGCCAGGCGCGGGCCGTCTCCAGATCGCCGAAATCGCGGACGACTTCCCAGTCGTCGTAGCTCGCGTCGCCGATCTTGAGCTCGGCCATCCCGTCGGGGTGCAGCGAGTCATCGCCGACGCCGAAGAGCTCCCGGAACTTGTCTCCGATTCCCACTGAATCGCAGGCTACGCGGTGGCGCTGACGCCCGTGAGCTCCAACGAGAGCTCACGAAGCCGGCGGCGGGCCTCGGGACCCTCGGCCTGCGGGTGCGGGGCCGATTCGCTGGTGCCGTCGAAATAGTGCCCGTTCACGCCGTCGACCTCCGGAGAGGCGATCAGCCTCATGGTCGCCGCGATGCCGTCCTCGAGCGGCGTGACCGGCTCGACGCCTGCCCTGCGGACCATGTTCGTCGGCATGTAGGTGCCGGGGTGAAGGCAGTTTGCGGTGACGCCGGAGCCCTCCAGCTCCTCGGCGAGGTCGAAGGTGAACATGACCAGCGCGAGCTTGCTCTGGCAATAGGCCTGGACGCCGCTGTAGGCGTCCTCGAGCATCACGTCGTCGAAGTCGATCGGCGCTTGCCCGGCGGAGCTGACATTGACGATCCGTGCCGGCGCCGAGCGCTGGATCAGTGGAAGCAGCCGGCTCGTCAACAGGAACGGCGCCAGGTAGTTGACCTGGAAGGTGAGCTCGTAACCGTCGTCGCTCTCCTCGCGAGGGCCGGCGGTTCCGATCCCGGCGTTGTTGACGAGCACGTCGATGCGGTCCTCCTCGAGCAGGGAGTCGGCCAGGTCGCGGACTTCGTCGAGGGACTTGAAGTGAGCCAGCCTGAACTCGACTCGGCCCGTGGCCTCCGGCTCCAGTTCTTGGAGGAGCGCGTCGCCCTTCTCGGCATCGCGGCCGTGCAGGATGAGGTGGGCACCGGTCGGCGCCAGCTTCGTCGCCAGTCCCTTGCCGAGGCCATCCGTCGCCCCCGTGATGACGATCGTCCGCTGATCAGCCACGGTTCCCGCTAATCGCTGAGCTCAACCCTCTCGATCACCTGGGGCTCGGTCGGCGTGTCGCCGGGGCCTGTCTCGGTGCCCTCGATCGCGTCGACCGTATCCATCCCGTCGGTGACCTCGCCAAAGACCGTGTGCTTGCCGTCCAGCCAGGGGGCGGCGTCGGTGGTGACGATGAAGAACTGCGAGCCGTTCGTGTTGGGTCCTGCATTGGCCATCGCAAGAGCGCCGCGGACGACCTTGTGATCGTTGAACTCGTCCTCGAACGTGTAGCCGGGGCCGCCCGTCCCGGTGCCCTCCGGGCAGCCGCCCTGGACCATGAAGTCCTTGATCACGCGGTGGAAGATCAGCCCGTCGTAGAAGCTGTCGCCGGCGAGCTTGCGGAAGTTCTCGACGGTCTTGGGCGCGTCGTCGTCGAAGAACTGGACGGTGATCGGCCCGGCGTTCGTGTGAAGGGTGGCCTGGGACATGAATCGCACTCTAGCGAGCGCCCGCGTCCTTCTAGTGCTGCTGCCCCTCTCGCTCTCGGGCCTCCTCCACGTCACGCCGAGCTTCATCACGCTGTTGTGCGCCACGCCTTTGACGGCCCCGCATCGCCAGAGTCACGAACAGAACCACAAGCACGATCGCGATCGCGACCACGATCACTACGACTCCCGTGTCAACCGCGAGTACGACTAGGGCGGCGTTCATCATGCGCCTCGTTTCTTTCCGTGGACCAGCCTCTCGAAACGGCCTCTTTGGATGAAAGCAGCCATCTGTCGACTTCCTCTTGCGCTGGTGGAGATTAGTGGTTGCCCTGCAACCACAAAACCGTACGGTCCCTCCTTGCAGAGTCCTGGGCTAACCGGCCCCGACGGCCTGGAGCGGCTGGTCGGGGAGCCAGGGCCGCCGCCAGCCGCCGTAGCCGTGCAGCAGGTTCGATGCGCCCTCCGGGCCCCAGCTGCCCTTGCGGTACGGCTCGAGGGCGCAGGGGGTGTCGATCAGCGGCTGCACGATCCGCCAGGTGTCCAGCACGCTGTCCTCGCGCGCGAAGCGCTGCTGGTTCCCCGCCAGGGCGTCGGCGAGGAGCCGCTCGTAGGGCCCCGGCTGATTGCCGAACTGCTGCTGGAAGAGCAGGTCCAGGTGAACTCGCCGCAGCGCCTCCTCGCCCGGTGACTTGGCCTCGAGCAGGATGCTCGTTCCCGGATCGGGATCGATCCGCACGACGATCTCGTCGGTCGCCGGCGTCGGGCCCCCTCCGATCCCGATGGGCGGCGGGTTCTGGAGGATCACGCGGACCTCTGTGACCTTCTCGGCGAGCTCCTTGCCGGCCCTGATGAAGAAGGGGACGCCGGACCAGCGCCAGTTGTTGATGTCGAGGCGCAAGGCGACGAAGGTCTCGGTGGTGGACTTCGGGTCGACGCCCTCGATCTCCCGGTAGCCCTCGTACTGGCCGCGGACGTAGCGGTTCGGGTCGATGTCCGGGATCGCCTTGAAGAGGTCGAGCTTGGCGTCCCGGATCGGGTCTGGATCGGCGCCGGCTGAGGGCGGCTCCATCGCGACCAGCGCAAGCGTCTGGAGCAGGTGGTTCTGGACCACGTCGCGCAGGCAGCCGACGGAGTCATAGAAGCTGCCGCGATCGTCGACCCCGAAGTCCTCCGCCATCGTGATCTGCACGGACTCGACGTAGCGGCGGTTCCAGATCGGCTCGAACATCGAGTTGGCGAAGCGCAGGTAGGTGATGTCCATCACCGGCTCCTTGCCGAGGAAGTGGTCGATCCGGTAGATCTGGTCCTCCTCCAGGACCTCGTGGATCTGGTCGTTCAGCTCGATGGCGGACTGGAGGTCGTGCCCGAACGGCTTCTCGATCACGACGCGGGCCCCGTCGACGAGGTCCGCCTTGCCGAGGTACTCGATCACGGTGGCGAAGAGCGACGGGGGGATCTCCAGGTAGAAGACCGGGTGCTTGACGGAGGAGAGCTTTTCCTTCAGCCGCTTGTAGGTGGCGTCGTCGGTGTAGTCGCCCTCGACGTAGGTGAGGAGCTCCGTGTAGCGCTTGAAGATGTCCTCGTCGAGCTCCTCGCCCTTCTCCTTGGCCACCGTCTCGACGGCGTCCCGGGCGTGTTGGTGGAGGTCCTCGTCCGACCAGTCGTTGCGCCCGACGCCGATCACCGGGACCTGAAGGGTGTCGTTCTCGACCAGGTCGTAGAGGGCCTTCAGCGTCATCTTCTTCGCCAAGTCACCCGTGATCCCGAAGATCACCAGCGCGTCGGCGGTAGGACCGGTCGCCTCTCCGGATGAGGATGCCTGCGCCACGGTGGGCAACCTACTGGACCGGCTTAGGATGCCCGGGGTCAACCACGGAGGAGAACGCGATGGCACAGCTCGGAATGGTCGGTCTCGGCAGGATGGGGGCGAACCTGGTGCGGCGGCTCATGCGCGACGGCCACGACTGCGTCGTCTACGACGTCAACCCGGACGCGATCAAGCAGCTCGAGGGGGAGGGAGCCACGGGCGCCTCGAGTCTGAAGGAGCTCGCCGAGAAGCTTGACGCTCCCCGCGCCGTCTGGATCATGGTTCCGGCGGGCGAGATCACCGAGAGCTCGGTCAAGGAGGTCGCCGAGGTTCTCGACAAGGGCGACGCGATCATCGACGGCGGCAACTCCTACTACCGCGACGACATTCGCCGGGCGAAGATGGTGGGGGAGAAGGGGATCGACTACATCGACTGCGGCACGAGCGGGGGCGTGTTCGGCCTCGACCGCGGCTTCTGCCTGATGATCGGCGGGCCGGACGCGGCGGTGGAGCGACTGGACCCGATCTTCAAGTCCATCGCCCCGGGGGTCGAGTCGGCCGAGCGAACGCCGGGCCGCAGCGGCGACCCCGACACCGCTGAGAACGGCTACCTGCATTGCGGGCCGAACGGGGCCGGCCACTTCGTGAAGATGGTCCACAACGGGATCGAGTACGGGATCATGGCCGCGTATGCGGAGGGGCTCAACATCCTCAAGAACGCGAACGCGGGGAAGGTGAAGCGGGAGATGGACGCCGAGACCGCCCCGCTCGAGCACCCCGAGTACTACCAGTACGACCTGGACATCCCCCAGGTCGCCGAGGTCTGGCGGCGGGGCAGCGTGGTCGGCTCATGGCTGCTCGACCTGACGGCCGCCTCACTGCAGGAGTCCGGCGATCTCTCGGATTTCGAGGGCCGGGTCTCCGACTCCGGCGAGGGCCGCTGGACCTCGATCGCTGCGATCGAGGAGGGCGTGCCGGCCGGCGTGCTCACCACGGCGCTGTACGAGCGCTTCGCCTCGCGCAACCTCGATGACTTCGCTGACCGCGTCCTCTCGGCGATGCGATACCAGTTCGGCGGGCACAAGGAGAAGCCGAAGTGAGCGGCCACAAGCTGGAGGTATTCGCGACGGAAGAGGAGGTCCACCGCCGCGGGGCTGAGTTGATTCGCGAGGCCGGTCAGTTTGCGTACAGCGAGCGCGAGTACTTCGGTCTTGCCGTCAGCGGCGGCCGCGACCCATGGCCGATGTTCTCCCAATTGGAGGATGGCGACCTCCCGTGGAAAGCAACGGAAATCTTCCAGGTGGACGAGCGTGTGGCCCCGGCCGGCTCGGACGAGCGCAACCTCACCCATCTCGTCGAGAGCCTCTCGATCGGCGCCCAGGGAAGCATCCGGCCAATGCCGGTAACCGACGAGGACCTTGAGGCCGCCGCCAACCGCTACGCCGAGCAACTCCCGGATGGGCCGCTCGACTTGGCGCACCTCGGCATCGGGCGCGATGGGCACACCGCCTCACTCGTGCCCGGTGACCCCGTGCTCGAGGTGACGGACAAACGGGTGGCCGTGACGGGCGGCGAGTACCAGGGCGTCCACCGGATGACCCTCACCTATCCCGAGATCAACCGGGTCCGGAAGCTGCTCTGGGTCGTCACCGGCGAGGAGAAAGTTGACGCCCTCCGGAAGCTGATCGCACAGGATCCGTCCACTCCCTCAGGCGCGATGCGGCCAGAGGGTGACTCGCTGATCCTGGCCGATCGCGCCGCCGTGCCGAACGCCTAGTACTCGTCGTGGTACCGGATCCAGAGGGGCTCGTCGGGCGGTTCGTTCCGCCCTTTGGGGGTCCGGTCGAGCAGCCCGTAGTAGGACATCGCCGGTCCCTCCAGGCCGCGCGACGTGCTGACGTAGGTCCGGTAGACCTTCCCGTCGTCGAGGGCGTAGACGCTCAGGCCCGGCCCCTCGGCCACGTATCCGGCGGCGTCGGTCCCACACATCTCGGCGTTCTGCGTGACCGTCAGTGGGATCTCGCCGGACTCGAGGAACGGCTTCAACTCCTCCTCGGTGTGGAAGAAGCCGATATCCCGGTGGAAGTCGGTGTCCGCCGAAACCCAGTTGATTCCCCAGCCCATCCGGTCCCGGAAGCCGAGCAGCTTCTCGAGGGGCGCCCGGGAGGAGAGCAGCAGTGTCGTATCCCTCCCCTTCAGGTGCGGCACTTGGGGGGCGAGCGTGTCCGCGATCGAGGAGCACACAGGGCAGCCCGTCTCGTACGACGGCCCGAACATGAAGTGGTAGATCATCAGTTGTGAGCTGCCGTCGAACAGATCTGCGAGCGGCTTGTTGCCGTCCGCCGTCTCAAAGCTGTATTCCTTCTCGACCTCTACCCAGGGCAGCTGCTGGCGCTTCTTCGTCAGCTCGTCACCGCGGCGGGTGAGCTCCTTCTCCTCGGCGAGCAGTTCATCGCGCTGCGTTTGCCACTCCTTCTGAGTCGCAACTGTGTGCTCCGGCATCACGGTCCTCCTGTGGTCGGGTTCGACATCCTCGCCCGTATATAGTTAGCAAAATGGCTAACGATGTGTTCAAAGCCCTCGCGCACCCCCTCCGCCGCGACATCGTCGAGCGCCTCAGCGGCGGCACGGCCACGGTCGGCGAGGTGACCAGGGACTTCGGCGTCTCGAAGCCGACCATATCGAGGCACCTGAAGATGCTCGAGGAGGCCGGGGTGGTCACCCGGGTGATAGACGGCCGCAACCATCGCCTGGCCCTGAGGACGGAGACGCTTGCCGAGACCTCCGATTGGATAGACATCCAGCGAGCTCGCTGGGAGCGGCTTTTCGACGTCGTCGGCGAGTACCTCGAGGAGAGAAAGGAGTGACGGTGGCCGAGGAAGCGACGAGGGTGGTCCGGATCGAGAGGACCTTCGATGCTCCGGCCGAGGATGTCTTCGACGCCTGGACGAGCGAGGAGGTGATCGCGCGCTGGTTCAAGCCGGCCCAGGGCTGGCAGGAGGCGGGCGCCGAGGTGGATCTGCGGGTCGGCGGATCGATTCGGGTCGTGATGAGGACTCCCAACGGGGAGCCCGTCCGGGCGGGTGGCGAGTACACCCTGATCGAGCGGCCGCACCGGCTCGCGTTCACCTGGACCTTCGACGACGACCCCACCAACCAGCAGATGATCGAGCTGGATTTCACGGAGCGGGACGGCGTCACGACCGTGCTGTTCGTGAACAGCGACATCTCCGAGGCGGAGCGGCGGGACGCTCAGTACGAGGGCTGGTCGACCTGCCTCGACAACATGGAGCGGGTGCTCGTTCGATGAGACGAACGGCTGATCTGAGGCTGACAGCCCTTTTCCTGCTCGGTGCCGCCGCGATCGCCTGGATCGTGACCGTCGATCGGATGCAGGGCATGGACGCCGGGCCCGGAACCGACCTCGGCTCCTTCGGCTGGTTCGCCGGGATCTGGGCCGTGATGATGGCCGCGATGATGCTGCCGTCCCTCGTACCGATGGCGGGGGCCTATGCCGCGCAGGCGCGGGGCGGCTCGACGGACGTGACTCCCCAGTCCCTCCTGCGGACGACCCTGTTCACCGCCGGCTACCTGCTCGCCTGGGTCCTCGTCGGGGTCGTGGCCTGGCTCGTCTTCGAGGCCGTCCGCTCGCTCGACATCTCCTTCCTGGGCTGGGACGACGGCGGCCGGTATGTGGCCGGGGGAATCATCGCGGGCGCCGCCCTCTACGAGTTCACGCCGCTGAAGAGGACCTGTCTGCGGCACTGCCGTGACCGCCGTCTGCTGGCCGCTGACTGGCGAGAGGGCTCGGCCGGAGCGCTTCGCATGGGCCTGGATCAGGGCGCCTACTGCGTCGGCTCGTCCTGGGCTCTGATGGCGGCGCTCTTCGCCCTCGGGGTGATGAGCATCACCTGGATGGTGGTGATCGCCGCGCTGATCGTGCTCGAGAAGGTGCTGCCCTGGCGCGAGCGTGCCGAGGCGGTGACGGTGGTGGTGCTCCTGGCGCTGGCGGTCGGAGTCGCCTTCCTCCCGGGCCAGGTTCCTGGCCTGACGACCCCGGACTCGCCGGCGGCGATGCGGGCGATGGACTCGATGTCGATGCACGACGCGCCGATGCACAAGACGCCGATGCACAAGACGCCGATGCACACGACGCCCATGCAGGGCATGAGCCCTTGACTTGGAGCGCACTCAAAGTTCTATCTTCGTAGGGTGCACGCCACCCCCGGTCACGCGCGGATGCATGCGGAGCTGCTTAATGGGGAGACGACACCAATGAGGAGCGGCTGGCGCTGCTCGAGGCTCACCGCGAGGCCGTCCAGGCCCGCCTGATGAGACCGCCGGCCACCTCGACCTCTACCGAGAAAGGCTTGGGAAGAAATGAAGAAGCGCAAGTTGGGTGACCTGGAAGTGTCGGAGATCGGTCTCGGCTGCATGGGCATGTCAGCTTTCTACGGCGAGACCGACCTCGAGGAGTCGGAGGCGACGATCAAGCGAGCCCTCGAGCTCGGCATCGACTTCCTCGACACCGCGCAGATCTACGGGCCGCTCACCAACGAGGAGCTGGTCGGGAAGGCGGTCGAGGGCAGGCGCGACCAGTACGTGATCGCCTCCAAGTTCCAGCGCAACCTGGACGACACGGTCCCCGGCGACATCTCGACGCTCGGCAGGGTCGACAGCTCACCCGAGAACGTCCGCAAGACGATCGACGGGACGCTCCAGCGGCTGGGAATCGACCGGGTCGACCTCTACTACCAGCACCGGGTCGACCCGAACGTTGAGATCGAGGAGACCGTCGGCGCCATGGCGGAGCTCGTGGAGGCCGGCAAGGTGAAGCACCTCGGCCTCAGCGAGGCGGCTCCCGAGACGATTCGCCGCGCGCACGCCGTCCACCCGATCACCGCGCTCCAGACTGAGTACTCGGTCTTCGCACGGGAGCCGGAGGTGGAGCTCCTGCCGACCTGCCGGGAGCTGGGAATCGGCTTTGTGGCCTACTCGCCGCTCGGACGCGGCTTCCTCTCGGGCCGCTTCAACTCTCCGGAGGAGCTCGCCGACGACGACTTCCGCCGCTCGCAGCCGCGGTTCCAGGGCGAGAACCTGGAGGCGAACATGCGGATCGTCGCGAAGCTCCGGGAGATCGCCGAGGAGAAGGAGATCACCCCGGCGCAGCTGGCGCTTGCGTGGGTGCTGGCCCAGGGCGACGACATCGTCCCGATCCCCGGGACGAAGCGCCGCTCCTACCTCGAGGAGAACGCCGCCGCCGCGGACGTGGAGCTCACCGACGAGGACCTCTCGCGCATAGACGCGGAGCTGCCCGAGGTTGCCGGCGACCGCTACGAGGAGGTCGGCATGTCGCAGGTCAATCTCTAGGCAGCCAGGAAGTCGAGGATCGCCTCAACCCTGCTCCAGCGCCGCGCGGGCCTCGTCCCGGTCGCGGTAGACGTCGAAGCGGACCACGAGCCCGTCGCGGAAGGTCCACAGGTGGGCGCCGCTTGCCTCCATCACGATCCCACTCCCCTTTCCGCGTCCCTTCCATCGGACCAGGGCGAGGATCCGGTCGCCGGATTCGATGAATTGGTCGGCCTCGACCCGGAGTGGGAGCTCCCAGGCACTCAGCCATCCCGCGAGCGCGGCGGCGACATCGTCACGGCCGCTGGCTCGCATGGGCTCGCCCATGCCGAAGGTGTCCATCACCACGCTCTCATCCCAGAGGTCCAGGCGGGAGAAGTCGCCGAGCGCCCACTCCTCGTACAGGGTCTCAAGCTTCTCGAGGTCGGAGGCGTCAGGCACGCTCGACGGAGTCGCCGCGGCCGATCAAGACCGGTCCGACCATTCCCGATGGGAAGAGGCCGTGGTCGATCACGCCCGGCATCACAGAAAGCCGGGCGGCGAGCTCGCCCGGCTCATGGACCGTGCCGAGGAAGTCCCCGATCACTCCGTTGTCGGGGCTGCGGGGCGTGTCCGGACGGAGCTCCACCTCGCCCAGCTCGGCCTTGATCCGCGCGAGCGTTGAGGCGAGGCCGAACGCCGACAGCTCGAGTGGGATCGGGGCGGTAATCCGGTCGACGGTCTTGGAGGAGTCGGCGATCACGACGAATTCCTCGGCCGTTGCCGCGACGATCTTCTCCCGCGTGTGGGCGCCTCCGCCGCCCTTGACAAGCCAGCGATCCTGCGCGACCTGGTCAGCGCCGTCGATCGCGATGTCGAGGCGGTCGAGCTTGTCGAAGTCCTCGACCGCGATGCCGAGCTCGCGAGCCTGCTTCTCGGTGGCGACCGAGGTGGCGACGCAGCGGATGTCCCGGACTCCGCGGGCCGCGATCGCCGGTAACAGGTGCGCGACCGTCGAGCCGGTGCCGAGGCCTACCTTCATCCCGTCGGAGACGAGCTCGGCCGCGGCCTCCGCGGCGAGCTTCTTCTCGGCGTCGAGGTTTGGGTCGGCCACTGCCGGGAGCAGACTAGTCATAGGATCGTGGAGATGGCGGCAACAGCCGAGCAGCACACGGACATCGACGAGCTCTGCATCAACACCATCAGGACGCTGTCGATGGACGCGATCCAGAAGGCGAACTCCGGGCACCCCGGAACTCCGATGGCGCTCGCACCCCTCGCCTACACCCTCTGGCAGCGGTACCTGCGCTTCGACCCCCAGGACCCGATCTGGCCGAACCGCGATCGCTTCGTGCTCTCGGCGGGTCACGCCTCGATGCTGCTCTACTCGCTCCTCTTCCTGACGGGAGTCAGGGCCGTCGATCCCGACTACGAGATTGAGGGGACCCCGGCGGTCAGCCTCGACGACATCAAGCACTTCCGCCAGCTCGACTCCAAGTGCCCGGGGCACCCCGAGTACCGCTGGACGTCCGGGGTCGAGGCCACCACCGGCCCGCTCGGCCAGGGAGTCGCGACCAGCGTCGGCATGGCCGTCGCCTCGGTCTGGCAGGCCGCCTATTTCAACCGCCCGGACGCCGAGCTCTTCGACTTCGACGTCTACGCGATCGCCGGCGACGGGTGCCTGATGGAGGGGGTCTCGCACGAGGCCGCCTCGTTTGCCGGCCACCAGAAGCTCTCCAACCTCTGCTGGGTCTACGACAACAACCACATCACGATCGACGGCCACACCTCGATCACCTACGAGGACGACGTCCAGACCCGCTTCGAGGGCTACCAGTGGAACGTCACCCGGGTCGAGGACGCGAACAACCTGGATGAGATCGCCAGGGGCTTCGACAACTTCCGCGAAGAGCAGAACCGCCCGACCCTGATCATCGTCGACTCTCACATCGGCTACGGGGCGCCCCACAAACAGGACACGGCGGAGGCACACGGGGAGCCCCTCGGGGACGAGGAGGTCCGCAAGACCAAGCGCTTCTACGGCTGGCCCGAGGACGCCGAGTTCCTCGTTCCCGACGGAGTCCAGGAGCACTTCGCCGAGTTGATGGGGAAGCGCGGGTCGGAGCTCAGCGGTCAGTGGAAGGAGCTCTTCGAGAGCTACCGGGGTGACGACCCCGAGAAGGCCGCCCACTGGGAGGCCATGCAGCGCCGGGAGCTCCCGGAAGGCTGGGACGCCGACATCCCGAGCTTCGAGCCGGACGAGAAGGGCACCGCGACGCGGAAGGCCTCGAACAAGGTCGAGAACGCCGTCGCGGCCAGGGTTCCCTGGCTTGTCGCGGGGGCGGCCGACCTGACGGGGTCGAACTCCGTCGAGCTCGAGGACAGCAAACCCTTCGAGCCGGAATCGCGCGAGGGGCGCCAGTTCCACTACGGCATCCGGGAGCACGAGTCCGCCGCGATCTCGAACGGGCTCTCACTCTCGAAGATGCGGCCGCTGTGGTCCACTTACCTGACCTTCTCCGACTACGCCCGTCCGGCGATCCGGCTCTCCTCCCTGATGGAGCTGCCGGTCATCCACCTTTTCACGCACGACTCGATCGGTCTCGGCGAGGACGGCCCGACCCACCAGCCCGTGGAGCAGCTCGCCTCGCTGCGGGCGATCCCGGGTCTGGACGTGATTCGTCCCGCCGACGCGAACGAGGTCGCGGAGGCCTGGCGGGCGGCGATGGATCGTCACCACCAGCCCGTGGCGCTCGTCCTCACTCGCCAGGACATCCCCATCCTGGATCGCACGAAGTACGCCTCCGCAGATGGGTTGCGGCGCGGCGGCTACGTGCTCGCCGACGCCGAGGGAGACCCCGAGGTCATCCTGATCGCGACGGGCAGCGAGGTCGCCCTGGCCGTCCAGGCCCACGAGCAGCTCATCGCCGACGGAATCTCCTCGCGCGTCGTCAGCCTGCCCTGCTGGGAGCTCTTCGACCGCCAGGACGACGCCTACAAGGACGAGGTGCTTCCGCCATCCGTCAGCGCCCGGGTTTCCATCGAGGAGGCCTCTACCCTGGGATGGGACCGCTGGGTCGGACCCGAGGGAAGGAAGATCGGAATGCACACGTTCGGCTCATCCGCGCCGCTCAAGGACGTGCAGACCGAGTTCGGCTTCACCCCAGACAAGGTGGCCGAGACGGCCAAGGAGGTATTCGGACGATGACGCCCACGCAGGAGCTCCACGACCTGGGCCAGAGCCTCTGGCTCGACAACATCACCCGGACGATGCTCGACGACGGGACGGAGCAGGGCTACATCGACGACCTCAACGTCACCGGCCAGACCTCGAACCCAACGATCTTCGACAAGGCGATCAGCGCCGGCAACGCCTACGACGAGCAGATCGCCGAGCTGCGCGAGAAGGGGACGGGGCCGGAGGACATCTTCTTCGAGCTGGCCCTCGCCGACGTGACACGCGCCGCCAAGATGTTCGGGTCGATCCACAAGGAGACCGACCGGATGGACGGCTGGGTCTCCCTCGAGGTCTCGCCCCTGCTCGCCTACGACACCCAGGCGACGATCCAGCAGGCGGCTGATCTGCATGGACGGGCGGAGGAGAACAACTTCATCAAGATCCCCGGCACCCCCGAGGGCCTGCCGGCGATCGAGGAGTCCATCTTCGCCGGGGTTCCGATCAACGTCACGCTTCTGATGTCGAGCGACCAGACCATGGCCGCCGCCTACGCCTATATGAAGGGCATCGAGCGCCGGATCGAGGCGGGGCTCGACCCGGACGTGCTCTCGGTGCTCTCGCTCTTCATCAGCCGCTGGGATGTCGCGGTCCACGACGATCTGCCCGACGAGATGAAGAACACGCTCGGGGTCGCCGTGGGGAAGGCGACCTATGCGGCATGGATGGAGATGCGCGAGTCCGAGCGCTGGAAGGCCCTCGAGGAGAAGGGAGCTCGGCTACAGAGGCTGCTCTTCGCGAGCACCGGGACAAAGGATGAGAAGGCGTCGGACACGCTCTATATCGAGGCGTTCGCGGCGCCCGACACGATCAACACCATGCCCGACAAGACGCTCAAGGCCTTCGCGGACCACGGCAAGGTGGGCGAGCTGCTGCCGGCGGGCGGCGGCGACTCGGAGCAGGTCTTCGAGGCGCACAGGGACCAGGGCATTGACACCGACGCCCTCGGGCTCAAGCTGCAGAAGGATGGTGCGGAGGCCTTCGTCAAGTCCTGGACCGAGCTGCTCGAGACGATCAGGTCCGAGTCGGACCGCCTGGCCGCCTGACAGGAAGCGGAGCCAGCTCGAAGTCCTCAGCGCCGCGCGCGCTCCGCGAAGGCACTGTGTCCCGGTCGCAGGCATCCCTTGCGCGGGGGATTCACTGCGCCGTATCCTCCTTCCGGTGTTCGGCCTTAAGGGGTCCATGGCCGGACGCCACAATTGAGGGAGTAGAGCTTGGCCGCAGCGAGCATCGAAGCGGGAGACCCCGACCCCAAGGGCCGCGGCATTCGGGTGCTCATCGTCGATGACCACGAGCTCTTCCGTCGGGCGCTGCGCGAGCACCTCGAGGCAAACGGCGTCGATGTCGTCGGGGAAGCCGAGGGCGCCGACGGCGCGGTGGCGATGGCCACCGAGACCGAGCCCGAGGTCGTCCTGATGGACATCCGCATGCCCGGCGAGTCTGGTATCGACGGGACCAGGAGGTTGCTGGAGGCGGTCCCGGGCACCCAGGTACTGATGTTGACGGTCTATACGGAGGACGAGGTGATCGCCGAGGCGATCATGGCGGGCGCCTGCGGTTACCTGCTGAAGGACGCGGGCGGAGATCAGATTCTGGCCGCGATCAACGCTGCCCACAGTGGTGAGAGCGCCCTGTCCCCTCGGATCGCCTCGGTCCTGGTCCGGCGGCTCAGGGAGCGTGAGCCGTCCCCGGTCCTGCCGAGTGGCGATTCCCCCGGCCTGACCAAGCGGGAGCGCGAGGTCCTTGCCCTCATCGCCAAGGGAAGCGACAACAACGAGATCGCGGCGGAGTTGGTGATCAGCCCGGAAACCGTCAAGACCCACGTCTCCCGCATCCTCGAGAAGCTGGAGGCCGGCAACCGGGTGCAGGCGGCCGTCAAGGCCGTCCGGGCCGGGCTTGTCTGAGGCCGTCGGCTCCCCGACGCGGGATCCTCACTGATTGGCTTGCTCGCGCCGCACCCGAAGCTCGGCCGCCAGCTCGTAGAGGCGCCGCCGCTGCGGATTCCCTCAAATTGGGTGTTCAACGGAATGAACGCAAGATCGCGCATCCGGGTCATTCACAGGCGCTTCGAAAGCGAACAGTCTTAACGCAATGGGATCTGACACTGGTGGGGTCGAACGGCTCACTGGCGCGGCGGAGGAGGAGGACCTCGGGCGCGACGTGGAGCGCCGAGCGATCGCCGCGGCGAAAGCAGGCAGCTGGGATGGATTGCACTATCTCTATGCGCGCTACGCGGATGACGTGCAGCGGATGAGCCAGAGCATCGTCCGGAACCGCCACGATGCCGAGGACGTCACGCAGGAGGTCTTCGTGAAGCTGATGCGGGCTATTCAGAAGTACGAGGAGCGCGAGGTCCCGTTTGCCGCTTGGATCTTGAGGGTGGCGCGCAACGCCTCACTCGATCACGTCCGCTCGAGGCGGCAGATCCCGGTTGAGGAGGTACGGATCAGCGAAAACGGCCAGGAGCAGACGGCGTTCGAGTACACGCATGCACTCCGCACGGCGCTGGCCGAGTTGCCGGAATCACAGAGGGAGGTGCTCGTCTTGCGGCATATCGGCGGGCTCTCGCCCAACGAGATCGCAGAGCGGCTGGGAAAGAGCGAGGCGTCGGTCCAGGGGCTGCACCACAGGGGGCGGGCGGCGCTCAAGGCCGCGCTTCGCGAACAGGGGGTGGCGCCGGTGATCGCGCTCTCGGCGCTCGACGCCGAAGGACGACGCCGCAACGGCGCGCATCCCGGCCGACCCGCAAGCTGACCCACTCACTCCGGAGCTTTCGGCTGCCGCTTTAGAGGGTTCAGGAACCCGTCGGGGCCACCGGGACGTCCGGAGCTTCCCGGGTTGTTCCGGTCGGCGACGTGGAGGAGCGCTGCGTGCTCACACAGGCGGCCCAGCCCAACGCCCTGGCGCTTTGCCTCCCGCTCCAGCCGGCCCACGCACTCGGGATCCAGCTCCAGCGTCAGCACGCGTGACTCGCGCTCTGACGCTGGCTTGTCGAAGTCGGGAACCATGGTCGCCGCCCGTCCGCCGGCGACCTCCGACGCGTATTGGTCGCACGCACGCTCCAGCAATCGGCTGACCTCAAGCCCGTCTCCACGCGCTTCCTCGTCCAGGAGGGCCCAACCGAACTCATCGAAGGTGATCGCGATCTCTATTTTCATCGTGACGCTCGAGATTGGGTCAGTCTAGTCAGGGTTCGCTGCGGGGTCCGCCGCGCCATCACAACCTAAAAACGCCGGGCGGAGACCCCATTTCGCACTCACGGGGGCGATCCGTCCGAAACCGGACCGGTCGAACCTCGACCCATCGAAGCTCATACTGCTGGCTGCCGGCCGGGCCGCTTTGAGGATCAGGCCTTGACAATCCCGAGCCCCCGACTGCGCTCGGGATCGAGTATCACGGCAGCAGCCTCGCTACGGGAAGAGACATCGAGCTTGCCAAAGGCCGACGACAGATGGCTCTTGACGGTGCTCTCGGCGAGGAACAGCTGGGCCGCGATCTGGGCATTGGTCAGCCCCGTGGCCATCAGCGCCAGGATCTGCTTCTCGCGGGTAGTCAGCGCCCGCGCCCGCACTGCCCGCCGCTGCCCGCTGGGCGCCGAAACCTGGCCGGCGCTGACAGCGGCGACGACGGCCGCCAGCGCGCCCTCGACGTCGTTCTCGAGAACGATTCCCTCGATGCCCAGCTCGAGCGCGCGGCGCACGTCGGCCATGACCGCACGCCGGCAGACCAGGACCGCCGCGACGTCCCCGAGCCTTGAGCGGAGCGTGCGCACCATGTCAAGCGTCGGTCGGTCCGGTCGCTCCGTGGCCACCACGATGCATGCCGGCGCGCTGCCGTTACAGAAAGCAGGTAGACCCTCGCCGATTTCCGATCGGGCCAGGACGGAATGGCCGCCGGAAACGAGCGCGGTGAAGACCGCGTCGCGAAAGGAGGACTCCTGCGCGCAGAGCGCAACCCTCAGGCCGTTGCCCTTGCCGTTGGATGTGGCCATACGAGTCACGAACGCTCGGCCGTCAGCCGGACTTTCGCGGTGCGGAGCTTCGCGTCGAGACCATGTCTGACTGGCCTGGTCCGTCACAGCCCTCGCCGCCCCAGCACGAATGGGACCGTCCTCAACAGGGTCTTCATGTCCAGCCAAAGCGACCAGTTGGCGCCGTAGAGGTAGTCGATCTTGACCATCTCGTCGAGCGGAATCCGAGCGGAGCCGAAGACCTGCCACGGCCCGGTCATTCCGGGCGGGAGCTCGAGCCTCGAACGCTGCCAGCCCTCGATCATGCTGTCCTCGTCGAGCACCAGTGGCCGGGGCCCGACCAGGGCCATGTCACCGCGGAGCACGTTGAGCAGCTGTGGCAGCTCGTCGAGCGAGATCTGCCGCAGGCGCTTGCCGACGCGGGTGACCCGCGGATCGTCCTTGATCTTGAACAGGCCGCCGCCCGCCTCGTTACGCGCCGCAAGCGCGAACTTCTGCGCCTCTGCCCCGTCCACCATGGTCCGAAACTTGAGCATCTCGAAGGCCACCCCGTTCCGGCCCATCCGTCGCTGTTTGAAGAAGACCGAACCGCTTGAGTCGACCTTGATCGCGATTGCGATCGCCGCGAGGAACGGCGAGAGCACCAGGAGACCGAGGCCGGCGCCAAGGAGGTCGAAGCAGCGCTTGATCGCACGCGATGAACGACTGAGCCCGAAGCGCCGCATCCCCAGCAGGGTGACGCCGTCCACTTCGTCGAGCTCGACCGACGAGCCCACCACCTCCGGCAGACGAGGCAGCACGCTCACCCTCAGCCCCATCGACGTGAGACTTCGGGTCGTGTTCAAGAGGTCATCGGAGAGCTCGCCGTGCGGCGCCATGATCGCTCGTTCGATCTGCTCGGCTGCGAGCAGCCGTTGCAGGTTGAGCCCGTTGCCGTTGAGACCGTTGCCATTGAGCCCATTGTCGTGAACCCCGTTGCCGTTGACGTCGGAGTTGCCATTCGTGGGGGACGCGGCCGCCAGTGGCGCACGTCCCACCACCCGCGCCCTCAGGCCCGGTGTCTCGTCGAACCGGCGGGTGATCCAGCTGGCGGTCTCGGTGTCGCCGAGCACCAGGCATTGCACCTCGCCAGACACGATTCCAGCCAGGTACCTGGCCACGGTGCGGAAGCTCACCAGGCTGAGGAAGAAGAGCGCCCAGACGCCGATCGCCTGGTCCCGGCCGAATTGGCCCACGACGATCAGGTTGCCACCGAGCCAGATCAGGAACGCGTACAGCGTCGCGGCCCAGAAGAGGGTGGGAACCTCGTCGAGCGTCGTTCTTCTGACCAGGTGCTCGTCTCGGTCATAGAGCCCCGCGGCCTTTCCCACAACGAGCACCAGGGGCAGGGCGAGCAGGGCAAGGGGATTGAGGGCGTCGTCGCCCAGGATCGGTACGCCGACCAGGACGGCGATCGCAGCCGAGGCGATATCCGCAAGCGCAAGTGCGCGGCGGTAGATCGCATCGCGGCGATAGGTGGTCGCCCTCAGATGCCCCTTGGGGATCTCCTGCTGCGCCCTTTGCCCTTGCCCACTGGTGCTCGCGAACCTCCTGCCGAATCGGAGGTTCGTGAGCGAGGAATGAGGCGACGACGGAGAGGACGGATCACGCTGGTCCGCCTCCTCGATCGTCGGGTCGACTTGTAGTTGATGTTCGACCATCCTCGCCTACTGGGACAACGTCTCCGGTGGGCAGGACGAGGCGCGCCCGGGGCGCAGATCCAACGTAATTGGAACCGCTTGGTCGCGGCTGCAGATTCGCGCGTGAGAAACGTGGCTCGTTCGCCGTTGATGTGCAGGAGCCATTCATGCACGTCCGGGAACGAGATCAGATCAAGCAGCGGTCAGTCCCGACCGCCCTGCCGGCCTGTCGGTTCTGCTCGGCACCCCTCCGGCACACGTTCGTCGATCTCGGCATGTCGCCGCTTTGCGAGAGCTATGTTCCCGCGGAGCGACTGGGGGCGATGGAGCCCTTCTATCCCCTGCACGTCCGGATCTGCGAGCAATGCCTGCTGGTGCAGCTCGAGGAGTTCGTCGCACCGGACGAGATCTTCACGGAGTACGCGTACTTCTCCTCCTACTCGGACTCCTGGGTCACTCATGCTCGCGAGTACGTCGAGTCGGTGGTGGAGCGCTTCGGACTTGATGGAAGGAGCCAGGTGATCGAGGTGGCCAGTAACGACGGCTATCTGCTCCAGCATGTCCTCGAGCGGGGAATACCGGCGCTCGGGGTGGAGCCGGCGGCGAACGTGGCCGAAACCGCCCGCGAGCGGGGGATCGAGACGGTGGTCGAGTTCTTCGGCCGGGAGCTCGCGTCCCGGCTGGTGCGCGAGGGCCGCCAGGCGGACCTGCTGGTCGCGAACAACGTCTTCGCTCACGTTCCCGACCTGAACGACTTCACCGCCGGCATGAAGCTCCTACTGGCGCCACAGGGCGTGGTCACGATCGAGTTTCCCCACATCGCTCGCCTGATCGAGCAGAACCAACTCGACACCATCTATCACGAGCACTTCTCCTACTTCTCCTTCCTCACCGCCCGGAGCGTGCTCGCCGCTCACGGACTCGAGGTCTTCGACGTCGACGAGCTGGCCACTCATGGCGGCTCACTGCGGCTCTACGCGCAGCAGGACGAGGACGGTGGCCGCCCGGTCAGCGAGCGGGTGACGGAGCTGGCGGAACGTGAGCGGGAGCTCGACCTGGACCGCCTGGAGGGATATCAGGCGTTTGCGGAGCGTGCGATCGACACCAAGTGGAGGTTGCTCGAGTTCCTGATCGAGTGCCGCCGCGCGGGCAAGCGGGTGGCCGGCTACGGGGCGCCGGGCAAGGGAAACACGCTGCTCAACTACTGCGGAATCCGCACGGATCTGCTCGATTTCACGGTCGATCGCAATCCGTACAAGCAGGGCCAGTTTCTGCCGGGCACGCGGATCCCCATCCGCCACCCCGAGGCGCTCGAGCAGGCCCGACCGGATTTCGTCCTCATCCTTCCCTGGAACCTGACCGACGAGATCGTGGCCCAGCTCTCCAATGTGCGCGGGTGGGGCGGCCGCTTCGTCGTCGCGATCCCGGAGGTGCGGATCCTGTGAAGGTCGTGATCTTCTGCGGCGGCCAGGGACTGCGGATGCGGGAGGTGTCCGAAACCGTGCCCAAGCCGATGGTTCCGATCGGCACCCGACCGGTCCTCTGGCACGTGATGAAGTACTACGCCCACTTCGGCTTCACGGACTTCGTGCTCTGCCTGGGCTACAAGGCCGAGGCCATCAAGCAGTTCTTCCTCACCTACAACGAGGCGATGGCCAACGACTTCGTGCTCACCAACGGCGGCGCGGAAGTCCACCTGCTGAGGACCGACATCCACGATTGGAACATCACGTTCGTCGACACCGGGCTGCGAGCGTCGATCGGCGAGCGGCTGCACGCCGTTCGCCACCTGCTGCGCGA
>DASUPK010000112.1:0-4679 GCA_036276255.1 Solirubrobacterales bacterium
GTTGCGGATCCCCATGCCGGAGCCGATCGGCGACCCCAGCGGCATGACCGCCGCGCAGCCCGACTCCTCGAGCCGCCGGGCGAGGATCGGGTCGTCATTGGTGTACGGCAGGACGGTGAACCCGTCCTCGACCAGCTGCTCAGCGGCATCGAGCAGCTCCACCGAATCCGGGAAGAGGGTGCGGTCGTCGCCGATCACCTCGAGCTTCACCCAGTCGGTCTCGAATGCCTCCCGGGCGAGCTTCGCTGTCCGGAGGGCGTCGCGGGCCGTGTAGCAGCCGGCCGTGTTGGGCAGGGCGAACAGGCCGAGGCGGCGAATCACGTCGAGCACCGACCCCTGCGCCGCCGGATCGACCCGCCGCAGGGCGACGGTGACGATCTCCGTCCCTGAGGCGATCAGCGCCTCCTCCATCCGCTCCAGCGAGCGGAAGCCACCGGTGCCCACGATCAGCCGCGAGCCCCAGGTCCGGCCTCCGAGCTCGAAGCCGTCCTCGGCGCCACCCTGGATCGCCGCGAGCACCTCAATCTTCTGGCCCTCACTCAGAGCCGTTGCCTCCCACTCGCTTCGCGGAACCACGTCTCCGTCCAGCGCAACGGCGACGCCGCGCTCGGTGGGCGCACCCGAGGCCTCAATCGCGGTGGCGACCGTCGCGCAGTCCGGCAGGGATACCACCTCGCCGTTGAGCTCGACGTTCATGCGATCTCCACCGCGCTGTCAAACGGACTGCCCGCGAAACGGTGAGGCGAGAACGGGGCCAGGTCGAGGGGCGGGTCGTCGCCGACGAGCAGGGCCGCGACGCAGTCCGCGGTCAGCGGCGCCTGCAGGACTCCGTTGCGGAAGTGCCCCGTGGCGATCAGCAACCCGTCGGTTGCGCTCATTCCGATCAAGGGCGCGTTGTCGGGGCTGCCGGGACGAAGGCCGGCGGTCGTCTCCGCGAGCTCCAACTCGGCGATCTCGGGGAGCAGCCGGTAGGCCTCCCGGAGCAGCTCATGGACACCTCCCGCCGTCACAGTGGTGTCGAATCCCCGCTCCTCCACGGTCGCCCCGACGATCAACCGCCCGTCGGGGCGGGGAACTGTGTAGACGCGGTCCCCGGCGACGATTCGCTCGCTCACCGGCTCCTCCGCCGGCCCGCGCAGAGTGAGTATCTCGCCCTTCACCGGGCGAACCGGTGGCCTGGACTCCGGCGGGACCCAGTCGAGCCGTCCCGACCAGCAGCCTGCGCTGAGCACGACGGCGGCACCGGCGAAGGCCTCTCCACCGGCCGTGGCCAGCCGCCAAACGCCCTCGCCGCGCTCGGCGGACACGACACCCGCGCCTTGGTGAACCGCCACGCCGGCGCGATCGAGCGCCGCGAGCAGAGCCGCGGCCACCCGGCGCGGATCGACGCTCGCCTCCCCGGGGACGTGGACGCCGCCGCGGATACCGGTCGCCAGTCCGGGCTCAAGCTCTCTGCACCCTCCGCCGGTCAGCCACTCGGAATCGAGGCCCAGGTCCCGCTGCAGCTCGTGGCGCCGCCTGAGGCTCTCGGCCTCGTCGCGGTCGAGCGCCACGTGCACCGCGCCGCACCGAGCGAACCCGACCCCGAGCTCGGAGGCACGCTCCAGCTCCTCGGCGAAACCCGGCCAACTGTGCAGCGACTCGAGGTTGAAAGAGAGCAGCTCGTCCTCACCCCAGGACGCCTCGCCGGCCGGCGCGAGCATCCCCGCCGCAACTCCGGTCGCTCCCGCCGCCGGCCGCTCCGCCTCGAGCACGCAGACGCGCGCACCCCGCTGCGCGGCGCGCCACGCCGAGGCGAGGCCGATCACGCCGCCGCCGACGAAGATCGCATCGAATCCGCTGTGTGTGTCGTGTGTCATCGCCGCAATCGATGCGGCCGAGGCGCTCCAACCTCCCTGCGCCGGCATTACCCGGATCAGGTTCGGACGGTCGGCGGCGCTTCAGCCGCCCTCTCAGCCCTTTGGTGGGCTCCCGTTGCAGGTCCATCCTACCCCTGTGATCTACGCTCCTCGTGAAGTGACCGACGATCCGCCCGGCCCGACTCACCTGGCTCCCCCCGAGGCGATCGGGGCGCTGCGGCGCCAGCGGCTGCGCTGGGCCCGTCTCTACTTCGTCAGCGACGCCCGCCCTGGGGGCCGGCTCCCCGAGGCCATGCTCAACGCCGCCATGGGCGGTGGAGCGGGACTGATCGAGCTGCGCGACCGCGAGCTTCCCCGCCAGGCGATCGAGCGCTCGGGCCAGACGTTCCGGCGGCTCGCCGACACCTACAGCGCCCTGTTCATCGTCAACGACGATCCGTACCTCGCCCTCGACCTGCGGGCCGACGGGGTCCACGTGGGCCAGGACGACATGGCGCCCGCGGAGGCCCGCCGGATCATGGGCCCAGACGCGATCATCGGCCTCTCCACGCACAGCCGCGAGCAGATCGAGGCGGCCGCGAGGGAGCCCATCGACTACATCAGCGTCGGCCCGATCTGGGAGACGCCCACCAAGGAGGGGCGCCCTGCCACCGGCCTGGAGCTGATCCGGGTAGCCACCGAGATCGCGGCGCGGCCCTGGTTCGCGATCGGCGGGATCGACACCTCGAACGTCGGCGAGGTCGTCTCCGCCGGCGCCGAGCGAGTCTGCGTCGTCAGGGCGATCCGCGATGCGGCGGATCCGCGAGCCGCCGCGACTGCGCTGTTCGACGCCGTCGATCCGGCGGCGAGAGCCGAGCGGGACTGATGGCGGGAGCCCGGGACAGAAGGCGGGCCGAGCGGCAGAAGCGGAAACGGCGGTCGACCGAGCGCATGAGCGGCGCGGTTGAGACGCCGGGTGAGGCGGGCGAGGCTGCGGCCGCCTCGAACGGGGCGCCGACCGAGACCTTCCAGGAGAGGATGTCCCGCCGCTACGAGGAGCGCAACGAGGAGGCCAGGGCCAAGCTCGAGCCGCTCGAGGAGGGGGAGCGCCCGACCGCGGTCACCGTGGGGGCGGTGGCATCGGCGGTGCTCGCGATCATCTTCACCGTCTCGGCCGGCCTCGCCATCGCCGGCGTGGACGCCGGTGGCCGGCACATCAAGCCGGTGCCGATCATCGTCTTCGGCATCGTCCTCTGGGCGATGACGATCGGCATGTGGCGCGCCCGCTACTGGGCGGTGCTCGGCTTCCAGACAGTTCTGCTGCTCGTGATGCTCGCGAGCGCGTTCGGGCTGGTCGTCGTCACCTCCGTGCTCCAGGCGGTCGGCACAACGTTGCTGCTCGCCGGCTCGGGGACGCTCTTCTACTTCATGATCCGCGCGATGGCCCGCATTCAGATGCCGGAACCACCCGGGGCGGATTAGCCCCTCCTATAGAGTCGAATCGATGGCCGACTACGACGTGATCGTCATCGGAGGCGGGCCCGGGGGATACGTGGCCGCGATCAGGGCAGCGCAGCTCGGCCAGAAGACCGCGGTCGTGGAGCGCGACAAGGCCGGCGGCCGCTGTCTCAACTACGCCTGCATCCCGGCGAAGACCGTCCTTCACACCGCCGAGATCTTCCACACCGTGAGCGCCGACGGCGGCGAGCTCGGCATCAAGGCGGGCAAGACGGAGATCGACTGGAAGGCACTTCAGGAGCGCCGGGCGAAGGTCTCGAAGACCCTCGAGGACGGCGTGGAGTTCCTCTGGAGCAGGAACAAGGCCGGGTTCCTGCACGGCGAGGCCTCCCTCGCCGGCAACGGCAAGGTCAAGGTCGGCGATGAGGAGCACCAGGGAAAGGCGATCGTGCTCGCCACCGGCTCGGTCGCGATGCCGATCCCGGGAGTCGACTTCTCCGACCGCGTCATCGACACCTGGGGCGCCTACTCGCTCGATTCGATGCCGAAGTCCCTGGTGATTGCCGGCGCCGGCGCCTCCGGCTCGGAGATCGCCTCCGCCTACTCGCGCATGGGGGTCGAGGTGACCCTGATCGAGATGCTCGACCAGATCCTTCCGCTCGAGGACAAGGACATGGCCCGGGTGGTCGAGCGCCAGTTCAAGAAGGACGGCATTGAGGTGCTGACCGGGACCAAGGTCGAATCGGTCACCGAACAGAAGACCGGGGTCAAGGTGAAGGCCGGCGAGGGGGAGATCAAGGCGGACTACCTGGTGATCGCCGGAGGGCGGAAGCCCGACACCGAGCCCCTCAACCTCGATGCCGCCGGCGTCAAGACCAACGACCGGGGGCAGATCGAGGTTGACGAGTTCCAGCGCACCTCGGCCGACGGGATCTTCGCCATCGGCGACCTCGTCCGCGGCCCCGCCCTCGCCCACAAGGCCGAAGAGGAGGGCGTCGTCGCCGTCGAGGTCGCGGCAGGACACGAGACCGAGCCGGTCAACATCGACCTCGTCCCGGGTGCGACTTTCACCCATCCGCAGGTCGCGAGCGTCGGCATGACCGAGGAGCAGGCCAAGGAGACGGGCCGCCAGATCAAGGTCGGCAAGTTCAAGCTGGGCGGCGCCGGCGCCTCGGTCGTCTACGACGACCGCGCCGGGCTGGTGAAGATCGTCGGCGACCCCGAGTACGGCGAAATCCTGGGCGCCCACATCGTCGGGAACATCGCCTGCGACATGATCAGCGAGATCTGCAACGTGATGGCGCTCGAGGGCGGCTATCCCGAGCTCCAGCGCATCATCCACCCGCATCCGACGATGTCGGAGGCGATCCTCGACGGCGCCCG
>DASUPK010000113.1:0-2138 GCA_036276255.1 Solirubrobacterales bacterium
GTTCCCCGCCTCGCTCCGTGAGGCGGTCACCGAGTGGGAGAAGTCGGACTTCGCAAAGAAGGCCTTCGGCGAAGCGGTCCACAAGCACTACGTCAACTACGGCCAGCTCGAGCAGGGCCTGTTCGACAAGGTCGTGACGGATTACGAGCGCCGGAGGATGTTCGAGCGAGGCTAGCGGCCACCAGGCCGCTCCACTTCGGAGCGGAGGGCGAAGCCCGTAGCGACTTATATAAGGCGGCCGCTTGTGGCGGCGATCTGATGGCGAAGCCGTGAGGCGGTCCCGACTGATGGCGAAGCCGTCAGGCAGTGGCGCCCGCGGGGGCGAGGCCCGCCACATCACGAGCCCGCTCCGGCTCGCCGACCACGATCACGCGGCACGGGCGCTCGGCGAGCACGGTCTGCAGCGTCTTGCCGTAGAGCGGGGCGCCGTTGCGGTAGCGAAGGCCCATGACGAGGGCGCTCGCCTCCAGCTCGCGCGCCTCCTCGGCGATCGAGTGGCCCGCCTGGTTGGGCCGCGCCCGGTGGACGTGCCCGCTGACGCGCATGCCGCCGATCAGCTTCGCCTGCTCGATCTTCGAGCGGGCTGCCTCCTCCTGGTCGCCAAGCGAGGCGTCGAGCGGCAGATGGCTCGGCACGATGACCACCGAGATCACGTGGATCGCGCGACGCTTCTTGGATGCCAGCTTGGCCGCCGTCACCATCGTCTGCTCCGAGAACGGCTCGCTCTCCTCGAAGGCGACCAGGACGCTCTTGTACTCGACCTCCTCGACACCGAGCGACTCGGGCAGGACGACCTTGTGGGTCTGGAAGGGCGAGAGGCCCTGTGAGCGGCGATAGATCAGGTAGATCGACAGCCCGAGCGCCATCCAGATCGCTCCGATCAACAGGGTGCGCGGATTGAGCGCCATCACCACGATCCAGGCAGCGAACGTGCCGAAGCCGCCGAACACGGCTGTCAGCGGCAGGTCGAAGCCGAACGCTCGGATGCTGCCCGGCGGTTTCCAATCCCGCTCCTTGTCCGGGTATCGCTGTCGCAGCCGGATCACCGAGAGGTGGGCGATCGTGAAGGAGAGCATCGCCCCGAACGAGTACAGGGTCGCCAGCAGCTTGGTCTCGCCCGGGATCAGGGTGACGATCGCGATGCCGGAGAAGGTCAGGATCGCGACGTAGGGGGTGCGGTACTTCGGGTGCACCTGCCGCAGCCGTTCCGGCAGCTGCCGGTAGTGACCCATCGAGAACGTCAGCCGGGACACGCCGATCAGGCCGGCGTTCGTGGCGATCAGCAAGATCACCGCGGCCAGAACGCCGACGTAGTAGCGGAGGATGTTCGTGAGGCCGCCGCTGAGGCCAAGGTTCTCGACGATGCCGAGGACCGGGTCGTCGGCGAACTTCGTCCCGAGGTCGGTCGAGTAGTGGCCGCCGACGTGATGGACCGGCATCGCCGAGAGCGCGATCAGCGGGAGCAGGGCGTAGAGCCCGAGCACGGCTAGGACCGTCAGGCCGACCCCCTTCGGGATCGTCTTCGAGGCGTCCGTGGCCTCCTCGGACATGTTCGAGATCGTCTCGATCCCGGTGTAGGCGATCATCCCGACCGCGATCCCGAGCAGGAAGTCGCCCCAGCTCGGCGCCACGCCGAGATGGACGTTGTCGACCAGGATGGTGGGGCTGAAGACCAGGACCAGGCCGATCACGACCAGGATCACCTGGGTGCAGAGATCCGCGATGGCGAGGATCAGGTTGAGCCGAGTGGACTCCTGAGTCCCCTTCACGTTCAGCGCGGCGAGGAAGACGATCACCGCGACGCCGCCGATGATGTCGCCGGGCGAGTTCCCGAGCCAGGGCCAGAACACGGCCAGGTAGTGCGGGACGAAGAAGGCCGAGATCGCGACGGTGATGATGTAGTTGAGCATCTGGCCCCAGCCCGCGAAGAAGCTGACCAGTTCGTTGAAGGCGTGGCGCGCGAAGCTCGCCGAGCCGCCGGCCTCGGGGAACATCACGGTCGCCTCGGCATAGGTGGCCGCCGTGGCAGTGAAGATCAGGCCGGCGATCACGAACGCGACCGGCGTCAGGCCGAGAGCGAAGGCGGCGGTGACGCCCAGGGCGTAGTAGATCGACGAGCCCACGTTGCCGTAGGCAGC
>DASUPK010000114.1:0-4390 GCA_036276255.1 Solirubrobacterales bacterium
ATCGGCGCGGTGATCTGCGCCGGTACCGCCGACGGCACGCTGCTGGCGGCCGCGGGCGGCGAGCCCGCGGGGACGCGCTTCAGCCCGCATCCGCAGCGGGCATCGAGCTTCAAGCTCTGGCTTCGCTACGCCAAGCCGACCCACGGGAAGCTGCGGGTCGATGACGGAGCGGCTCGCGTTCTGCGCGAGAGCGGGAGCAGCCTGCTGCCGGTCGGTATCACGGACGTGGAGGGCGAGTTTGACGCGGGGGACGCCGTCGAGGTGGTCATCGATGGCGCCACGATCGGCAAGGGCATCGTCAACTACTCCGCCGGTGAGCTCCAGAGGATCAAGGGAATGCGCACCGACGAGGTCCGCGAGCTGCTGCCACACGCCTCCGAGGAGGCGGTGCACCGCGATTACTTCGTGCTGACCTAGCTACAAGATCGCTCTGGCGATAGATTCGAAG
This sequence comes from Solirubrobacterales bacterium, assembly GCA_036276255.1. Taxonomy (GTDB): domain Bacteria; phylum Actinomycetota; class Thermoleophilia; order Solirubrobacterales; family 70-9; genus DASUPK01. The sequence goes on from DASUPK010000114.1 coordinate 449, forward strand.
GCGTGTCTCGTCCAGACACACGCCGCCGGGCGGGGTTGATCGCATGCCTCGCCGGAATGATCTTGACCCTGAGCGTGGAGACTGCCTCCGCGGTCACCATCGGCCAGGTCGCGCCCAGTCCGTTCAACGAGTGCAGCGGCGTGGTTGTGGCCGACTTCGTGCAGCCCACTGTGAACTCGGGTGCGCCCTATGTGGTCCCCGCGAGCGGCGGCATCGCCTCGTGGACGCTGACGTCCTGGAGCACGAACGCGACGTCGCAGGCGGGTCAGCAGATGAGCCTGAAGATCTTCCGCAAGGTGAGCGACACACCTTCGTACCGGGTCATCTCGCACGAGGGGCCACATCAGCTGCAGGCGGGCCTGAACCGGTTCGCCCGGAGCCTCCTCTTGCGGCCGGGTGATCTGCTCGGGTCCCACTTCGACGGCCAAGCGGGCGCGTGCACGTTCTTCGCGACCGGCGAGGCGTACGACTATGGCCCCGGGGATCTCAGCGATGGGGCCGTGGGGGACTTCTTTCGCGATTCGACCCACGATCAGCGCGTCAACATCTCGGCCGAGATCACGCCGACCAGCGAGTTCACGCTTGGAAAGCTGAAGAGCAAGGCGAACGGGACGGCGAAGCTGGCCGTGAACGTGCCGAACCCGGGCGTGCTCACCGTATCGGGTGGAGGAGCCAAGGCCTCCTCACCTGAAGCGGTCGCTGCCAAGCAGGTTCCCTCGGCCGGGACCGTGAAGCTGACGATCAAGGCCAAGGGCGCCAAGAAGCGCAGGCTGTCCCGAAATGGCAAGGTGGCGGTGAACCCGAGGATCACCTTTACTCCGATTGGTGGCAGTCCCATGAGCGAGTTCCGCAAGATCAAGCTGCATCGGGGATAGCGCCTGAGGCGATGCCGATTGGCCAGCCAGCCAGTCCGACGTACTAGAGTCCCTGAGCGATGGGCTCCGGAGAGGAAGCGGGAACCGTGCTCAGCGACGCGCAGCTGGCGATCCTGACAGCGGTCTGCGACACGGTCGTGCCCTCGCTGCCGCGCGATCGCGACCCGGAGGGTCTCTGGGGCCGCCAGGCGAGCGACATCGGCGTCGACGCCGGCGCCGCGCAACTGATCTCGGAGATCCCGGATCCCGAGCTCCAGGGCGGGCTGCTGATGCTGCTCGACGCGCTCGGCGGCCAGGGGATCACCCGGGCTCCCTCCCAGGAGTCGAGGGAGCAGATTCTGCGCAACACGGCCCTCGCTGACCCGCGCGCCGCCGCCGGCATCGCCGCACTGATCGGGATGACGCTCTTCCTCCACTACGGCGCGCCCGATCCGCAGAGCGGCCAGAACCCGAACTGGAAGACCTTCCGGTACCCGGGACCGATCTCAGCGCCGCCACAGGTGGAGAAGCCGCTGAAGATCCACGAGCCGTCGGGAGCCGAGGAGACGCTGGAGGCGGACGTCTGCATCGTCGGATCCGGCTCGGGCGGATCTGTGATCGCGGCGGTCCTCGCGTCGCGCGGCCTCGACGTGATCGTGCTGGAGGCCGCGGGCTACTACAACGAGGCGGACTTCACCCAGCTCGAGCTCCCCGCCTACCAGCAGATGTTCTGGCGGGGCGGGCCCAACCCGACCGCCGACGGCAACGTCAGCCTGGTTGCCGGCACCACGCTCGGTGGCGGCACGACCATCAACTGGACCAACTGCCTGCGCACCCGTCCCTGGGTTCGTGACCAGTGGGCGGGGGAGCACGGCCTCGAGGGTGTCGACGGGTCCGGGTACGACCGGCACCTGGACGCCGTGTGGGAGCGGATCACCGCCAACGATGCCTGCAGCGACCTGAACGGGACCCAGCAGAGGCTGCGCGAGGGAGCTGAGACGCTGGGCTGGAGCTTCGAGACGATCGTTCGCAACACCGATCCCGAGAGCTACTCGCCCGAGCAGGCCGGCTATCTCGGCTTCGGCGACCAATCGGGGAGCAAGCGCAGCGCCGATCGCACCTGGCTTGCCGACGCACAGGAGCATGGGGCGCGGTTCCTGACCTTCACGCGCGCCACCAAGGTGCTCACCGAGGGCGGCCGCGCGAGCGGCGTCGAGGCGGTCTGGCAGACGCCGGACGGCCGCGGCGCCAAGGTGACCGTGAAGGCGCCCCGCGTCGTGGTCGCGTGCGGCTCGCTGGAGTCGCCGGCGCTGCTGCTCCGCTCGGCCATCGGAGGGCCCGCAGTTGGGCAGAACCTGCGGCTGCACCCTTCGAGCGTCGTCGGCGCGGCCTACGGCACCGACCAGGAGGCCTGGTGGGGGCCGCCCCAGGCGGGCCTCTGCGACGAGTTCGCCGACACGGGCGAGGGCTATGGCTTCCTGATCGAGACCGCCCAGTACGCGCCGGGGCTGATCGGCTCGGCCACGCCCTGGATCTCGGGCGCGGACCACAAGCAGCGGATGGAGGAATTCCGGTTCACCGGGACGTTCATCTCGCTCACCCGCGACCGGGGTGCCGGGCAGGTCGGCGTCGACGCCAACGGCGAGGCGGTCCCGCTGTACGCGGTCACCGATCCGCTCGACCTCGAGAACCTGAAGAAGGGCATCGAGGTCCAGATCCGGCTGCATGAGGCGGCCGGGGCGCACCAGATCGGGCCGCTGGCGGAGGGGGCGCCCACCTGGCGTCGCGGGGACGACCTCGACGCGTTCATCGCCGGTGTCCAGCGGATCCCGTTCCGCGCCGGTGGCCACAAGCTCTTCAGCGCTCACCAGATGGGCACCTGCCGCATGGGCGCCGACCCGGAGACATCGGTCGCCGGCCCGTTCGGCGAGCTGCACGACACCAAGGGCGTCTGGGTCGGGGACGGCAGCGCCTTCCCGACCTCGTCGGGGACCAATCCGATGATCTCGATCATGGCCCTCGCACACCGCACCGCCGAGGCGATCGCCGACGAGGCCGGCGCGGCCGGCGAGGCGAAGCAGACCGAAGCCGCACAGCCGGCCTGAGCAAACTTCGAAACAGGAGGAATCAACTTGGCTACCGAGACCGCTGCTCCCGCCCAGGTCGGGCACCCCACCGACGAGATCGTCCGCGACCGCCTCTACATCGGCGGCGAGTGGGTGGAGCCGTCGGGAGACGGCTCGATCGAGGTGATCGACTCGACCACCGAGCAGGTGATCGGGCGGGTCCCCGAGGGGACCCCTGAGGATGTGGATCGGGGGGTGGCGTCGGCGCGGGCGGGCTTCGAGGCTTGGCGGCAGGTGCCGGTCGAGCAGCGGGTCAACGCCTGCACGGCGATCAGCGCGGCGCTCGCCGAGCGCGCGGAGGAGATCGCGGCCCTCGTGGCCGCCGAGGTCGGGATGCCGCTGCCGCTGGCGCGGCAGATCCAGGCCGGTCTGCCGGCGATGGACTTCGCCTCGATGGCCCAGGTCGCGTCGGAGGTCGCCTGGGAGGAGCAGATCGGCAACTCGCTGATCGTGCGCGAGCCCGTCGGCGTGGTCGGCTGCATCACGCCGTGGAACTACCCGCTCCACCAGATCTGCGCCAAGGTCGGCCCGGCCCTGACCGCGGGCTGCTCGGTGGTGGTGAAGCCGAGTGAGGTGACGCCGCTGACTTCGTTCATCCTCGCCGAGATCATCGACTCGCTCGACCTGCCGGCCGGGGTCTTCAACCTGGTCACCGGCTTCGGCCCGGTCGTGGGCGAGGCGATCGCGGCCAGCGACGCCGTGGACATGGTCTCCTTCACGGGCTCGACCCGTGCCGGCCGGCGTGTCTCGGAGGTGGCCTCGCAGACCGTCAAGCGGGTCGCGCTCGAGCTCGGCGGCAAGTCCGCGAACGTGATCCTCGACGACGCGGACCTGAGGACCGCCGTCGGGTACGGGGTCGCCAACTGCTACCTCAACTCCGGTCAGACCTGCAGCGCGCACACGCGGATGCTGGTGCCGCGCGAGAAGCTGGCGGAGGTGGAGGAGATCGCCGCGGTGGCCGC